>JBFMCB010000309.1:0-1519 GCA_040754915.1 Chloroflexota bacterium | reverse complement strand
CGACACTTCAAAAAGAGAGTTCTGGTGTATCAAGGTCAACTCGTCCCTTAGATATCACGCTTAGTTCATTGATGGGGTGTGGGACGTATACATCTATACCAGAGCCATTAAACACCGCTAGCAGTTTGTCGGAGAACATAGCACTTTTACAACCAAAAACGAAATCCGAAGGTAGATTGGCCGCCGATTGCGACAACAGGGGTGCAAAAGGGCACATTTCAGGATAGCCGTTGCTCCTTTTTTCCGGCAGCAGGCGCGTTGAAGCCTACCCCTATCCGACCATCAACGTGTGCATGCGTTTGAGATTGAACGCCAGGCAGACCAAACACCATTCGCCAGCAGCGGCGAGCAGGCCGCGCAGGGAGAACTGGCGAAATCCCAGGACTTCCTTGATGATGCCGATCACCGGCTCGACCGTGCATTTCCGCAAACGGTAGATGGCTTGGCCGATCTCAGTTTGGAGCTTGTAGGCCATTTTGACTTTCGGACTGGCATTCTCGGGTGGCGGCTCGGGCAATTCATCGAAGAAGCTGTGCCAACTCTTGTGGTGGGGTTCTCGCCCGGTGGCGATGTACGGCTCAACGCCGCGTTGTTCGAGGGCGGTGACATTGGCTTCGCTGAAGTACCCATTGTCCAACGCGGCCGCTTTGGGTTTCCCCACCTGAGGCGAGACGGCGTCTATGGCAGGCTCAGCTTCTTGCTTATCGTTGGGGTGATTGGAGAGCGAAGGAGCGACGATGAGCAGACTCTCCTGATCCACCACGGCCTGGACATTATAGTGCTGGTCGAAACCGTCGTTGGTGCTGTTCTTCATGATGCGCGAGTCGGGGTCGGTGAAGTTGTACTGATCTTTGTCGTGTGGGCCTGGCTCAGGTGGCTTGGGCGCTCGACCACGCGGCTTGCGCCCACTGCGCCGAGCCCGCTCTTCCCGCTCACGCAGTTTGGCTTCGTACTCGGCCTTTTCGGCACCATAACGCTCCTGGGCGCGGGCTTCCAGCACGATCTTCGCCTCAGCCAGGTTTCCCAGCCACTCCCTGCGGATGGCAATCTCGTCTTCGACGACCAATCCTTCGGGAAGCCGCAGCGTCCCTTGATCGGCTTGCTCACCCACCTCAAGGAGTTCATGGACTTCCTGGCGCAGTTGGGCTTCCAGTTCAATCAGCCGCTTGTAGCTGACCGCCTTGCTCTTCGAAGCGTCCGCATGGATCTTGCTGCCGTCCACACTGACGTTGCCCAATTTCAAGACCCCGGCCAGTTTCGCCATCAGCAGAATTTGAACAAACAACTCTTGTATCTCACCCAGAAAGGTCTTGCGAAAATTGGCAATCGTGTCATGGTCAGGATGCAAACCGCTGGCGATAAAACGGAAAGGGATGCTCTCGTAGGTTGCCCGTTCAAGCTTGCGCGAACTGAACACCCCCGTGGCGTAGCCATAAAACAGCAGCCCCAACAAGATTTCCGGCGCAATGGCTTCGCCACCCACCGGGGCATAGCGAGCGTATAGGTTGCTCAAATCCAA
>JBFMCB010000308.1:0-1559 GCA_040754915.1 Chloroflexota bacterium | reverse complement strand
CATCCGAGAACTGCTTGTGCAGCTGAACCATGGTCCCCTCCTCACATGCAGGATGGTTTGAGGACCCAGTATGGCATGTCCACTTTTCAACTGAAAAGTGTCCACTTTTGAATTTCAAATGACACCGGCCTAGCTTCGCTTGACAATTGGTATCTCATGGGTTACTATAGCTTGTGGTCGTGCTAGATGGGGAGCTAGCGGTGCCCTGTACCCGCAACCCGCTATAGCGGGGTCGAATCCCCTCTCCCGGTCGGGCCTGTCAGGACTGCTGCCGTCAAGCGGCATTGAAGATTGGGTCCTGCGCGACAGAAGCATGCCCAACCCCGCCAGGTTCGGAAGAAAGCAACGGTCAGCATTTCCTTCTGGGTGCCGCAGGGCTGCCTGGTCGGAGCTGGCTGACGACGGCAAGCTGGGAGGTCTGGATCAAAAGAGGGTGCACGACCAGTCTTGGTTCAGGTGGCGTTGAGGCCTGTTCTGGGCCCAGGCCCGACAGGTGTGGGAGCGAGGTTTTTCTAGTAAAGAAAGCGTTTGGCCAATAACCTCAGGAGAGGCAGGCGTTGAACCCGCCGGATCGATCATCCTTTGGGGCCCTGGGGGCCAAGGCCCCCGTTGCGCTGGGCCGGGTGCCGTGGGTCTGGCTGGGCCAGAGGGCCCTCCTGGCGCTGACCTGTGCCACGGCGCTGGCCGGTGGCTATGCGGTAACCCAGAAGAGGATCGAGATCAGCATCGACGGCTACCGCCGTCCCTTTCATACGCATCAATCCTCGGTCAAGAACATCCTGGAGGAAGCGGGGATCCTGCTCTACCCCGAAGACAGGGTCTTCCCTCCCTTGGAAAGCAAGATCGACGCCAACGGCAAGATCGTTATCCAGCGTGCCCTGTTGGTGGAGATCCAGGCCGACGGCCAAACCTATCACCTGCGCACTCAGTCCAAAACCATCCGGGAGGCCCTGGACCAGGCTGGCCTGACGTTGGAACCTCGCGATGAGGTTTCGCTGAACGGCACGGCGGCCTCCCCACTCTCTCCGCTGCCGGTAGTAGCTGCGCTGCTGGAGCGTGCCCTGGCGATCAGCCAGTCGATCGCTGTTCGCGGCGGCAGCGCTGTGGCCAGCGCACCGGCCAAAGAGGCCCGCCTGTGGATGGGAGCATCAGCAGTTCCGTTCTCCCCCGCCTTAGAGTTCTCTCCCCAAGCCTCCCCTGACCTGAGCCCAGCCAGTGTCACGATCTCCATCACGCGGGCTGTGCCGTTGCACGTGCACGATGGAACGGCCTTTTCCACCATCTTCTCGGCGGCGGAAACGGTGGGCGAGGCGCTGGAGCGCGAGAACATCCCGGTGTACCTGGGTGACCGGGTGGCCCCTCCGCTCACGGCGCCGCTCCGGCCCGGGATGAGCGTGCACATCGTGCGGGCCAAGCCCGTCACCATCCTGGTGGATGACCGCACCTGGAAAACCAGGACCCAGAGCACCAGCATCTACCGGCTCTTGCAGGAGGAGGGGGTCAACCTGGTGGGCAAGGACTACACCATCCCCGCCGTCACCTCCACCATCGCCAGCAAC
>JBFMCB010000307.1:0-1562 GCA_040754915.1 Chloroflexota bacterium | reverse complement strand
CGAGCCCCCGGGGCCGGCCCCAGGTGCGCACCACCACATTCTCCCTCTCGTCCTTGCCAATAGGCACGCTGGCATGAGGCAAGTTGGGGACCTCCAATAGAAGCGCATTCAGCTTCTCCTCCACCGCCGCTGTTTCGACGTCCAGGGCCTTGATGCGCTCACCCACCCTACGCATCTCGGCTTTCAAGGCCTCGGCGGCCGAGCGGTCCTCCATGGCCGCGATCTGGCGAGATACCTCGTTGCGCTTCGCCTTCAAGGACTCCACCTCCTGGAGCAACCGCCGCCTTTCGTCGTCCAGGCGCACGATCTCGCCGACGGGCGCGGCAAAGCCTCGCCTGGCCATGGCGTCGTTGACCAGCTCCAGGTTGTCCCGAATGAGTCTCAAACCTAACACCACCAATACCGCCTTTCTCAAGTGCTGATTTGTCTCTTGTCCCTATCCCCTAACCTCTCGGCACCAACTGCACGGTCAGGGCATTTCGGCTGGGCAGCGCCTCCAGGAGCACCATGTCCCGGGCCAGGTTCACCACCAAGTCTAGCGTGTCCCCCAGCTTCAACCCCAGGTCGGCCAGCGGCAGGCTGAGCTCCAGGTTTTTCGGGCCCAAGGCGATGGAGCCCATCTCTCGCACCGGAACCCATCCGCCATTGCCATCGGAACGGTTGAGCACCGCATAGCTGCCACCCGGAAAGACCGCTATCTCCCAGGTTAGCAGCGACTCCGGGGACTCAATCTCCAGATTGGTGCCGCCGTAGCGGGTGCTCTGGTTCGCCGGCTTGGCACCGGGAAGGCTAAGATAAAACCCCACGAAAAACGGGCCGATCTTCTCAGTCAATTCCAGACGAAGATACAGGTCGGCGGGATCGTAGCCGTAATAGAGCCGCTTCATGACCGTCCTAGCCCTTTGCATGGCTCCGGTGGAGCTCATGGGCTCCACGTAGCCCGCAGTGAGCCACTGCTCCGAAGCCGCCTCCGCCGCCGATAGCCTCGGCGAGGTGTAGCCTCCCATGGGCCGCATGGGCATGGCCGCTACAGCGGAGCTGATAGGCTCCTTGAGCCAGGAGGGGGAGGGGATGCCCATGATCTTGTATACCCGGTTAAGGTGCCCTCGAAACGCTTGGTCGAACAAGGGCTCGTTTTCTGAGCAGTTTCGGCTATAGTACCACCAGAACCAGTCGCTTCCCTCGGCGATGTATAGCTCCCGCAGGGCTCGCTCCAGCACTGGCAGGTCGGCCAGCGGGTAGGCGGTTTGCCACTTGGTGAGCCTGGCCTTGGCCCGCTTCAGGTATTCCCAGGCCCGGTTCTGGGCCGGCTCGCCGATCCAGGTCTCCAAATTGGCCCCGATCCAGGAGCCGGCGGCAAGACGCGGGAGCGCATCTTTGGCCGGAAAACGGGCCAGGTATTCGGAGAGGGTGGTCGTCTGCAGCGAACTGTCCCCGGAGATAAGCTCGTAGAGGTGGCGCAGAAACCGGTCGCCGTTGTGGTCGTATTCCTCCCAGCAGTTCTCCCCGTCCAGGATAATGGTTACCAGGTGGGGAGCATCGTCCCCGGCCAGGGGGTGGTG
>JBFMCB010000306.1:0-1563 GCA_040754915.1 Chloroflexota bacterium | reverse complement strand
CTATGGCCAGGCGGAAGTCAATCCGCTATCCTCCATCGACAACCACTTCCGCCTCCCCGGCCAGTACAAGGACCCCGAAACCGGCTTCCACTACAACTGGCACCGGTACTACAATGCGGTGGACGGCCGCTTCCTCACCCCCGATCCCATCGGACTGGAAGGGGGGATGAACCGGTATGGGTACGCCAACGAGAACCCGGTTAACCTGGCCGACCCAGAGGGCTTGGCCCCCAATCCGGATGCCAACGGCAACGGCATCCCCGACTACAAGGAGGTCATTCCAAGACCGACGCCGCCTCCCATAGTCACGCCGGAGATGCTGGTCGGCCTCGTTCCCGTGCTGTTGGGAATGCCGCCGGCGCCGCCAACAGCTGGGGCATTTGGCAGAGTGGCTTCTGGCTCTTCTTGTGCTGCAAAGACAACTCAGACGGTTCTTGGCAAGTTCCCAGACTATCTAAGGATCGCCGATGAGCTGGGAGCAAGGAGGTTCAGTGTGCCAGCGGAAGTATGGAACAAGATGAGCAAGGCGGAGCAGTGGGCGGCCAATCAGAAATTCCTGGACCGAGCGATCGCTCGTGGAGACAAGATTGTCTTGTCAAATCCGGTAAAGAACATAAGCGAAGTGACTGGAGTATTTAGGCGGGAATTGGACTATCTCGTCGAGAAGGGCTTCAGGCTGAGCGCGGATGGTACCACAATGGTCAAGTAGAGGTTAGAGCGATGTCGGGTAAGGGTATCTCCCACAACCTAGTTCGAATCCCCAGGTTGCTCAGCACTGGACAAGAGTCGATCTATGATTTGTTGAAGCAGTCTGGGTATTTTGAACAGCACGATCAGGTTGACGAATCTGGCCTTCGCGAAGCCCTGTCCCGGCATCCTGAGTACATTGATGAATGGATATCTTACTCTGAGGACAAGCGGACAGATTCTGGCTGGTATATCAAACAAGAGGGCAATTGCGTTACCGTAGGCTACTTCCAGCGTGGTCATACTAAGAACAGAGACGCCAGCTACGCTGATTTGACCGACGCTTGCGCGGCATTCATCAGACGAGAACTCGAAGATATCCGTTCAGGTTCGTAGCTAACGCTCATGAGAAGAGAAGTTCACACCCCGAAGGATGAAAGATGAGGGGACGTCCGTGCTGAGAGTGCTTGACGACTGGCACCTGAACAGCCGGGCGACTGAGCTCCGGTGGCCGTACCCCTTCTTTCGTTCCTGGATGGCCTCCAAGGAGCTGGGGGCGGTTCTTTCCCGCTTCCTGTTTGTTCTCCTCCTGCTGCCCCTGGCCTTCCCCTCCTGGGCCAAGACCCCACCCTCGGACCCGGCCGGTGGCGCGCCCAAGGACATGATCCTTGGCCTGGCCGCTGGCGAAGCGCTGGGCTGCGCGGGCTGCTGGCTGACGCGGTGCGGATCCTGGACGGCAATGCCGTGGCCTGCCGACGCTCACTGCGCTCACGTTGTCATCGGCAATCGATGATCACCGGGCCGCCGGAATCGGAGAACACCGGGGCCAGCAGGCGCGGGCTCTCACGTGGAACGTCCGGCCCAGGGACCAGGGGC
>JBFMCB010000305.1:0-1568 GCA_040754915.1 Chloroflexota bacterium | reverse complement strand
CTGGGAGAGCACATAGAGTTCCTCGGCTACAGCCTGGAAAAGGACGAAGTGGCATCCGGCGACATCTTGCAAGTAATCCTCTTCTGGCGGGCTTCAGAGAGGATCGACCGGGAGTACGTCACGTTTCTACATGTCTTGGACGACCAGGGGCATACCGTGGGCCAGCAGGATGCGCCGCCGGATGGCGGTGCCAGGCCTACTACCTCGTGGGTCGCCGGGGAGATAGTTGCCGACCGGAAGGCGACCCTGATCCAGCCGGGCACCCTTCCAGGTCGTTACAATCTGGAGGTGGGGATGTACGAAGCGGCGTCGTTGACTAGGTTGCCGGTGAACGAAGCTGGAAAAGCGCAGGCCACTAGCCTTTGGCTGGAACCGATTCAAGTGATGGCACCTCGGTATCTTGTTTCGGCTGATACTATGTGGATTCAGCACCAATTAGAAAAAGCTTTGGCCCCCGGCGTGGAGTTATTGGGATATGACGTTGTGCCCGAGGTTTACGGACCAAAAGAGCAGGTCAACCTGAGCGTTTACGTCCGCTCGCCGCGACGAGCTGTGGGGGTTATCTCCCTGGTGGACGAGCGCGGGAGGGCTCTCGAGGCTCGAGGGGTGACCTTTGGGCTGGCGCCTGACGGCATCTTTCGCTACTATCTACGCTTCCCTGTCTTTCTGTACACACCTTCGGGACGGTACCACTTTAGGCTGGGATTGGCGGAGGCGGGGGTTGAACCAGTCAACTTTGGGCAGGTCATCGTCAAGGGCACTCAGCCCCTGCCGAAGGCCGGGGCGCCCTCCCACCCGATGCGTGCCCGCCTGGGCGGCGACTTCATGTTCCTGGGCTACGATCTCCATACCCCTGAGGGGATTGATGCGCAACAGTTGCGGCCGGGAGAGGCCATTTACCTTGACCTTTATTGGCAGGCTCTCCGCAAGAGTGACCGACGGTACACCGTCTTCACACACCTGTTGGGAGGCAGCGTAAACCCAGCCAGCCGCAGTCCCATCTGGGGACAACACGATGGCGAGCCACTGTCTGGGGGCTATCCCACTACGCAGTGGCTGATCGGCCCGGTGATCCTGGATCGGCATGAGCTAACGGTTGACGCTTCGGCACCGTCGGGGCTCTATGAGCTGGAGGCCGGCATGTATCTTGCAGATACGGGAGAGCGGCTACCTGTTTTCGATTTATCTGGGAACAGCCTGGGTGACCGGTTGCTCTTGGGCAAGTTGAGGGTGGTGCCTCCATGAGATGGGCCAGTGCGTTGTCCAAAAGGGACGTAGAGACCCTGGCCCTGGGCCTGGGGCTAGGGCTTCTTGGAAGTCGTGTTGCCGCTGAGTTCCCCTCGTCCCGATTGTCCATACTGGAGATTCTCCCGTTGACCACGATCCTGATCGCCGCCAGTTGGACTCTCTGTCTAGCAGCCCGGAGGCGCCTGGTTCTAACCCCATTGGCCCTGACATGGGTCTACGTGGCCTTTCCTCGTTTGGACCCCGCGGTGGCCGCAGCCATCGCGGCCTGGGTTAGTACTTCCCTGATCATCGTCAACCTGCGAGGCTTTAGCTCTCGATAC
>JBFMCB010000304.1:0-1598 GCA_040754915.1 Chloroflexota bacterium | reverse complement strand
TGCGTTGGGCGGCGGGGGTGAGTTCGTCAATGCCGCCGACGCGCACCCGCACTGCGCTGATGCAGTCGTCGCCGCGCAGGGCTTGGGCGGCGGCCAGGGTGGTGAGTATAAGGGGTGGGCTCTGGATATAGCCGGCCGGGTTCAGGGTGGGGCGGAGGGTGCGCGGCTCGACCGGCCGGCCCTCTTCGTCGTAGCGCAGGGTGGCCAGGGGCGGGAAGTAGGTCTCCAGGGGCACACGATTGACATCCCCCGGCTTGGGAAGGCGCTCGATGTCGAATACACCCTTGGCGTTCATTTGGAAGACGGCGTTGAACCGGGCCTCTTCGTACCGAGGATCGACAAAGATGCGGTAGGCGGGCTCCCCTCCGTAACCAGGGCCTCCAGGAAGCACGATTTCCAGCGCCAACTCATCGTAAGGGAAAGGCGGTTGGATTTCCCGATAGGTAATCCGGCTAGGTGTGCCCGTCGCGAAGGCATGATTGGTAAAGCCGTATCCCGCAGTGCTCCGCAGGCTCTCCACCACCCCACGGTAGGCGGCGTCGCTGCTGATTTCCCGTAAAGTGAGCATCTCTCCGAGCAAAGAAGCCAGATACTCTCTCCCCCCGTGCGCCATGATAGCTTCCAGATTCGCAGCCTCCGGAGGCAATGGCAGGCGCTTCAGTTCGGCGCGGAGCGTGATGCTGATGTAGGGGGTGGTGTTGATCAGAACCGGGACCTTAATGAGGGCCCGGGGGCTTTTGTCAAACGGCGCAGCATAGGGCCTGGGGTTGAGTGGTTCATTGCCCGTCAGGTACTCGCCCTCCAACAGAATCCGATCCAGCCCCACGAGCGCCGCTTCCTGCGGCGGATCAGCCCCGGCTACAAAGAAGGGCATCTCCAACCAAGCGGGCATCCCGAAAAGAGGGTTGACGGTGATGTTACTCCGTTTGGCCTGCTCCAGCGACGGGGCAGGCGCGTCCGGGCCGATGTAGTAGTAGGTATACCTGGGCTGGTCATAGAGGCGCGCTCCGTCGTCCACGGTTCGCGTTTGCGTCACCACGTAGGCCCCAGGTTCGGACGGCCAGCCCATGTCGACCTGGAAGACCTCGAACACATAGCCGAGCATGGCGATGGGGGCGGCCACCTCCACGCCAGGGATGGCACGGATGGTCTCGGACTGGGTGATGGTGATACCACCGGCGATGCCCGACAGGTGGTTGGCCTCCACCAGGCCATATTTCTCTTCAATTGGCGACCGTGTGCGGGCCGGCCGGACCAGGATGTCGTAAGCGGTGCGCCAGTAACGGGTCAGGTCCTGGTTCACCGTGACGGCGGTCGTCTCGGAGGCTGCGGCGACCAGGATGACGCCAGTGCTGACGGCCAGGAGGCCAAGCGCCAGCAGGGCTGAACGCACCTGGAAAATGGAACGCAGGATCAAGGAGAGCATCGCAACCCCTCACCGGAAAGTAGGGCAGCAACCTTTCCCCCAAGTTGCTGCCCTCCACGTTCTGGCCAATGGCCTTCAGCGGCGCCCTAGCAATTAGCACCACTGGCACTCTTCCTCTCGCCACCATGCTGGATCGCACCAGCCAAAGCAGGGATCGCATACGTGACACCAC
>JBFMCB010000303.1:0-1607 GCA_040754915.1 Chloroflexota bacterium | reverse complement strand
ACTCGACCTGGATCACGATTTCATGCCACTTGTAGGGCCCCCAATGTTCCAAATAGTACCCTGGCCAGAAATGCCAAAGCCCCGCTTTATCCACCTGGATCGAAGCGACAAAATCATAGGATGCCCCTGGTTTCAGGGACACCTCCCGATGCCCAAAGTCCCGATTGGCTCCCTGGGGATCACGACATCCCACCAGAATCCCGTACGGCTTAAATACCATCTCCTTGGCTGTTGTATTACGCAAGGTGAAACGCACGGTGAGCGTGTCCCCCACCCTGACTCGCTCCGGCCCCTCCACTGAGAATCTGGCAAGTTCCACGCCATCGCGGGATACATCTGGCCCGGCATAGACGCGCCCCGGAGGTGTTACGGGCGTGATCGCAGGCGTGACGAAAAGCCCTGGAAGCCCCGGGAGCTTGATCTCTCCCAACCAGGGGCAGAGTGTGCAGCCAAGCAATAACAGCGCAAGAACTGCTACGACGTATAGGATTGGCATGGTCGGTCTGGGATTCGCTTCCATTGGCGCCTCCTGTCTAGCCGCATTGCACCCCCAGTTGCCCAACCAGGTGCCCGATCACCGTATTCAACCAGAAGATGCCCGCGCCCGCCAGCGGGATTTGCAACATCCAACCCACACATGGGATCAGGCCAAGCAAGCCGCCAACTATCAACACCACGAAGAAGTAAATTAGGACCCCACACAGCATCCCGAGCCAGGCGGTGAAATACTGGCTGGTATGGCGGCGGATGGCGCCAAAGATCGCCGGAAGGTCGAAGCAAGAAAAGAATGTGCTCCGCCGGACGTATTGCAGGTAGATGCCCGGAACAAGGAAACTCTCGGCCAGGGCCAAGAGTACCCCCGCGCCGCAGGTGAGCAACCAGATCAGCAGCACTGCGCTGACTGCCGTCTCAGCGCCGCGTTGGTCCGACACCTTGAGTGCCGGCAGAAGCAGGACAAGAGGCCCACATAGCAGGACGAAGATCGGCAACTGGTAGATGAGCAGGGCAAGAAACAAGGCAATTCCCTCTACCAACTTCCGCCCCAGGTCCTCCCAGGTCGGCAGCGGGCGGCTCTCGCCCCGTATGACCCGCCGTGAGACCTCCACCAGGTACCCCAGGTCTGCCAGGCCGAGGATGGGCACGATGGAGATCAACGTGCCCAGGCCAACGCGATTGACCCATTCAGGATCTTCAAAGGTAAAGGTAAAGGAGCGCCCGATGTCCATTGGTCTTAATCCTCCTCTGCCTCAGGATTATCGCAAGTACCGCCATGCAACGCCTGGCTGTCTTCACCCCAAACGCCTGGTTATCTAACAACCGCCAACCGCGTCGGGGCTGGCCAACAGCCATTCCAAACGCCTTCTCGCCTCTTTCTGGTAAATTCCCTGTAGCCTTGGCGACCACGCAGGTCTATCCTCAGCGGCCGCGTTATTGGTCAGGCGCAGCGCGCCGCAGGGGCGGTGATTCCCGTGTGCTCTTCAAATTGCCGAATAAAAAACACCTATCGCCGACGCGCCCAGGCGTCAAGAGATAGGTGCTTTGTTCTTTACCAGTAAAAACTGTCCTCGCCTCCTGGCATAGCGGCCGTTGACATAAGGACCTGGCAA
>JBFMCB010000302.1:0-1627 GCA_040754915.1 Chloroflexota bacterium | reverse complement strand
CCAGGAACTGACAGAAAGGACGGAGGTGTCCATCTACCGGCAAATGGCGGCGATGGTAGGCTCGGCCTTCGCCCTGGCCGTAACCCCTCTCATCGTGGCCTCCCTCTCGCCGAGGTTCGGCTCCCTGGGTGGGTGGATGGGCGCCGGCGCCATCCTGGGGCTGGTCGCCGGCGGCGCTTTCTGGATCTCCCTTTTGGGGAGCCGGGAACGGAAGGAGTTCAGCACGGAAGAGGCGCTGCCCCTTTTCCCTGCCTTCAAAGCGACCCTCACCAACCGCTCGTTCCTGGCCTTCGTGGGAGCCAACCTGATGATCTGCTACATCTGGAGCTGGCTCTCGGCCATGGTGCCCTTCTTAACCAGGTACATCGTCGGCGCCGGGGAGCGGGAGATGAGCCTACTCTTCTTCGGCGCATTCATCACCTCCATGGCCCTCTACCCGCTCTGGCGGAAGGTGGCTCTGCGCCTGGGCGCGAAGGGGACCCTGGCCACCGCCGTCACACTGTTTGTGACCTTCATGTTGCTCGTCCTGGTCATCGGCAACCTGCCGCAGGCCTTCGCCTGGATGCTCCTGGTGGGCGCGGCCAACTCCGGCATCACCCTGGTCCGGGAGATCCTGCTGAGCGACGTGATAGACGAGGATGAGCTGCACACCGGCCTGCGACGGGAGGGCAGCTATTTCGGGGTGAACGCCTTCATTGAGCGGTTGGCCATGGTCCTGGTGGGGGGTTCCACCGCCCTGGTCTTGGGCCTGAGCGGCTACGCTCCAGGGGTGACGCCCCAGCCGGCGTCCGCCGTGCTGGGGCTCAGGCTGGGCATGGCCCTCCTGCCCCTGGTCGCCCTGGCGGTGTTCCTGGCCGCGTTGAAGTATTATCCGCTGGGGAAAGAGCAGGTCCTGGAATTGAGGGGAAACCTGGATGCCTTGCACCGGGAGAAAATACGTGAAGCGTGAAACGTAAAACGAAAGAAGAGGGAACGCTGAATTTCGAGGAATGGGTGGCGACGGTGCCAGTGGAGATCAGGAACGATCCGCTGTGGAAGATGGAGGCTTACCGGCTACCGCTGTTTGCGGCGGAGCTGGGCTGTCACGACGTCACAGGCTGGCTCGGGATAAGCGCACTGTACCCTAATCACGTTTCGCGCTTCACGCATCACGCATGGTCGAAGGGGGTCAAGGATGGTGAAGACGCTGGACTTAAACCCGTTTTTCTTCCTCGGCGGGCCGGTGGGCTGCCTCCTGATCCACGGCGGCACCGGTAGCCCGCCGGAGATGCGCCCCATGGGAGAGTATCTGGCCGATAAGGGGCTGACGGTGCTCGGGGTACGCCTGGCCGGCCACGGGACTGCCCCCGAGGATCTGGCCAGGACCACCTGGCAGGACCTGGTGGCTTCGGCCGAGGAGGGATTATGCCGGCTCCAGGACCGATGTGAGCGAGTATTTGTCGCTGGGCTGTCCCTTGGTGCTCTGATCGCTCTGTATCTGGCCGCTCACCGCTCCATCGCCGGAGCCGTCGCCATGTCCACACCAGCCTACCTCAAGGACTGGCGGCTGAGGTTGCTGCCCATCACCAGGCATTTCATCAAGTGGCACCATTCCAGCGGCGAACTGGACCTGACCGACCCCACTGGA
>JBFMCB010000301.1:0-1661 GCA_040754915.1 Chloroflexota bacterium | reverse complement strand
CTTAACTTCTTAAGCAAACGCTGCACTGGGCTGGAAAGTTTCCTGTTCAATTGTTCATCTCTCGTTGCCTCCCTACTTGCCTTTAGGTGGCCTCACTGGCTGAATATCCGGAAAGGGTGGGAACTCTACCCGAAACTCTTGCACTACCACGTCACGCGCACACCAACCGTGACCAGCGTGGGGCGTTGAGAAGACCAGGCGGCCATCAGACAGCCAGAGACGAGAGGGATGGCGCCAATCCCAGCCTAGAGACTCCGTGGCGTCCATAAGGGGGGTTTGAAGACCGGTCTTCAGGTCCATAACCTTGAGAGACTCCCGGCCCGGACCACTGTTCCACTGATGGATAACGGCGCGACTAGCGTCCTTCGGCGACAAGCTGAGAAAGGCAGCATAGCCTCTCGGATCGGCATTGAGATGGCGGAGCGCAGATCCATCGGCGGCGATCAGGTAGTAGCCACTAGGTGAACTATGGCTCCAAACCAGGAACGACCTGCTATCAGCCGCCCAGATTTGGCCACAAGCGGCCGTGGCCCCCACGACCCGGAAGCGGGTCTTTCCTGCCTCGGCATCCAAGACGTAGGCATAGGGCATATACATTATGTCGGATTCACGCCTACTATAGACATCAGCGTGCAGACCGATAGACCGCCCATCCGGTGACCAGCGAGGATTAAACACAAAGGAAGCCGTGAGCGATGTTGCCCAAAGCACCCGCCCGGCCTGATCGAGCACCTGGATTTTGCCCCACGACGGCGACACCACGACAACGTGGGCACCGTCGGGAGACCACTCAGGTTGAACAGGTTGTCCTTGGCCCTGGTCAACGACGAGAGGATCCTTCAGCGCAGGGCTGATGAGGTAGGACGTGACCAGCCTCCCCGCCTTCGTTTCAGGGAGATTACGATGCGTCACAACCAGTAGAGCTTTCCCGTCTGGGGACCAGCTCGCATAAGCGACCTCCGCGTCCGCTGGGAGACCGAGGGATTGGAGGCCGGCAGTGCAGTCACTGCGCAATCGGGCGATGCCATGCACCGTATTGGCAACGAAGTTTTGCCCATCGGGTGAAAACGCACCGTCCCAACCCAAATCACGCACGTCCGGCAGTGCGCATGTTTTTCCTGTTTGCGCATCGAGCAGGTTCCATTTCCGGTTATCCTCGGTGCCTGTGGCGGGGTAGAGGATAAACCGTCCATCTGGCGATATGGACACCACAGCTACCAGGTTGGCCCAGTTGGCATCCGGATTCAGGGGGAGCTGCCAACCCTCTATCGCTCCAGTTGTAATATCGGCGAAGAAGATGCCGGGCTGCACGTCCACCACCTGGCCGGGCTTAAAGGTGACCCGCCTTGGGCTGATAAGAGTTGGCGATGGCGTGGCCACTGCGGTAGGGGGCGCCGTTGCCGTTGGGGACGGCAACGGTGTGCTGGTGGCCACGGGCAGCGGGGTTGGGGTTGCTGTATGGGGCGCGGGCGCTGGCGTGGTGGTTCCCCCACAGCCGGCAACAGCGGTCAGGAGCGCCACGAGCAAGATCCAACTTAACTTCTTAAGCAAACGCTGCACTGGGCTGGAAAGTTTCCTGTTCAATTGTTCATCTCTCGTTGCCTCCCTACTTGCCTTTAGGTGGCCTCACTGGCTGAATATCCGGAAAGGGTGGGAACTCT
>JBFMCB010000300.1:0-1666 GCA_040754915.1 Chloroflexota bacterium | reverse complement strand
CGCTTCGAGCGGCGGGGTGCACGACAAGAAAGTGAGGTGAGGCCGCATCAGGCAGCCTTCCGGACCTCGCTGCGGCGCTCCCAGAAATCCTGAAACCGGCCACTCAGGATACAGCAGCGCAAAGCGATAATGCGGTTGGCGCCCTCCAGAGTCCAGTGCATGCCGGCGCGTTTCAGTCGGGTGCCGATCACATTCTTGCAGCCGGCTTCGATCACCCCCGAAGAGGTGCACAGCCCTTCGGCCTCAAACTTCGGATAGCGCATGCGTTCGCGGTTGTGGTGGAGGTACTGGAAGCACTTGCGGGCCTCCTGGTGACGGTTGGCGTGATGACGCACGGCCCGCAACAAGTCGGCGAAGCGACCGCTGTCGAGTTCCTCATAGCGCCGGCGGGTCCAGGTCTGGGCCTGTTCGGAGCCGGGTCCGTAGAGCGCTTTGGCCAGGTTGCTGAGGTGCTCTTTGACGTGATAGCGATCGGCGATCTGAGTGGTGGTGGGCAACAGTTCCCGCGTGGTGTTCCAGATCCAGGGAGCCAGGTCTGCCACGGCGGCGGTGCGTTGAGCCTGGGTGAAGCGTCGGCGGGTGACCTCGCGCAGTACCCGCTCGGTGAACTCGGAGCGGTGGGGGTCGGTGTCCCGCGTGGCCGCGCTCTCGATAGCGGCCGAGTAGGTGATGGAACCTTCATCCCGAACCGGTCGGCCTGGTTGGTCTTTCGACTCGGCACTCCAAATGGCACAGACTTTGACCTCCCGCGTCTTGGCGGAGCCGTCCGGTTGTTTGCCGGCGCGACCCACCAACTCGACGGGACGCATGGGGATGCCGGTACCGTCCAGGCTCAGATACATCGTGTGCGGCACAGGTGTGGGGTCCATCGGCTCCACGTTCTGCTTCTCATCGGCGGCGACCTCTGCCCCAAGGGACTCCGCGCAACGCTCCACCCGCTTGGCGTTGAGTTCCACCCCGGCCAGTTGCTTCAGCAGCAGGCTGCCTTCTTGAAAGCTCACCATCGCTCCGACCGTGGCCGTCATGCGCTGCAGCGCCGCCGACAGGGAACTGCCTTCCAGCCCCCAGGCCCGATCGCGCGGGAAGAAGCCGTGGCCACAAGTAGGGCAATGGTAATAAGCGCGCTCCAACCGCAGGGGCCCGAACACGCTCTGGAAGGTTTTCTCGCGCCGTCCGGCATAGTGGGCTGGCGCCCCACAAGCGCAGTCGTGGTGGGGGCCACTGTAGTCGGAGGTGTCCTGGTTGAGACGCGCCTGGAGAAAGCGCCCGGCCAGGGTGAGGACCTGTTGACGAACCGCTCGCTCCAGAGCGTCGAAGTCGAGCTCCGCCAGGGTCTGACGTCCCAGAAAGGCCTCAAGCTCGCCCGCGACCTCGGCGGCCAGCCGCTCGGCGAGCGCCGTTTTTTTTATCCTCTGGCTGGCGGCCTGTGGGGCGGCGGGGCAGTTGCGCTTGGCAGATCTGCTCGCTGACGGCGACCAGTTGGCGCACCAGGTCGCGGAAGCGGCGATACTCGGCCATCTGGGCGAGCGTACGCTCCACCGCGGGGCCTTTGGGGATGATGTGGGTCGCCGTCTTGCCGCCGACCGCATGGGTCAGCGAGTACAGGGGGCCATGGCCCGGGTCGCCCTCCTGCGCGCAGTGACAGGAAGGCTTCCCGCAGCGGCGG
>JBFMCB010000299.1:0-1696 GCA_040754915.1 Chloroflexota bacterium | reverse complement strand
CATCGCGGTTGAGTATCAAGAGCTCCCGGCCGTTTTCGATCCCCGGGAGGCCATGGCGCCCGGAGCGCCCTTGGTCCACGAAGAGAAGGGCACCAACATCTTGAAGCACTTCTTCGTGCGCAAGGGCGATGTGGCGGCGGGCTTCGCCCAGGCCGACGTAATCGTGGAGGGATATTACCATACCCCCCACCAGGAACACGCCTATCTGCAGCCCGAAGCAGGGGTCGGCCTCATCGACGAGCAGGGTAGAGTGACGGTATACGTGGCCGCCCAGTGGCCCCACGATGACGTGCACCAGATCGCCCATGCCTTGAACCTGCCAGAGACCCAGGTGCGCGAGTGCGTAACCGCCATCGGTGGGGCCTTTGGCGGTCGAGAAGACATCTCCTTGCAGATCCTGGTGGCCCTGGGCGCCTACAAGACCAGACGTCCGGTGAAATTGGTCTATACCAGGGAAGAATCGATCCGAGGCCACGGAAAGCGACATCCATTTTTCATGCGTCACCGAACTGGCGCTACCAGGGATGGCCTGCTGGTGGCCGCGGAGATCGAACTCATCTCCGACGCCGGCGCCTATGCCTCCACCAGCATCCCGGTCCTGGCCAACGCCACCAGCTTTGCCGCCGGGCCATATCGAATACCCAATATCAGCATTGATACCTACACGGTTTATACCAATAACCTGGTCACCATGGCCATGCGGGGCTTTGGCTCCACCCAGCCCCCCATCGGCTACGAGTCACAGATGGACAAGCTGGCCGAAAAGCTTGGCCTGGACCCGGTGGAGTTTCGGGCCAGGAATGTCCTGGTGAACGGCTCTATTGCCCCCACCGGCTGTGTGATGGAACACGGCGTAGGGATGAAAGAAGCCCTGGAGCAGGCGGCCCAGGCCGCCGGCTGGCAGAGGAAGAACGGCACCTGGACCAGGCCCCAAATTGCTCAGCCGAAAGAGCCCAACAAGCGGCTGGGCCTGGGGGTCGCCTGCTCCTTTAAGAACGTCGGCTACAGCTTCGGCTTCGACGACAAAGCCGGGGCACGGGTGGAGCTTTACCCGGGCCGGGGTGGGGACATCGAACGGGCGGTGGTGAAGATCGGCGCCTCGGACGTGGGCCAGGGTGTGGAGACCGCTCTGACCCAGATCGCCGCCGAGACGTTGCAGGTCCCCATAGACCGGATAGAGATGGTGTGGAGTGATACCGCGGTGGTGCCCAACGCCGGCAGCTCCTCGGCCTCGCGGCACGTCTTCATGTCCGGAAGCGCCGTGCAGCGGGCCTGCCAGGAAGCCCTGGGGAGACTGAAGGACCGGGAGGCGGGGGCCGAAGGGCCGGTTGTGGCGGAGTACATCTTCCGGGGCCGGGAGGCTCATCCCACGACCAACTTCGATCCGGTCACCGGGCTCTGTGACCCTCACATCAGCTACGGCTACGTGGCCGACGTGGCCCTGGTCCAGGTGGACACCGAGACCGGTCAGGCGGAATTGGTCAAGATGTGGGCGGCCCAGGATGTGGGAAGGGCCATCAATCCCACGATGATCGAAGGGCAGGTGGATGGTGGCGTGCTCATGGGCCTGGGGTATGCGCTCCTGGAGGAATGGATTCAGGAGAGGGGCTACATCAAGACCCGTAACTTCACCGAGTACCTGATCCCCACGGTGCTGGATGTGCCCGAGGAGATCGTGCCCATTATCGTGGAGGTG
>JBFMCB010000298.1:0-1715 GCA_040754915.1 Chloroflexota bacterium | reverse complement strand
GCCGGATAGAAAAGAAAGGGTGGGAGGGGGCTGAGTGCGATGAAACGCATCTTACTGACCATCTTATTGGTGGGATTCCTTAACCTGATGATCGCCACCCCTGCCCTGGCCGACGGGGCGGTGGATGCCGTCGCCAACGAGTTGATGTGCCAGTGCGGCTGCAATAAGACAGTAGCCTCCTGCGATTGCGGCACAGCGGAACAGATGCGCCAGACGATCAAGGCACACCTGGACCAGGGTAAGAGCAAAGAGGAAATCCTGGCCTACTTTGTAGGCCAGTACGGCGAGGTGGTGTTATCCACACCCACCAAGAAAGGCTTTAACCTGGCAGCCTGGGTCATTCCCTTTGCTGGGATTATCCTGGGAGCTGGGGCGGTGTACCTGGCTCTGCGCAAATGGGTCTTTCGCGGTCAGGAGCTGGAAGAGGTAACCGTGGAAGAGGTGACCGATGCCGAGGTGGCCCAGTACGAGGAGCGGCTGCGGCGGGATCTGGCGGCATTTGATGGAAGCTGACTTCAAGCAACTTAGACCTATCTGAGAAGCTCGCTTCGAGCAACCGGCAGGAGATATAGCGCATGGAGATCATTTTCACCGTGGTTTTAGCGGGAGTGGCCATAGTGGCCGCTGGGTATCCGCTTTTCAGAGCGAGGACAGAGGAGCCCCTGACTGTGGCAGGCGAGACCGTTACGGAGTCGCTGAGAGCTCAGCGGGATGCCGTCTATGCCTCCATCAAAGAGCTGGATTTTGACCATGAGATGGGCAATCTCTCCGACAAGGATTACGCCGATTTGCGGGAACGCTACACCCGCAAGGCAGTGGCTATCCTCAAGACCTTGGACGAGCAGCCAAAGTTGGCGCCCGTAGTGGAGTCTAACGAGGCTCTGGGCGATGAGGACGAGATTGAACGGGAGGTGGCGGCGGTGCGTCAGGCCCGGCGGGCCGGTGTTGGCGTAAACACGGAGGCCCCAATTCCATCGCGTCACCAGCCCAAACAGGTGGCGGTATCTAAGGGAAAGCCAGCGACGCTAATCTGCCCTCGCTGTGGGATGGCTTACGATACTGGCGATGCTTTCTGTCGCCACTGCGGCGCCGCCCTGTCCAGGAATTGCCCATCGTGCGGGGCGGTGTTCCAGGATGGGGATCGTTTCTGCGCCAGGTGCGGCCAAAAGCTATGACTCACTGCGCAAGGAGGCAACTAAGTGGGGAGAAAGGCGCTGGCTCTTTCGTTCATGGCCTTGATGTCCCTGGCCTTGACGCTCCTGACCACTCTGGCCTGGGCCGATGATGGCAAGGGGATGATCCGGGGCCAGGTGATCAATAAGACGGCAGGCGGCGGCCCTGTGGGCAATCTGCCGGTGACCCTACACATTCACCAGGAGACCGGTCTGGTAGAGAAACGCACCGCCCAGGCCGATGCCGCTGGCGCTTTTGAGTTCACCGGCCTTTCGGCGACGGGGAGCTATAGCTATACGGTCTCGACCTATTACCAAGGAGTGGAGTATAGCAGTGAACCGGCGGGGTTTGCCAAAGACCAGACCACCCTGCCTGTACTCCTGGAGGTCTACGAGGGCACAAACAGCGACGCTCAAGTCTCCGTTCAGCGGGTGCATATCCTGGCCGACCTGGTGCCGGGAGCCTTGCAGACCTCCGAGTTCTACATCTTCCAAAACACCGGCGACCGTACCTTCATCGGCTCCGGCGAGCCGATCACCGAT
>JBFMCB010000297.1:0-1717 GCA_040754915.1 Chloroflexota bacterium | reverse complement strand
AGCCTTGCTGACCGGCGAGGTGGCATCGGCTTCGGAAAGACTGGCGAGAGCCAATAAGGCCCTACCCCTGTCGGTGACGGCCCTGACCGCGTACTCCTCGTCCATCTCCACCAGCAAGATATCCAGGTCCCTTTCATCGTCCGGGGCACCGCCCATGCTGGTGCAGAAGCAGCCCTCCTGAGGCTCCTTACAAGCGATGCCTACGGTGACCGTCTTCTCTCGGCGCTCGCCGTAGTACGCGTCGGCTGGCTCGGAGAGCATGACCGCATCCAGCACCCGCAGGGCCCGGGCGTCGCAGGGCCGCAGCCCAAATATCAACTGGCTCCTCCCTAGTCGGGGCACCTCCAGGATCAGGCCGTTTTGGTCTTTATGGATGTTCACGATGCTCTGCATCATGGGCAGGAAATGCTCTTTGGCCGAGAGGCCGGTGCGCCCAAAATCGTACACTGCCTCCTCCGCGGAGCTGATAGGCTTGTAGAGCACCAACTTCTCCACCCGTTTAGGTGCGATCACCGTGTAGTCCCTGGTCAGGGCATTGAGCCAAAGCGTCAGGCTGGCGCGCGAGATGGTCTGAATCATAACGAGTGGTTCCTTCGCTGGAATAGAATAGGCCATGAGGCCCAAAGCCTTGGGCTTCCCTGGCTATTTCAAATCTTCTTCCTTGCGGAAGGTGGCCAGGGGCGGTGCCACGGCGGCATCGGCCCCGGCCCGGTAGCCGCCGAACAACTCGGCCATCTCCTTGGCGATCTTGCGGTTCAAGAGCGACAACGGGAGGCCCATGGGGCAGACCCGCTCGCACTCCTGGCAGCCCACGCAGCGACCAGCCAGGTGATAGGCCCTCATGATGTGGAACAACTGCTTCTCCGGCAGGTCGATGGCAATGCTCACCCACTGCGGGTCCAATTGCTCGGCCACACACTCGAAGCAATAGCAGCCGAAGCAGGCCTGGCGGCAGGCATAGCAGCGGATGCACCGGTCGAACTCCCTGGCCCAGAAGGCCAGCCTTTCCTCCGCAGGCATAGACTCCAAGGCGGCCACATCAGCATAGTCGTCGGGGGCCACGGATACGTCGGGCGCCTGGCCGATGAGGGCGTCGTACAGCACGGGCACCCTCTGGTCGCAGTGCTGGCAGCGGGCCTCGGGCTGGCCCTGCCACTCCATCCCCGGGCAGGCCATACCGATGATGTACACGTTCTCGCGCTTGACCTGATTCTCGTGGATCAAGACATTGATGGCGCGTACGTCACACGGCTTGGCCACGATGGCGACCTTCCGGTCTTTCTTGTCGTTCAGATAATTCACCAGGTTCTGGTTGCAGTTCGAATTCCAGACGAACTGCTCGACCTCGGCGGGGGTGTAGGCGAAGGCCGGGCGCACCTTCAAGCTGCCCAGGCCATAGCCGATCACACACTCCACCTGGCCATTCTCCAGGAGCTCCCTAGCCTTTGCCTTTATCTCTTTTACGGCTTCCAACACTGTCCTCCGATGCAAGAAAACGGTTCTGCCAGGTAGCAAGTGCTTGCTACGTGCTACTTGTTACCTGCTACCTGAAAGCTGTGCACCAGCATCTTGGCCGGGCCAAGCTGGCGCACCTGGTCGGTGAACTCGTTGACCACCCGAGCGAACCGGCCCCCCTCCGAGGCCGACACCCATTCCAGCATCACCCGGCCTTTTTCTATGCCCAGGTAATCCAATAGCCGGTGCATCACCGTGAAGC
>JBFMCB010000296.1:0-1718 GCA_040754915.1 Chloroflexota bacterium | reverse complement strand
TCGCTTGCCCTTCCACTAAAGGGATTCACTGTCCATCTTTGAAGTGAAAAAGTGTCTACTTTTCAGCTGCTCCTAACATAGCGCCAGCCGCGGCTGGTATGGCGTTCAGACAAGTGAGCGGGTATCGCATTCTTTGAGTTACAGTTCATCCGGCAGTGGTACTGCCGGATGCATGCCAGGGGCGAATCCTCCCGAGGATCCAAGCTGATCGAAAGACTCCCGGTGTCTGCGAGACACCGGGAGTCTCCGTGCTGTGTTGGTTCGATTATTGATTTCGTTGTTGGCTCCGCCAGGAGTTGTTTATTGGTTCCGTCAGGAGTTGCACTCCTGACGCCAACCGGGCTCGGAGTGCAACTCCTCGCCATCTGAAGGAAGGTATTGTCGGAGAAACCTGGTTTCTTCGCTTATTCGCCGGTTTGTAAAAGGGCGATGGCGGCGATGACCGAGGCCATGCCCAGGAACTGGGGAAAAGCCAGGTGCTCTCCCAGCACAATAGCTCCCAGCGTGGCGGCGGTGACCGGCTCGATAGTGGCGGCGATGGCCGCCTTGCCCGCCGGCAGGAGCTTCAGGCCGTTGGTGTACAGGGCAAAGGCCAGGAGTGTCGGCCCCAGGGCCAGGGCCACTAGCAACAGCCAGGCCTCCCGCGGGTAGGCCCCCAGGCCCAGGACAGCTTGCCAGCGCACCAGGAGCAGAGATGTGGCGCCAATGCCCAGGGTGTAAACCAATATGGTCCAGGGGCTGTAGGTCTTGAGGGCCTTTTTCCCGAAGATGCTGTAAAGGGCGTAGGTGAAGCCGGAGCCCAGGCCGGTGAGGATGCTCAAGTGGTTCAGTCGCAAGCTGCCCAGGTCGTAGGCCTTTACCACTAAGAGGCAACCCAGGAAGGCCAATGCCAGGGCCGTGATCTTCAGCCCGCCAAGGGGCTCCCGGTAAAGGGCCCAGGCCATGGTGGTGACGAAGACCGGGGCGGTGTACAGCAGGACGGCGGCGACGGCCACCGAGGTCAGGGCGATGGTGTGGAAGTACAGCCCATAGAATATGCCGATGGCGATGAGGCCGTAAAGCCCGAAGAACAGATAGTCCCGGCTCGCGACCACCAGAAGGGAGCGATCGAGGACAAGCAGAAGGACGAGCAGCGCTAAAAAGGCGACGCTGGCCCGGATCGCCACCACCGTGAGCGGGTCCAGGCCATAGGCGAACAGTGCCCGGCCGAAAAGCCCCAGCGTGCCCCAGAGGACACCGGCCCCCAGCACCAAAAGGTATCCTCGTACGCACTCGGCTTTGCCCGTCACCTTACGTCCTAGAAATGCGGCTGAGAACCCCAGATGTCCCGGAGTTGAACTCCGGGACAATCAGGCTCGCAAAGATCTTTCTTTTCGGCTCCTGCTCAGAAACTCCACCGTCATTGCGAGCGGAGCAGAGCAATCTGGAGTGCGGCCTTAAGGCCGCAGTCCTGGGATTGCTTCGTCGCTTCGGCTCCTCGCAATGACACCTCTATCTCGGGGCGCTCTGCAGCTCTGCGGTTAAACCCCTGTTTTTTCAGCAGAGTCTTTCTTTGCTAGTAAAGAAGCCACAAGACACGGTGGCAAAGACCCGGCAAGCTATCGTAGCCAGACGGGGAAGGCCGCCAGCAGGCCAAAGGCCAGAGCCCCTACCAGGAGGAACTCGGCCAGAATGCCGCGCGTCAGGCGGCCGCGTAGGTGGCACTGGGACAAACCGGT
>JBFMCB010000295.1:0-1734 GCA_040754915.1 Chloroflexota bacterium | reverse complement strand
TGAGTCGGTTGAGAGGGGAGGAGCGTTTCGCTTCCGTGGCCGCGCTGGTGGCCCAGATCGAGGCCGACGTGGTCGCTGCCCGGAAGATGCTGCTGGGGCGCCCCGACTTGCAAGCCTCGCCCAGGCCGCAAGAGGCTCCGGCTGAGCCTTGACAATAAGAGAAAGAAGTGCTATCATCGCGGCACGTTAAGTTGAGGTAAGAGTCAAATGGACTTCCTGAGCACGCGGGGTTTCAAGTATGTCTATCGCCGGCGTGCCCAGGGGCCTGGTGTGGGAGCATAGCAGGGCCAAACACCAAGCCATGGGCACGCTGAAGCCGAGGCCCGTGGCTATTTTTGTGCCTTTTTGGCCATGGGCGCCATCGCGTCCATGGCATTTCTGTATGAGGGGGTCGAAAATGGATCTGGGCCGTCTTTTGCATCGCGCCGTGGCGGAGATAATAACCGAGGAGGAGCTGCTCGCTCGCCTGCGGATGGGCCGACCTCTCCGGCTTAAACTGGGGTTTGACCCCACCAAGCCAGACCTGCATCTCGGCCACGCCGTCGCCCTGCGCAAGCTGCGGCAATTCCAGGAGCTGGGGCACCGGGTGGTCCTGATCGTGGGAGACTGGACGGCCCAGATTGGTGACCCGTCGGGCAGGGACGAAACCCGCTCTGTCCTCTCGCCCGAGGAGGTAAGAGCGAACGCCCAGACTTATATGGAGCAGTTTTTCAAGGTGGTGGACAAGGACCGAACTGAAGTGCGCTGGCAGAGCGAGTGGTTCGGCAAGTTCACCCTGGCTGACGTGTACGATTTGACCAGGCGCTTCACTCTGGCCGACCTGATGGAGCACGAGACCTACGACAGCCGCTTCAAGGCCGGCCAGCCGATAACCATCATGGAGTTGCTGTATCCCCTGTTGCAAGGCTATGATTCGCTGGCCATAGATGCCGACGTGGAGTTCGGTGGCACCGACCAGAAGTTCAATATCCTGGTCGGCCGCCGGCTTCAAGCCATGTTGGGCAAGACCCCCCAGAGCGTGTTCCTGGTGCCACTTCTGACCGGTGCCGACGGGCGTAAAATGAGCAAGAGCTTCGGCAATACCATTGACCTGGCTGAGCCGCCCGAGGAGATGTACGGCAAGGTCATGTCCATCTCCGATACGGTGTTGATCGAATACTTCACGTCGACCACTGATGTTAAGGAGGCCGAGATCGCCAACATGCAGGAGATGATGGCGGTTGGAACGGTGAACCCCCGGGATCTAAAGATGCGCCTGGCCAGGGAGATCGTGGCTCAATTCCACGGTCCGCGAGCAGCAAAGACAGCCGAGGGCGAGTTCACCCGGATCTTCCAGCGGCGAGAGCTCCCCAGCGACATGCCCGAATTCGAGCTCACCGCGCCGGTGGCGCTCTGCACTTTCCTGGTTGATGCTGGACTGGCCAGCTCAAAGAGCGAAGCCAAAAGGCTCACCCTACAAGGCGCGGTGGAGATTGATGGCCAGAAAGTATTGGACCCGGACCGCCTAATCCCTATTCTCCCGGTGGTCAACTCCGTGATTCGAGTGGGCAAGCGGCGATTCTGCCGAGCCCTGCTAAAACATGACCAGGCACCTTAGCAAAAAGACCCCTGATGTCCTGGAGTTGAACTCCAGGACATCAGAGAAAGAAGCTGGACAAGCAGAAGCCCCTCACTAAATGCACAGTGAGGGGCTTCTGTTTACCTGGCACGGGAAGCGCTGGTCATTTCTGGGCA
>JBFMCB010000294.1:0-1771 GCA_040754915.1 Chloroflexota bacterium | reverse complement strand
GCATCGTCGAGGCCGGTTTTCCCCTCACCACTTTGCAGCCCCACGTCACGCCAGAAAAATCTGCCTTCCTGATGGATATAGACCAGGGACGCCGCATCGGCCAGCAGCCTTTCACCACCGCCGAGTTGACAGCCTATATCGAAAGCGAATTGACCGCCCTGCGCGAACTGCGCCCGGCTGCCGTCTACGCCGGGATGAACTTACCGTGCTCCATCTCGGCGCGTGCGGCGGAAATCCCCCTGATCTACCTGATGTCCACCCCCGGCACGACGCCCTACTTCCATCACGGCCTGGCGAGCCTCCCAGAATCACTGGAAAACCGGCTCACGCTGCTTCTGCCGCGCCGCTGGAGAGACCGTCTCTTCAACCGGCTGGCACCCCGCTTTTACGCCGGGTTGCGGAACTACAACCGGGTAGCTCGACGCTACGGCGTGCCGCCCGCCCGCACCATCCTGGATGTCGTCACCGGCGATCTCACCCTGCTGGCCGACCTGCCGGAGTTGTCCGGCTTGCCCGACGAATCGCTCCCTGGCACGTACCGTCACATTGGCCCGGTCTTTGCTCATCTACCATTGCCCGTGCCTGACGAGGTGCGGCGCGTCTTCGACCGCCCCGGACTCAAGGTCTTTTGCGCTATGGGCAGCTCTGCTCCCGCCCACATCCTGCGCACAGCGGCGCTGGCGCTGCGTGACAGCGGCCACAACGTGGTCATCGCCACTACCTCTATCCTCGACCCAGCCGAGCTTGCCCTGAGCCCAGCCGAAGGGCTGGCTCCGCTGCCGGAGAATGTTTATGCCACTCGGTACCTGCCCGCGCCCCAGGTCAACGAGCTGGCCGACGTGGCCGTCACCCACGGCGGGCAGGGCACGCTGCAGACTGCCTGCTGGGCCGGTACGCCGGTGGTCGGCGTGGCCCTCCAGTTCGAGCAGCAGGGCAACCTCGATGTCCTGGTCCGCGCCGGAATGGGCGTCCGCATTCCCTTGCGCGCCTTTACCGGGGAGAGACTGCTGGCAGAAATCGAGCGTGTGGCAAGCGACGCCCGCTATCGCCAGAACGCACGCCGCATCCAAAGCCTGTTTCGCAACACCGATGGCCCCACCAATGCCGCCGAGGCTATCCTGGCGTTTATCCGATGACCAAGATCAATATATATTACTTCAGCGGCACGGGGAACACTGCCTGGGTGGTGCGTCGCCTGGCCGAACGGCTGATCGGCCTGGGTGATGAGGTCACAACCACATCGTGCGAGCAAGTTGATCCCTCTGCAGTAAACCCGGCAACCTGTGACGTGATGGGCATCGCCTTCCCCATTCACTCTTCGTTCGTGCCGCCCATATTTCGAGATTTTCTCCAGGAGCTGCCTCCCGGCGCAGGCAAGCCCCTGTTTGCAGTGACGACGGCGGGGTATTGGGCCGGTGATATGGCCTGGTATGGGGTGAAACCACTCGAAGCAAAAGGGTATCAGCCCTTTCTGTTGAGTAACGTGCTTATGGGGAATAACCTGCACCTGCCGGTCTTGTCTCCCCTGCCGGTCACGCGTTCCGAAAAGATGGTGCGCAGGCTGGAGATAGCAAGCCGGAAGGTCGACAGGCTGGCAAATTTCATCCACCAGCGCAAGCCGCACGTTGAGGGCATTGATCCCCTTGGGCGGCTGTTGGGCATCGCGCAGCGAAGTGTCGCCGAGAGTTTTGAGGCGCGCGCCTTCAAGGGCTTCTTTGCTGATGGGGGCTGCACGCGGTGCGGCTGGTGCGTCCGACATTGCCCAGTAAAC
>JBFMCB010000293.1:0-1797 GCA_040754915.1 Chloroflexota bacterium | reverse complement strand
GCGGCGGCTGAAGTGGATCGAGTACCCGAATCCGCATATTCGCCACCGCCTAGCTTGTTGGGCTGGTTGTTGGGTGGCGTTATCAGGGATTTGCGCTAGCGGGCCGGGTTGAGAGTCGGTTTGCAGGCCATAGATAGGCACGGAGGGCTCTCGCGCACCTGCCGCGAGTGGCCTTTTGGCCCGTCCTTGAGATTCTATCGACGGGCCCGCCTCAGGCGGGCCGGCAACAAGGCAGCATCCATCCTCCGGCAACCCGGCAGGGGCTCCGCCTATCACCCTCTGTTTTGTTAGCCGGCCGACCAGTGCGCCGCCCGCAAGCGCCTCAGCCCCAGTCCGATGATCCTCTCCAGCACCCCCCGAAAGACTCGCATCAGCGTCTGGCGGGCGTGATGCACCACTCGGCCCACGTGGTTGAAGATCGCAAAGCGCAGCCTTTTCGGCCGAGCGTGGCGATACTCCTCATCCAGCGCCGTGGCCTTCAGCAGCACCAAGAGGTTAGCCGTCAGCACCTGTAGCCGCAGCCAGGCCGCGTTGGCTCCGAACTTCCCACTCGGATACACCCCGGCCGCCAACTCGTCCTTCAACACCCGATGGGTATGCTCCACCGTCCCGGCTTTGCCCCGCTGCCACTCCAACAGCTCCCGCCCGCCCATCTGCCAGTCGTTGGTCACCACCGCGAACACCTTGACCCCAGTCCCATCCGAGAACAATACCCCTTGCGGCGAACGAATCCTGATCGCTAGATAGCGATAGGGCTGGGTCTCTCGCTTCTCCACCTTGCGACTCGGCACATAGGCCACCTCCGCCCACTCCCGCACAAAGCCACCCTTCTCCACCTCCCACAGCTGCCACTCCTCGGGCTTGACCCGAGCGATCTCTTCGCGTAACTGCGGGCTCATATCGGCGCTGACCGCGAACTGCCACCCTCGCCCAGCCCAGTGATCCAGCACTTGCTCCTCATACGCCGCCGAGTCCGAGCGCACCCGCACTTCCCAGCCCTCAGACCTACTCGGCAAGGCTTCATAGGCCTCGTCCACTACTCTGGCAATGTCCTTCGAGGCCGGCACGTTGCCATCACGAAACTCGTCGGCCAGCACCAACCCGGTCTGCGCCCAAGTGACTACCATCGGCTGGTAGCCGCGGAATCCCTCATAGGTCGTCAGAGCCTCCCTCTTTGACGACTCGACCAGATGGGCGTCCACGTCCATCGTCACCTGCCGAGGGGTCTCAACCGCCGATACATAGGCGCGCACGCTCTGGCGCACTACTTCCCCCAGTTTCGCTAGGCGTGCTGACTCCTGTGGAATGAAACTGCCCTGCAACGGCCGCTCGGCCATCGCCTCCTCGTCGTGGTATAGCTCCAGCCAGCCCCGAGCCGTCGAAGGGGCTGGAAACTGATAGCCCACCATCGCCTCCAGACCTTGGTCTTGACGCAGCTTCTCCAGATCGTCCGCACACTCCCCACCGAGGGCCGACAGTACGACAAACGATTCGACCATCTGCCCCTGGGTAAGTCCTTTGGGGTTCTTCTTGGCGGGCAGCACCCGGTCCGCGGTGCCGATCACCCCACTGCGTCGGCCAACTTCCACCAGCAAGGCAACTCCGGCGTGAGCGGTGACCTCCTCGCGTAGACCACCCTCGAACCCTATCTCCAAGCCTCGGGCTGACATCTTCTCCTTCTTCACGGTACACCCCCTCCCTCACGGTAAGTGTACCGGAAAACTGACTTGCTAGCCAGCGCTAGTCAGCCAACTCCAATCCCACTACGCTCTTTCACCCACTAGGTGAACACTGGGC
>JBFMCB010000292.1:0-1813 GCA_040754915.1 Chloroflexota bacterium | reverse complement strand
TAAGTCCTGGTTGATGCTTGCCCGGACGGGTTCCATCATCACCGTGCCAAGGTTGATCAGGCCGGCCACGCGGGCAGCGGCTGCTGCACCCTGCGCGACACTGGCGGGTACGTCCTTGGGTCCCTGGCAGGCGCCGGCGATGAAGATGCCCTCGGTCATCGTGGCAACAGGATCCAGCTTGGGGTGACGCTCGACGAAGAAACCATCGAAATCGCAGCCCATCTTGAAGAGCTGAGACACCTCTTTGGAGTCCGGTTTTGCTTCCATAGCCGGGCTGAGGACGACCATATCCACCGGCACGCGGCGTTGGCGTCCGATCAGCGTATCTTCGACCTGGACGATGAGTTTGCCCTCTTCCTCTGGAATACGGGCAACGTTGGTGACATCGGCCACTTTTCCGCGGATGAAGTGTGTGCCTTCCTCGAGCAGGCGGTTGTAGAACTCTTCATAGCCCTTTCCGGGTGTGCGCATGTCTATGTAGCAGTTGTAGACCTCGGCATCCGGGATGCGCTCATGGATCAGGTGGGCGAACTTCAATGAGTACATGCAGCAGACATTCGAGCAATACTTGTGATAGTTCTCGTCACGCGAGCCAACGCAATGCACAATAGCCACGCTCGTGGGTTCGGTTTCGCCATCGCGCAGGACGATCTTGCCCTCGGTGGGGCCGGCCGAATTGACCATGCGCTCGAACTCCAAACTGGTGAAGACATTGGCCAGTTTTCCGTAGCCATACTGTGGGATGCGTTTGACATCGAAGAGGTCGAAGCCGGTAGCCAAAATGATGTTGCCTACCTCGAAGGTGAGTAATTCGTCTTGTTGTTCGAAATCTATCGAATTTGGCTCGGTGGGGCAGAATATCTGGCAGGCTTTGCACTTACCGCGCTGGAAGTAAACGCAGTTCTCTTTATCAATGACCGGATATTTGGGGACAGCCTGGGGGAAGGGGCGATAGATGACCTTGCGCTCGCCCAATCCGACCTCGAAGACATCATCAACGATTTTGAAAGGACACTTCTCTATGCAGATACCGCAGCCGGTGCAGTATTCCTCGTTGACGTAGCGGGCCTTCTTGCGGACGGTCACTGTGAAGTTGCCCAAATAACCGTCGAGTTTCTCCACTTCGCTCCAGGTCAGCAGCGTAATATTGGGGTGCTGGCCGACATCCACCATCTTGGGGGTCAGGATGCAGGCCGAGCAGTCCAACGTGGGGAAGGTTTTGTCCAGCTGCGCCATGTGGCCGCCGATGGATGGTTCTCTCTCTACCAGGTAGACATGGTGGTCCGCATTGGCCAGTTCGAGAGCCGCGCTGATGCCGGCGATGCCTCCACCAACAACCAGGGTGTTGGGGTTGATCTCCACGGGCAGGGGCTCCAGGGGTTGGTGATGGACAACGCGCTCGACCGCCGCGCTGGTGAGGGCTTTTGCCTTCAGCGTAGCGGCGGCTTCATCGTCGGTAGTCCAGGAGTCATGCTCGCGGATGTTGGCCATCTCGAACATAAAGGGATTCAAACCGCCTCGTTCTATGGCCGTTCTAAATGTTTTTTCGTGCATGTGGGGGGAACAGGAAGCCACCACAACTTTGGTCAGGCCTTTTTCCTTGATGTCCTCTTCGATCAAGTCCTGACCCAGGCTGGAACACATGAACTTGTAGTCGCGTGCTACTTCCACGTTGGGAAGTTTTCCGGCCCATTCGGCGACTTCCGCCACATCTACGACTTTGGCGATATTCGAGCCGCAGTGGCAGATGTAGACTCCAACTCGTTCGCCTCCCTCAGGATAAACTTTTTCACTCATAGGTCTCTCTCCTAAT
>JBFMCB010000291.1:0-1837 GCA_040754915.1 Chloroflexota bacterium | reverse complement strand
CGCGCGCAGCGGAATCCCAACGCCGGGCTGTAATACTGCGGCCCTGCGGAGTTGTTCTTCCAGACGCGTAAATCTACTTCGTAGGAATAGAAACTGCCGCCGCGCATGTAGCGGTAGTGCTGGTCGGGATAGTCGTCGCCCATCCACTGCCAGACGTTGCCGGCCATGTCGTACAGGCCGTAGGGGCTGGTCGAATTGAGCGTCTCGTAGCCCTTGTAGGTCTTGCCATTGTAGAAACCGACCGGGGTGGTGTTGCCCAGCTTGCCGAACATCTTCTCGAACAGGTCGAAGGAAGAGTAGTAGTTGGCGTTGTTGCCGTGGATTTCAATCCCCCACGGGAAGGGCAGACCATGGCCGTCTGCTATTTCTGTGCCGCGGGCGGCCTTCTCCCATTCGATCTCGCTTGGCAGGCGGTAGCCATAGTATTCACAGTAGGCATTGGCACCCCACCAGGTGACCATGGTCATGGGGTGGTTGGTGTAGGCTTCCATCGCCGTGAAAGCTGCGCCATCGTATGTCAGGCGCAGGCCGTCGGCCAGGGGCATGAAGAGCTTGTCGCCGGGCTTGATTTCCTCTTCGTGCTTGTAGCCGTCGAAGGGATCGCCGGGGTAGTACCCGGAGACGCCTTCCTCAGTCCAGACCTGCTCGCCGGCTTCGACTTCCACCTCGCCCACGCCCAAAGTACCATCAGCCAGAGCAGCGTTGAGGAAATCGGCATATTGCGCAACGGTCACGTCGGTGACCATAATCTCAAACTCATCCACATACGTCATGTGGTCATGCTGTCCGTAGGGAAATTCGCCCGCTGGGACGGCGGCCCAGGCGTTGGGGTCAATACCTGGATCAATGTATGGCGGTTCGATGGCGCTGACGCTGGGGGCGGGGCCGCAGGCGGTCAGGAGGAACAAGAACAATAGGACGCTGATGAACGCTGATGAACGCGGATTTATTTTTAAGTTGTCCGCGTTTTTCCGCGCTTGCTTGCCCTGAGCGGAGTCGAAGTGTCCGCGTCCAATGAATTTTCGAGATAGGGGGGTGTGGTTCATTGGGACACCTCCTCGAGGGTGGCTTTGAGTTCTTCGAGTTTGCGTTGCTGCTCCTCGATCTCGGCTTTGGTGTTGGCCTTCCTTTCGGCGGCGAATTCCTCGGCCCAATAGCCCTTCTCGCGGAAGAGATCGTACAGCCGCCAGAGCATAAAAACCGCCAGCACGACTAGCACAATCGCCAACCCCATATCCATCAGCAGCATCACCGTGTTGACCAGCGACTGTTGTTCGCTCTCGGCCACGAACAGGCGCTTCATCGAAAAGACCGTCGCCGAGGCGAAGGCCAGGTCGGACATGATGATAATCAGCCAGCCGTACCACTGGCGGAGTTTGCCCTTCAGCCCGGAGAGGTCACCGTAGTAGAAGAGGATGATGGTAGCAATGAGGGAGGCCAGGATGTGCCAGTGCCCGGTGAGGGTGATGCGTTCCTCGCGGTGCGGCCACACCCGGAAGATTTCCTCCAGCTTGACGGCCATGAAGATGCCCACCCCGCTGACAGTGAAGTTCATGAAAACCATTTGCCAGCCGGGGCCGAATTTGAGTGGATCACGCAGCAACGCGCCCATCTTTTGGAAGAAGTTGGGTTTTTCGATACTCGCAGTGCCCTCTTTAATCAGCTTATCCCAGGCGAAGATGACGTACATCAAGGCCGCCAGCATCACAAAAACTGAGCCAACATAGATGGTGGTATGCGCCCAGGGCAGCCACACCACGGAGAGCGCCCCGATGGTGATGATGATCGTGCCCACGATCATCAATGGCATAGCGAGCTTGTGCAAAACTCCCTTGAA
>JBFMCB010000290.1:0-1839 GCA_040754915.1 Chloroflexota bacterium | reverse complement strand
CGGGGGGATACCATTGGGGTCTTCCAGGTGGAGTCGGCGGCACAGCTTCAGACCATCACCCGCCTCAAGCCCCGGAACTTGGTGGACATGGCCATCGAGGTCGCTCTGGTGCGACCCGGCGTGGGAGCCACCCATTCCACTCATGCCTACCTACGCCGCAGGGCGGGCCGGGAGCCCGTCACCTATGACCACCCCCTGGAGAGAAGGGCCCTGGAGCGCACCCTGGGCGCTATTGTCTTCCAGGATCAAGTGAACCAACTGGCCATCGACGTGGCCGGCTTCACCAGTGCCGAGGCCGACCAGATGCGGCGGGCCTTTGGACGCCGGAACAGCCAGGGCCTTATCGAGGCCTACTGGCAGAAGTTCAGGGCGGGGGCTATGGCCAAAGGGGTGCCGGAGGAGGTTGCCGGGAAGATATTCGGTAAGTTCAACGGCCAGTACATGTTCCCCGAATCCCACGCCTATGCCTTTGGCATCACCGCCTACCAGGCGGCCTGGCTCAAATGCCATTATCCGCTGGAGTTCTACGTCTCCATTTTCAACCAACAGCCCATGGGATTCTACAACCTGGAAACCCTGAAGGAAGATGCCAGGAGACACGAGGTCGTAGTGCTCAATCCGGACATCAACGCCAGCAGGGAGAAATGCACCATCGAGAAGGACTGCTTGAGGCTGGGCCTTCTTAACGTAGACGTGGTAGGCGAGGTGGGCGCCAGGCAGGTAGTAGGGGAACGAGAAGAAAGAGGGCTATACCGATCTATTGCCGACGTGGTGCAAAGGACTGGCCTGCTCCGGGAGGCCCTGGAGAACCTGGCTGACGCCGGCGCCTTTGATGCGCTCGGCCCGGACCGCCGGGCGGCAAGGTGGGAGATCGGCCTTCGCTACCGCCCTCCCAACCAGCAACTCGGTTTACCCCTGTCAGTCAGCCAGGATATCCCGTCCTTGCCGGGGCTTACTCCCTGGGAGAAGATCGTTGGCGAATACCGCACCCTGGTTTTGTATCCGAACGGCCACCTGATGGCCCACCTCCGGCAACATCTGGGCGAAGATATTATACCCAGCTCCACCGTATCGAAGATGGAAGATGGAGCTAGAGTTAAAGCGGCCGGCCTCGTCGTCCGTCGCCAGAGGCCCTACACTGCCAGCGGTGTGGTCTTCCTCACCCTGGAGGATGAGTTCGGCCATGTCCCAGTGGTGGTCTGGCCGAAGGTCTATGCGGAGTATCGCGGCGTTATCAAAGAGCCGGTGTTGCTGGTTCAGGGGCTCTTGTCCCGGCGGGACGGCACCATGAACGTGGTGGCACAGAGAATCGAGGCGATAAGAGCCGGGTTTAGGACGCCTCAGTCCAAGGACTGGGGCTAGCTTATGCTGCGCATGGATAACTCTGCGGTAGAAGTCTTACCTCATTTGTTAAGAATTCACCCTATAAGGTGCCTAGTAGGAAGTACTACAGCCTCCGTTTGGCGAAACCAACTCTACTTCCCGGTTCACGCCCGTCCAGGTGACGGCCCTACGGTGCCAGCCTTCTTGTCCTGGCGGCCCAGGTCCTTGAGGGCTTCCCTGGTGCGCTCCAGGATCTTGCGGATCTCCGCCAGCGTGTTTTTCCTCAACTCCTGCAACTGCTGTTTGGCCTGTTCTGTGGTGATCTTCCCGGCGCGCAACTCCTCCAGGACCCTGCGTGCATCGGCTCGGGCGCCCTGCTCAACCCTGTAGATGTCTTGCCTCGCGTCCTGAAGGATCCTCAGCCCTTTCGCGCGTTCCTCCGGAGGTAGGTGCTTGAATTTGGCCTGCAGTTTTCGGAGAGCGTGTTGAGCCCTATGTTGAAGCCTCAGGTCTTGC
>JBFMCB010000289.1:0-1839 GCA_040754915.1 Chloroflexota bacterium | reverse complement strand
GAAGCATGGTAAGATGCACAAAGTGGTCGCGAGTGCTCTGGCAGTGATGTTGGTGGCGTCGTTCGTGCTGGCAGTGGCTTCCTTTGTGGCGCTGCCATCTGCGCAGGCGGCCCCGCCGCAGCCGCAGGGGTGTCCGAGGACATGGTGGGAAACCTACACCTGGCCTTGCGGGTCATGCGGGAGTGGCTACTTCTACTGGGAGCGTTACCTTTGCCAGGACGATCCATGTGCAGGTGTTGGGCCGCAGTGCACCCTCTGGAGCTTTGGATGCTCATATTGCGGGTAACCGACGTAGTCTTTCATACCGAGGGGCCTATCCGTGACAAAGGGACAAGGCAGTAGCCTGAGGCGGGTTGCTGCCCTTGCTCCCCTGAAGGTATACGATGCTCTCCTTGATCCTGCGTTCCATTTTCCAGGTGCGTTCGGCCCTGCTGGCGTTAGGCCTGCTGGCCGTCAGCGCCAGCGTCCTCCTAGTCACGGCCGCCTCAGAGACGACCGTCGTCACTGCGGGCCAGGACCTGACCCGCTACTGGCGCACCACCTATGACATCCTGGTCCGCCCTGCTGGCGCCCGCTCGCCCATTGAAGAGGAGTATGGCCTGGTGGAGGCTAACTACCTGTCGGGTATCGCCGGCGGCATCACCATCACCCAGTACGAGGCGATCAAAGCCATCCCCGGCGTAGAAGTAGCCGCGCCTATCGCCACGCTCGGCTACGTGTTCGAGACCGTCCCGATCAATAACTTGGGCTTGCTGACCGATCGTGGGGTCTATAGGCTCGAGGAAACACTGACCATAGACGATGGAGCTCGGCTCTATCTAAATTCCCGGGACCGCTACTACTATGTCGGCCCGGACGCCTCTCTTCCCCCGCCAGGCCCCGCCCGCCTGAATTACCCGCTAATCAACCCTTCTTTTCCCATACAGGGTGGGTTTGAGATGCCCTTCCTGGTGGCCGGGATTGACCCGCCTCAAGAAGCGGCGCTGGTCGGGTTGGACGGGGCGCTAGTGAGGGGCAAGTACCTGACAGGCGACAAACCGATCCAGTCCAGGCGCAGCGCTGACCCGTATGGTACCCCCCGGATCGAACTCAACATCCCCATCCTGATCAACGCTTCCCCCTATGTTAGCCTGACTATGCGCACTGAACTGAGGCGCCTGAGCCTGCCTCTGGAGGCTTCCAACTTGGAAGCCATCATGGCGCGCGGGGGCACAAAGTATCTGGCTTCTTTGCCCGGTGAAAGCCTTGCTTTCCAAGAGATGGAGAGCAGCGCCGCTTATCGCCGCTTGGTTGAGAGCCTGCTGATCCCTGATTGGGCCCCTGGCCCTCCCGACTTTGGCACACTTCAGCGCTTCATGATCAGCACACTCAGCCGGATTGCCTATCAGGAGAACGTGCCCCCCTTCCCCCACAATGGGCTGGTGCTGGAAATCGTGCCTCCCAAGCAGAGGGCAGTATCCCTCTGGTTAGAGGAGGGGTGGCCTGCCTATCGGATTTCTGCCCACCCTACGTCCAAGGAGGCTATGTTCGACGCTGCTTTCTTTATGGAGGCGCAGGGCGTCTTTGACATCGAGCGCCTTCCCAAGCCGGGGGATGTCAACCGTGTGCCCCTGGAGACCTACTTCCCGCCCCTGGCCACCCTGCGCTACGACGAAGAGGGCCGGCCGGTCGAGCCGCGCACCCTCCGCCCCACTCTGAATCCGGCCGGCTACATCCAGAGCCCACCCCTTATACTCACCACCCTGGCCGCCGCCCAAGCCCTGCGCGGCGACGACTGCATCAGCGCAGTGCGGGTGCGCGTCGGCGGCATTGACGAACTCACCCCCGCCGCCCAACGCA
>JBFMCB010000288.1:0-1853 GCA_040754915.1 Chloroflexota bacterium | reverse complement strand
GATGCCCCGGCCGGAGATTATATCATCGAGGCAGGCATGTACGAATACCAGACCGGACGGCGCCTCCCGGTGCTGGATGCCCAGGGCCGTATTGGGGACGACCGCATAGCCTTCAAGCCTGTCCAGGTGCGGCGATAGAATAGAGGGCTACATCCACCAGCGCCACAAGAGATAGGCGGTGAGGCTCCCGACCATAGAGCTCAGGAAGTTGACCCCGTCGTTGTCCAAAGGGGCAGTTCCAGGTGGCCACTGGCTAAAAACTGCCATTTTGAGCCTGTGAAACCGCCCGACTGGCCAGGATCGGCCTGATCATCAACTTTTCGAAGGCCAGATGGCGTCACTAACCCTCCTAAAAGCCCCTTACTTCCACATCCTCCTACACGGGGGCTTTGCTCCAGACCCGTGGCGTCCCAGAAAGGTGTAGAGTATTGGCCAAGTCAGCGAGGACGGCCACAGAAGCCTTCGATTGCTGCTCCCACCGGGGGTTTGAGTATGCCATCGTGGTCAAGAAACGAGAGAAGTGGCACGTGGTCTCCGTGGAGGAACTCCACGCTGCTGGCCCTCACGCTTGGGTGAAGGCTATACGCGTCTTATAGAGATACCGCCAAAAATTGGCATCAGGCTGTAATCTCGAGGCTTTTTCCGCGTATAATTAGATAGAAGGAGGAGGGGCGGATGGAAGTTGTCGTGCGCCTGAGGCGGTGGGCATTTGGCTTGCCGCAGGCCGACATTGACGTCGCGTCCTTCGCCGACTTGTACGATTATTACCTGCCCCGAGTCTTCGGCTACGTGGCCAGCCGGGTGGGTAGCCAGACCCTCGCCGAGGACTTAACGGCGGTCGTCTTCGAGAAGGCTTGGAGGAAGCTGGTCACCTACCGGGGTGACCGGGGCGCTTTCTCTACCTGGCTGTTCACTATCGCCCGCCGGGTAGTGGCCGACCACTTCCGAGGCCACGGGCGAGTGGAGACGGTCAGCCTGGAAGACGCGCCCGAACTGACTGTGGCCGAAGGCACGCCGGAGGACGAGTACCTTCACCGGGAAGAACTGGCCTGGCTCCACGCCTCCCTAAAAACCCTCTCGGAGCAAGAACAGCAGATCGTGGCTCTGAAATTCTTCAGCGGTTTAGCCAACAAAGACATCGCCCGGATACTGGGCCTGAAGGAAGACCATGTGGGAGTCATCCTCTACCGTGCCATACGCAAATTGAGAAGGGAGTTCGAACAGTGAAGGTGATTCGACCTATGTATCATAGCAACGAACACGCTATGGACGTCAGTGAGGAGTTCTCGCGGAACGTGGACGAATTGCTGAAGGGGGCCAAAGCCGAGGAGTGTAACGTCCTGAGCGAAGCCTACCGGGCCGATCTGGCCTTTGCCGAGCGGCTAATTCGAGCTCGGCCCAGACCCCGAGTGGCCTTCGAAGCCGGGCTAAAGCAGCGTCTGCTAGCCAGGATGCCGCGTCAGGAATATAAACCCCGGTACGCGCCTCGAACCGGGCTGGTCGTGGGGCACTGGCGTCTGGCCCTCAGCAGCCTGTTGGTGGTGATGTTGGTGGGGGGGATCGTTCTGGGATGGGTGCCTGAGGCGGCCGTGCTGGCAGCCCGTTCGTTACAGGATGGGGTGGTGAGGGTGCTGAAACACATCGGCGTGCGAGAAGTACCCCAATCTAGTAGCGCTTCACAGGCTAAGCCGCCCGAGAGAGTAGCGGAGGAATACAGCACCATCCTCGAGGCGCAGGCCAGGGTGGATTTCCCGATTCAGGTCCCAGGTTATCTGCCGCCCGGCTTTCGCCTGGAAGGTGTTCAGGTGCTGGGGCCGTCGGCGGTGGCTTTAAATTATCGCCGGGACCCGGAT
>JBFMCB010000287.1:0-1859 GCA_040754915.1 Chloroflexota bacterium | reverse complement strand
CGCCTCATCCAGGATGGAGAGATATCCCTCCACCCGTTCCCGGTCCACCCGTCTATCCACCACCGATAATCCCTCCTGACACCGCCGGCCCAGGAGCAGGCGATACTCAGCCATGAACCGCCGATAGTCCTCGTACTCAAACAGGGCTTCCGCTACCGCCTCTGCATATGCAAGCGGCGTTTTGGCAAAAACAAGTTTTCCCTCCAGGAGCGCCCGCAACTTCAGCGGGGCATTGGCCCGGTTGAGGACCACCAGGTCCACTCGGCTCGTCTCCAGGGCGCGGCATGCTGTTTCCAGCGTTTCCAGGTACCTCTCAAAGTCGTATTCTCTAAATAGAACAGCCAGGTCCACATCGCGAGCCTGGGGGTGCTTCAGAACCGACCCAAACAGGCAGGCAAGGCGAATCCCATCTCTCGCCATAGCACGGGCCAGCGCCTCCAGCCGTCTCTCTATCTCACCCACTCTAACTCCTCAGCTTTAATTCTTTTCCGGCAACTCCAGTTCTATCCGCCCTCCACGCGCCAAACCGGCAATGCACCCGTGCGCAGCGATTCCGCCACCTGCACCCCCTGCTCCAAACAGGTGAAACGACAAATCTCGCCCAAATCCCCATCGCCCTCGCAGGATTGTCTACCTTAGTTAAAATCCAATCCCCGATGTTCGGTGCTCTCATGGTTCGAACTTTGAACCCTGGTAATCCCCGCCAGGTCCCCCCGGTCAGGACGCGAGAAGGCGGCCAGGACGTGCTTATTGAGCTGCAGGGCCGAGGCGATGATGAGCACGAGTCCGACGATGAACAGGATCACGTCCCGCACCGCCTTGTCCAGGAACTGGAGGGCCAGGACCCGCACCACCCCGGCCAGGGGCGTGGGCACGGAGGCGGTGATCAGCCAGTGGGCCAGGCCGAAGCTGGCGAAGAAAACCCCCACCAGGAAGGCCACCAGCCAGCACTTCACCGCCAGGCCGGGCGAGAGCCAACTCCAGAAGCTGGCCCAGTAGAGGACGCGCAGGGTGTCCAGCCAGACCCCCAGGCTCGCCTTGAGCAGCCCCAGGGGCCCCATCTTGCCTTGCCGAAAAGTGAGCGTCACCGGCGCCTCGGCGATGCGATAGCCGTAAAGATGGGCCCCCACCAGAAGCTCCAAATCGTGCGCGAAGCCATTGACCTGGATGCGGGGAAGGACCCGCTCCAACACCCCCCGCCGGAAGAGCTTGATCCCCGTCTGGGTATCGTGAAGGGGCAATCCGAAAAGCGCGTTCACCAGCGTGAAGTAGCCCCAACTGATGAACCGCCGGTGCCAGGGATAATCCAGCTTCGACTCCGGGTGGCGCTTGGAGCCAATGACCACGTCGGCCCCCGTTTGTTGCATCACCGCGTAGAGGGCCCAGAGCTGCCCGGGGTGCAGGTCCAGGTCCGCATCTAGGAAGGCCACCAGGTCACCGGTTGCCTCTTGAAAGCCGAAGCGCAAGGCCGCGCCTTTACCGGCGTTCGTGGGATAGTGCAACACGCTGATCCGTTGGTCGTCCCCGGCCGCCTCCCGTGCAACCTGAAGTGTGCGGTCCAGGCTGCCGTCGTCCACCACGATGAGCTGGAAGTCCAGGCCGGAGAGCGCGCGAACGGTCTCGGCGATGCTGTCGGCGATATGGCCCTCCTCGTTATAGGCGGGCATGATCACGGAGATCTTGCCAGACTCCAACGCTCAGCTCCTTGAGTGCGCTAACCAAAGCCAGGGCCGGCGGGGTCATGCCCGCCAGGGCCACCAGGGCACCGAGCCCCAGGCTCAGCACCAGTTGGATGGGCGAAGCGTGCCAGACCTGCATGGCCCCCACTGCCACGAAACAACCCAGGGCCAGGCCGAAAA
>JBFMCB010000286.1:0-1889 GCA_040754915.1 Chloroflexota bacterium | reverse complement strand
TCATGGACCTGACAAATAGGGTTGCCCTTGTCACGGGCGGGGGAAGAGGTCTGGGTAAGGCCATCTGCCTGATCTTCGCCGAAAAGGGGGCAGATGTGGTCATCACGGATGTTGATCCCGCAATGGCTGAAAAGACGGCGGCCGAGGTTAGAAAAAAGGGCAGGAAGTCTGTCGCCTTAAAGCTGGATGTTTCAGAGCCCCGCGATTTCGATGAGGCAGCGGATGCGACCCTCAAGGCTTTTGGCCGCTTGGACATATGGGTCAACAACGCCGGAATCGGTAGCAGGGCCATGCTGGATGAAATGACCGTGGAACAATGGGACCGCGTGGTGGATGTAAACCTGAGAGGGACCTTCCTGGGGACGCGGGCCGCTGCCCGTATCATGAAGACCCGGAAAAGCGGCCGGATAATCAATATGTCATCGAGGGCAGGAAAAGGCGGGAGCTACGGCCACATAAACTATGCTTCCTCCAAGGCGGGTATCATCGCACTGACCAAGAGCGCTGCAAGAGAACTCGGCGGGTTCAACATTACCGTCAACGCCCTTCTTCCAGGCTTTATCGAGACGGATTTGACGAAAAATTTGACCAATGAGATCAAACGGCCCGATCAGATAGTCCTGGGAAGGCCGGGAAGACCGGAGGATGTGGCGTACGCCGCCGCCTTCCTGGCCTCTGACGAGGCCGAGTGGATTACAGGGATCTGCCTCGAAGTGACGGGAGGGACAGGGATGTTTTCCGGGTAGATCAAGATCTAGGTTGCGGTGGTAGGAAACGGCTACACGCGCGGTCGCCCCCTGGAGGCGCTGTGGCCCTGGCTAAAGGAGTTAGATCCGGATGTTGCTCGCCACCCACAATCAGAAGAGCGGCCTTTTCTGGCTGGTCGCAGGTATCATCATCTCATACGTGGCCGCGGGTTACGGCATCGGCACGCCGAGAGAGCCCGGGCCCGGTTATATCGCCTTCCTCATGGGACTCGTTATCTGCCTGCTCTCGGCGATCCTGATCCTCCAGGACCTTCGCTCCAGGGTGCGTGAGCCCATAAGCGGGCTGTTTCGCGGGAACATGCCTCGGGTCCTTTGCACCCTGCTGGCGCTCATAGGCTATACTCTCCTCTTGCCTTACCTCGGCTTCTGCGTTGACTCAATCATCCTTCTCTATGGGCTGATCATCCTCAGTGGCAAGCGCGACCATCTCGTCGCCGGAGGGATTGCAGTCGGGGTATCGGTGGTCTCTTATTACGTTTTCACGAGGCTCTTGCAGACCAGCCTGCCGGTCGGTGTTCTGGGCGAGTGGATTTTCGGGGGGCTGCCATGACCGTGGACGCGGTCCTCAGCGGCTTCTCGATTGCCCTTCAGCCCTGGAACCTCCTCTTCTGCCTGATCGGATGCCTGGTTGGGACGCTGGTTGGCGTGCTCCCCGGCGTCGGGCCCGTGGCAGCCATCTCCATTCTGCTGCCCGTCACGTTCAAGGTGAGCCCGGTTTCCGGCATCATCATGCTGGCGGGAATCTACTACGGGGCCATGTACGGCGGCTCGATCACGTCCATACTCGTGAACTTGCCCGGAGAGGCCGCGTCGGTGGTCACGTGCATGGATGGGTACCAGATGGCTCGCAAGGGCCGGGCAGGGCCTGCCCTGGGCATCAGCGCAATTGGTTCGTTTATCGGCGGAACGATCTCGGTCCTTGGGCTCATGTTGGTGGCCGCCCCTTTGGCTGAAGCCGCCCTGGCGTTTGGCCCGCCCGAGTACTTCGCTCTGATGACCGTCGGCATGGTGGTGGTCACCTTCCTGGCTGGGAAATCCATGATCAAGTCCCTGCTCATGGCAGCGGTGGGTGTTTTCCTGGGCTGTGTGGGCATGGACGTGATCTCGGCAAAACCCCGGTTC
>JBFMCB010000285.1:0-1998 GCA_040754915.1 Chloroflexota bacterium | reverse complement strand
CCCCAGGTACAGGACATTTCGGTCGGCGGGGCAAAGGAGCAGCCCCTCCAGGCAACCCCGATCCTTCTCCAGCACGAAGGAGCGGTTCAATCCCAGCACGCCAGCGAAGGTGATGGCCACCCATAATGCCCCTGGGGCGATGGCTGCCACGCTCTCCACCCGTAGCTCAAAAGCAAAGTTGAAGATCACTAAGGAGAGGACGGCGAAGACGAACATGGCCGTGAAGATCTCCTTGGTGCGCACCTCGGCAGCAATGTCTTTGCGGACAATGGCGGCGATTTGGCTGATGGCAGATGGCTGATAGCTGATGGCAGATAACTGATAACTGGTGGCCAATGGTTCTGCGTCAGGCAAGATGGTTCTCCGAAAATCCTCTCGCCGGTTCCGGCTCCTGCGGAGCAGATTTGCAAAACCTGGCGTATAGTTGGCGGAAGCCTTCGTTGGAGAGGGCAGCGTGCTCTCCCTGGTAAACGATGCGCCCGCCGGAAAGGATGGCTACCCGACCGGCCAATTCCAGGCCCCGCTCCAAATTGTGGGTAGTAAAGAGGACTGCCCGGCGTCGGCCATCAGGTCCCACTAAGGCCTCTTGCAAGAGAGGGATAGCGTCCAGATCCAGACCAGTGTCCGGCTCGTCCAGCAGCAGGATCGGCGGGTCGTGGAGCAGGGCCCGGGCCAGGGCCAGGCGCTGTTGCATGCCACGAGAGTAGGTGCGCACGGGATCGCGGCGACGAACCCATAGCCCCATCTGCTTCAAGAGGGTGGCGATGCACCCCGCGGGGTTGTGCAGGCCGTACATACGGGCATAGAAGACCAAGTTCTCCTCAGCCGTCAGGTCATCGTAGAGATAGGTCTGATGCCCCATCACGCCGATCTGCCGCCGCGCTGCCTCCTCTTCCTTAGCCAGGTTGTACTCTCCCAGGAGCACGCAACCGGCCGAGGGCCGGATGAGGCCGGCCAGAATCCGGATCAGGGTAGTCTTCCCCGCTCCATTGGGCCCGAAGAGGGCCACGAACTCCCCCAGCCGTACCTGTAGCTCCACCCCCTGCAATACCTGCCGTGGGCCGAAAGATTTCTGCAGGCCAATAGCTTCAATGGCGAACATAACTGCCTTCTCTCATTTCTCCCTCATTATCGCCGCCAGCCGTCTCTTCAACCTGGCTCTTTCCGCTCGGTATTCCTCTACGCCAATGTCCCCGGCCTCGTAACCGTCGTCCAGGTCGGCGATGGCCAGGATGAGAGAGGCTCGGTCCTCAACGGCCCGGGCCGCCTCAGTGAGCACCGCTTGAGGGCGACGCCGCTGCAAGATATAGCCCAGGGCGATGACCATCGCCAGCACTCCCAGGCCCACCAACACCACCCTGTACAAGGCGCTCTGGTCGGTGGTGCTGGTGTAGCTCCTCTCCTCCGTGGTTGCTACTGGGCCCGGCGAAGCCACCGACGGGAGTTTGGCGGGGATGTTGCTGAAGTCCACGGTCACCTCTGTCCCCCTGGCCAGGTTCTGGCCAGCCAAGTGCAAGTAATTGGTCCCTTGGCCGCTCATCCTCTCCCTGGCCACCAACACCGTGCTGGTGATGACCTGCCCCACATCAGGGACCAGAAAACTCAGGTTGCGCACGGCATAATCCAGCTTGCGGCTGAAGTGAGCCGTGGGCGAGCTCAGAGGCAGGTTGTAGGAGAAGAGCACCGGCTGCATCCCCGGCAGGATAATCGTGGTGGCCGTGAAGACGTCGCCGCCGAAGACCACCCCCTCTAGGCCCTGACCATACTCCACATCTTTTGCCTCCTTAGGCAGGGAGAAGCGCAAGGTGGCCCGCTGCCCATCGGTGATCGGCTCGCCGGAGCCGATGAAGGTACGGTCGCCGGTGTTTTGGAAGATGTAGAACTCGGAGGTCTGCAAGGCTCCCGGCACCAGGTCGGCCAGGATATGCACCCGCTGAACGGAGACCTGAGCGTCGCTGTTTGTGCCCTCGTAGACCTTCAGGAGTACAGGCAGGGTGG
>JBFMCB010000284.1:0-2003 GCA_040754915.1 Chloroflexota bacterium | reverse complement strand
CTCCAGGCCGCGTCACACACGGCAGCACCGAAGGCAAACGGATCCCAGTCCCCTGTCGGCCACGACGACTGCTCCGGAATCCTGCCGCAACGTGGAGGCCGGGCCTCAAGCCTCTTGAACTTGCGGAATCACACAGAATCGGCTATAATTCCCTTAAATCGTAGCAGCTCGGCCAGACATTTCGCCTGAACCGGATTTCTTTAACAAGTGAAGAAAGCCTAACTGATTCAGGAACAGCCGGTGTAGCTCAGCGGCAGAGCAAGTGTTTCGTAAACACTAGGCCGTGGGTCCGAGTCCCACCACCGGCTCCACTTTTTACCTTAAAACTTTGTTTGGCATCTTGACAAACAAAGTAGGAATATGGTATAATAATAACAAAAATAAACGCTGGAGACCCTCTTGAAGGCACAAAGCACCACTGCCGACCCAGCGTTAATGCGGGAACTGAACAAATCCATCCTGCTAAACCTCATCCGCCGCCAGGGCAGCATTTCCCGGGCTGACCTGGCCAAAGAGACCCGCCTGAGCCGTTCTACCGTCTCCAGCATCATCGACGCCCTGTTGGCCGAGGGCCTGGTACAGGAATCGGGGGCCGGCGAATCCAAGGGTGGCCGCCGCCCGATCCTGGTCAATTTCAACTACCGGGCGGGCAGCGTCATCGGCGTGGACCTGGGAGCCACCCATATCCTGGTGGTGGTGACCGACCTGGGAGCAAATGTCCGGGCTCAGGCAGTGAAGGAGGAGTTCTCCATCTCCGATGGCCCCGAGGCCGCCCTGGAGGAAGTGTCACGGCTGGTCAGCCAGGCGTTGCGGGCAGCGGGGGTCTCCCTGGACCGGATGATGGGGCTGGGGATAGGGGTTCCTGGCCCTTTGAACTATTCGGCGGGCATGGTGATCGCCCCTCCAATCATGCCCGGTTGGGACGGCATACCCTTGCGGGCCCGGCTGGAAAGCCAGTACAAAATCCCGGTCTACCTGGACAACGACGCCAACCTGGGTGCCCTGGCCGAGAAGTGGCACGGCGCCGGCCGGGGCCGCGACAACCTGGCCTACATCAAGGTGGGCACGGGCATCGGCTGCGGCCTGATCTTTGACGGGGAGATTTACCGTGGGGAGACGGGTTCAGCGGGCGAGATCGGGCACATCATGGTCGACGAGGCCGGCCCGCCCTGCAAATGCGGCAGCTACGGCTGCTTGGAGAGCATGGCCGGCGGCCCCGCCATCGCCCAGCGCGCCGAGCAGGCCATTCGCGCCGGTCAAAGGACCGCCTTACAACGGCTGGCTCGGAACCACGGCCTCACCGCGAAAGATGTAGCCGACGCCGCGGCCGCCGGGGACGAGTTGAGCCAGCAGCTTTATCGGGAGGCCGGCCGCCTCATCGGGGTCGCCATCGCCGACCTGATCAACCTCTTGAACCCGGGCATGGTGGTCATCGGAGGCGGCGTGGCCGCGGCCGGAGAACTGCTCCTGGGCCCCATCCGCCAGACGGTGCAGAGCAGGGCCCTGCGGGCCTCCGTCAACTCAACCCAGATCGTTCAGGCTCAACTGGGCCGAGAGGTCACTGCCATCGGGGCGGCGACGCTGGTTTTGCAGGAGGCCTTCCGTAGCCCGGACCTGACCATCCAAATGCAGCTTTAAAGGGGGTGATGCCTGGCCCGGAATGGTTTGGGCCTCCGCCCCGGGAACTCGTTGCCGGCCATCCACGAAGGCCCGGGAAGGAGTCTCTTCCGCGAGAGCCCTGCTCTCGGCTGGGGAATGCCGGCCGAGCGGAGCTCACCACATTTTAGCTAAGGAGAGAGTGAATGAAGAAGCCCATTTTCACCGTTCTCGCCCTCATGGCGGTGTTGAGCCTGATGCTCAGCGCTTGTGGGCCCACCCCTACCCCAGTGCCTCCCACCAAGCCGCCAATAGCAACAACAGCTCCACCGCCCACCGCCACCCCCGCGCCCAAGCCGGTGAAGCTGACCATGTGGAATAAGGAAGCCGGCGAGCCGCTGGACTGG
>JBFMCB010000283.1:0-2040 GCA_040754915.1 Chloroflexota bacterium | reverse complement strand
CGGTATCGCCCCCACCTCGTGCAGAACCCGGGGGTCGGTGCGGGCGTGAGGGATCTCCACCATGTCCCCGGTCTCCAGGGCGATGCCGAAGGAACCTGCGGTGGGCGCGACCCGTCGCTGGTTGAAGCCCACCTCCACCTCCGGGGGCAGGCCCCGGCTGGCTGCGATCTGCAAAGAGTTGGTCGCGCGATCGATCAATAAAACCGAGCCCTGGCCACGTCCTACCAGGAGCAGGGCTTGATCTAAGACCACGTCGAGAATGGCATTCAGGTCTGTGACCCTGACGATGGCCTCGCTGCCCTTGAGCAGGGCGCCCAGCTCCTTGACCTGCTGCCGGACCTCGGCGTAGAGCCGAGAGTTCTCCACGGCCATGGCGATCTGGTTGCCCGCGGTTTCCAGCATCCTCAGGTCGGCCTCATCGAAGGCATCGGGCTCGTAGCTCTGGACCGACAGCACCCCCACCACCCTTTCCTGGAACAGGAGCGGGAGCCCCAGCCAGGACCGGGTGGGTTCCCCCACGGTGATGGCCTCCACCGGGGGCTTCTCCACCTGCATGTCTCGGATCAAGAGGGGTTTCCTCGTCTGCACGATCCAGCCGGTCAACCCCCCACCGTCAGCTATCCGGCGGGTGAACTTCTCCAGGGCCTGGCCCTTGTCGATGAAGATCTCAAAGCGGAGCTCATCTTTCACGCCATCGTACAGGGCGACGTAGAACGTAGAGACAGCCAAGATCCGGTGGATCTGCTCGTAGGCCAGCGCCAGGATGCGATCCAGGTCCAGGCTGGAGGCAGTGGCCACGCTGATGTCCAGGAGGCTGGCCATCCTCCGGGCCGCCTGGAGCTTGTCCTGGTCGAGGCGGGCCAGGCTTTCGGCCATCTGATTGAAAGACTCTGCCAGCCCCTCCAGCTCGTCCCCGGACTTGACCACCACCCGGTGAGAGAGCTCGCCCCGGGCTAACTGCCGGGTCCCCTCCTGAAGCGCACTCACCGGCGAGGTTATCCGGGAGGCCAGGTCCAATCCTAAGCCGATGGTTATGGCCAGACACACGACGAAGGCGGCGGCGAAGACCCTGACCACGTCCAGGGCGTGGCCATACGCCTCGGCCCTGTCTTGGGCCACGATCACCGTCCAGCCCAGCGACGAAACGGGGGCAAAGGCCACCAGGGCTGCTTCTCCGCGCTCATCGGTGACCTCTTGAGCTCCGCTACCTTTACTCGGAAAGAACCTCGTGCTCCCCAGGACCTTCGACTTGTCCCGATGGGCGATGATCAGCCCCGACCGGCTCACCAGGTAGGCGTGCCCGGTCTCGCCGAGCTTGACGTTGCCCACGAAATCGGAAAGCCTGTCCAGGGAGAGGGAGCCCACCAAAAATCCCTGGGTGTCGCTGGCGGCAGCCCTCAGCGGTGTGGCGATGCCGACCGATGGTTTCCCGGTGGCCGCGCCGACGTACGGCTCCGAGGCGTAGGTTTGGCCGGTGGCCAAAGCCCCTTGGTAGTAGTCCCTATAGGAGAAATCCCGACCCACGGTGCTCTTGTCGGCCAGGGAGGTGGCCAGGGCAATACCGTTTCTATCCAGAACGAAGACGGCCTCGAAGCTCGGGTGCGCTTGGTGGAAACTGAGGAGCATGGGGGTTAGCCGGGACTCATCGCGACTGACCACTGCCGCAGCCAGCGCCGGTTCCCTGGCCTCACCAGCGATGGCGGTGGTGAGCACGCTCAAGTGGTCATCCACCAATTGGGCCACGGTGCTGGCCACGGCCAGGTTGTCCCTTGGCTTCTCCTCGGCCACATACTGCTTGGCCAGGAGGAGCGAGTAGAAACCAAATACCACCAGGGGGATGGCGGCGATGAGCGGGAAAAGCAGGGCCAGCTTCGCCCGCAGCCCCAACCTGATCGCTTTCATGCAGTGCTCCCTGATTGGCAGATGGCAGGTAACAAGTAGCAGGTAACACGTAACAGGTAGCAGGGGCTGCTACTTGCTACTTGCTACTTGCTACCTGCTACTTGCTACCTGCTACCAGCTCGGCCATCTGCTAGCAGG
>JBFMCB010000282.1:0-2055 GCA_040754915.1 Chloroflexota bacterium | reverse complement strand
AGGCGCAGAGCGCATAGCATGCTGCCATCATAACGATGAACAGCCCGGCCGCGCTGGTAAGGGCAACCTGCAGGCCGAAGAAAGGCCAGACAAAGATGCCGATCAGAGGCAGCGTGCACAGCCACACCATGATGGTCATCAACATGGGTACTGACTGGATATGGGGTTTATGCATCGCAAACTCCCTGCCATTCGCCTAAAGCATTGCTCGGCTCATAGTCCTTGCTTACTGCAAGACGCGCTGGATCGAATGCCCTTTTGTATGCCCTCATCACGGAACGCAATATGGGCGGCCAATGGATTATACCGATGATGGCTTTGACGACCGGCACTGGCAGGTTGACCAAGGTCTGCTGTATTACAAGCAAGGTTTGATAAAAGATGCGGTGTCGTTCGACGAACCGGCTGTATTCGGCCAAGCCCTCGTCCAGGGAGAGTTGTCCGTCGAGGACGCGCCGCACCGTCCGCCCAGCGGCCTGGCCAAAGTACAGGGCGGTGCGAATCCCCTCGCCAGTCACGCCCAGGCATTGCCCGGCCGCGTCGCCCGCCAGGAACACGTGGCCTGTAGTGCCGCGCCGTAGCGCGTGGGGAAAGTATCCGCCGTGTAGGCCGTCGGGGCTTAAGTCGAATCGCTCCAGAAACGCGCCCAGGTGATAGCGCAGTTTTGTGTCGCCTACGTAGCTCCCAGCACCTATGCGCGAGAACCCGCCGCAAGGAAAAAGCCAGGTGACGCCCTTCGGAATCAACCAGTCTGGATCATACCAGAAATGGAGCCCGTCCTCGCGATATTCGCGCACCGTCTCAATGCCGAAACTCATGCGCTCCCCGCTGGGTAGATTGCTGTTCGGCCCGGCCAGCACTGCCCGCCAACCTGAGGCATCAATCAGGCACACGGCGCGAAACGTGCGGTCAATGGTCACCACCGCGTCTCTGTCAAGGCCGAGTGCCCGCGCCAGCAGAAACTCAGCGTCATTGCGTTCCTCCAGAATCCGGCACAAGCGCTCGTAATCAAAGGTGCAGAATGGGTAGGCCAGGGGATAGTCTATCCGTCGCCCTGCCACATGCACCACGATCTTGTCATGCACCTGTAACACCGCGTCCAGGGCGTCGAGCGACTCAAGCACTTCAAGAATTGTGCCGCACGCCGAGGTCTGCCCGGTGCCAATGGGCTTGCGGTCAATCAAGAGCACGCGCTTGCCGCGCAGTTGGGCCGCCGCGCTCAAGCCAGCAAAACTCGCTCCGACGATAATGGCGTCGTAGTGCATGTCGAACCTCCCGTCACTAATCGTCATACTGGCGACGAGGCGGCTATCAGGAATCCTCATCCGGCTTGCGAAAGAGCACCAAGGCCTCCAATCCACCGGCAAAACGCCGACACATAACCTGCGCCTCGGGCTTCAGGTCACTGGGGTTCGGGCAGTGCATTAGCAACAAGCCCTCGGCTAGGCGCAGGGGCCACCGCCATGGTGCCGGCGGATGGCAGTGGAACAACAGCGCCAGATAGCCGCCGGGCTTCAATACTCGCAGCCCTTCGCATATAACCTGTCCGGCTGGATCGGCGTGCTCCACTGCCCAAGTGGACAGCACAAAATCAAAACTCGCATCGGAGAACGGGATGTGGCGCATATCGCCTCGGTGCAGGAGCACCCTATCCCCATAACCATCACCTTTGAGCCGGGCACGGGCCAGCATGGCTGGTGTCAGATCGAGACCGACGTAGGCACGGAAAGGTAGACCCAGGCGCAAAAGTCGTTCCAGGTTAGCCCCAGTGCCGCATCCCAGGTCGAGGACATGAGCGTGCGGCGGCAGATACCGAGGTAGGATTTCAAAATCCAGAAACCTCTCGGCCTCCCTCGCCATCGCCGCGATTCACCACGGACGGATGGTGTCGTACATTGGGGCCAGGATTCTATACACTACCAAGTCGTTAGCAGCAGCCGTGGCCGCCGTGTCCGTGGCCACCGTGGCCCATCTCCATCTTCTTGCCCAGATACTTCTCCGGCTCCTTCTCGAACGACTTTTTGCAGCCGGCCGAGCAGAAGTAGTAGGTCACGC
>JBFMCB010000281.1:0-2055 GCA_040754915.1 Chloroflexota bacterium | reverse complement strand
TGCGTCAATCAACAAAATCAACGACTTGGCACAGCATCTATTCTTGCGCTTCGGCCGTTCGTCCCAGCCAAGTAGTTGATTCTATGCGGGTGGGAGAGGCGAAAAGTCGCTTACAGCATCTAATCCGCATGAGATACTATGAGCCGCACATGGCGAGGTTCTTGGGTGAAGACCCTCTCGCCTCTGGGACGATGATGCATGTGAAGAAGACGAAAGCAGCGCGAGCGCTTTCAAGAAACACATACTCGTATGTTCTGAACAATCCGGCCAATTTCGTTGACCCTTCTGGTCTCGAGCGCAAATGCAATTCCGGCAACTGTCCGGATTGTCCACATGGCTTCTGGGCATGTGGGGAAGCCTCTGTGGACGCGTTTTTCTTCGGCGGTTTGAAATGGGCAACGGCCACCTGCAAGTGCATCGAGAATGGCTATACTGCAAGGTTTACGCTCTTCTGCGTGCTGGTTGGAAAGGGGGGCAGCATAGGAGTGGGTGCATCCGGTTCTCTGGTTGGTGGAGCAGGATGTACATGCGAAGAGGACCTTGGTGGTTCTTTTTGGGGTGGAGAAGCAGGTGGTGGTGTAGGTATTACGGGTGTGGGGCGCGGAGTCGGAGGCGCCGCAGGTTCGAGGTGCATTGGCGGCGGGGGTGGTGCGGGTATTGGATTCGGGGCATACGTCAGGGGCAGCTACTGCGAGTGGGAGACCATCTAGTAGAGTTCCGCTTGGCCGTTGCTGTGAACGTCACGACGGCCTTTGATGTTTCTCGGCTTCGTCCTGATCGGGATGCAGGAGGGAAGGGCACATGAGCCCCTCAAATAGCGTGAACAGCAGAATGGGCGCCCACAGCCGCAGGCTCGGCGGGCGACGTAGACTCTCTCCCCTCGCGGGTGGTGGGTTCATCAGGAGGGCGGCGACTACTTCGGAAGATACGGCGCATTCGCCCCATCGAATAGCTTCATCCAATCGCCATCAATCAGCGCGATCACGCTCATAGGCCCTGGGTAATGCTCACTCGCCGCCTGATGTAGAAAGGAGGCATGACATTGAAACCGCAATCGCACAACTACGAGTTCCATCAAGAAGGAGGGCGTTATTCCGTGGTAATGCCCGTGAGACGCCGCTGGTCGATGATAGTGGTCATTACTCTTTGGCTCGTCGGATGGCTATCGGGAGTTGGCATCGGCACCGGCCTGTGGGTCCGTGGTACAGCCACCGCGGATCCGTTTTTGCTGGGATGGTTTGCATTTGCCTACGTCTTTTCCGCGCTCGTAGTGGTCTGCTTGCTATGGTCGCTGTTTGGGAGGGAGATTGTTGAACTTGACAGCACTGGGTTACGATTCGGGAGAGCCATCGGGCCTGTGGGGCGCACATGGAGGTTCGGAACAAACGAAGTACTGAATCTCCGAAAATCCTACGCACTTCCCAGATTCTGGGACCCGTGGTCCGGCCTAGTCTTTCTTGGGTTGGCAGGTGGGCCTTTGGCCCTAGACTGCGGCAAGAAGACCTTTAGGTTCGGTAGAGGCCTTGAAGATGTTCAGGTCGACTCGCTGTTTGACCAGCTTCAGAACGCTTTTCAGCGACTGGGATTTGGTCACCTTGGCGGTTGTGCTCGACCATGACAACGTCCGGGGGCGTCCAGGGGTGTCAGGTCTTGACCTCTTACTGTGGGAGACGGACGTGAGGACCGAGGCCACGCGTTGCGGAGTTTCTCGATCTGGGCTTTGGTGTTGCGTTGGGAGAGGGAGCAGGCGATGATGGGCCGGGTCAGTTGATGGGCTGTGCGGCCATCTCTTCGAGAGCCTGCCAGTTCCAACTGGTCCGTGCGAAGTCCAGCACGCGCTCGCCGCAGGCGTAGGAGGCGAATACCTCCTCGGGGGTGAAGCGTAAGAGATCGGTCAGGGGGATCGTCCCATCGACCTCAGAACGCGATAGGGTCGAGGGCTGGCGCAATGGCCCAAACCGCCACGTTTCCAGCCCCCGCCCAGTCGAACGGAGCGTGCGGATTTCCCGCACTCCGCTCTCCTGATCGCTTCGTGTCATGGGTTATGGGACCTAA
>JBFMCB010000280.1:0-2154 GCA_040754915.1 Chloroflexota bacterium | reverse complement strand
CCCGCGCAACCACCGAGGCCGAGCGCAAGGCCCTCTTGCCCCAGTACCTCGATCCGAAAGTCCTCGCCTCCGCCTCCCAAGCCTTTGCCTCATTCCGCTGTACGCGCTCACAATCTAGACAAACTCTAGATTGTGATTACAGTTGTGACCATGGACCTCGAGCTTCTCGATCACATTCCTCTGCCTCGGGAACTCCTCGAACATACTCCCGAGCCTGTGCTCGTTTTCATTTTGCAGCACATGGCCGAAAACCAGCTTCTACGCGCTAGCGTTGCGCAACTCGAGGCGCGCGTCGAGCAGCTCGAAGCCAAGCTCAACAAGGACTCCTCCAACTCCAACAAGCCTCCCTCCAGCGACAGCCCCTTCAAGGCCAAGTCCGACGCAGCCCCGGCCAAGCCCAAGTCGAAGCGTCGGCGCAAAGGCCACCGGCAGCAGTGCCTGCGACCCAGCGAAATCCAGGAGCTGTTTCCTGGCAGGTGCGCCTGTGGTTGCAGCAGGACGCTTGATCCCGAGCCCTACTACATCCACCAGCTCATCGAGTTGCCGGTCATCAATCTTTTGGTGCGGCACATCATTCTCTATCGGGCGCGGTGCGCCGGCTGCGGTAAAACCGTCAAGGCCGTGATCCCGCCCGCGCAGCGTTCCGGCTTTGGCCCCCGCCTGTCGGCGCTAATCGCCGAACTCTGCGGCGCGCATGGCGACAGCCGCCGGGCGGTCCAGGATTTCCTGCTCTCGGTGCTGGGCCTGCCCATCAGCCAGGGTGGCGTGCAGAAGGTGCTCGACCGCGTGTCCGCAGCCATCGCGCCGCACTATGCCGCCATTGAGGACGTGGCCCGCGCCGCGCCGGTCAACCATGTGGACGAGACGTCCTGGCGACGTAAAGGCCGCTTGGCGTGGCTTTGGGTGATGACCTGCGCCCGAGCCGCGCTGTTCATGATTCACGCCAAACGCTCCAAGGCTGCCTTCGAAGCGCTGGTCAAAGACTGGACCGGCATCCTGGTCGCCGACGGCTACGGCGTGTATCGCAACTGGGTGGGCCGGCGGCAGAGCTGCCTGGCGCACCTCATCCGCGAGGCCAAGGGGCTCGCCGAGCGGCGCGACTCGGAGCAGGCCCGTTGCGGGACATGGGCGAGGGAGGAATTGCGGCGACTGTGCCGCATGGCCAAAGAGCCGCCCAGCGTGGGCGAATGGAACATGTTTTACGCGCGTTTCATTCGCCTGGTTTCCATGTACGGCGACCGGAAGGACGACGCCGGGAAGCTGGCCCGCCGACTGCGCGACGAGATGGAGCACCTGTGGCTGTTCCTGTGGGAGCGGGGCGTCTCCCCGACGAACAACCACGCCGAACGGATGCTGCGCTTCGCGGTGCTGTGGCGCAAGCGCAGCCTGGGCACGATGAGCGACCGGGGCGAGCGCTGGGCCGAACGAATCCTGTCCTTGCGCCAGACGTGCCGGCTGCAAGGCGTGCGGACCTACCTCGTGCTGGTCAATGCCATGGGCTCGTTCTTCTCTGGCAAGCACCCTGATCTCGCTTGGATTAGCTCCGCACCGTAGGGGGGTGTGAGCGCGTACCCAATGAGCGTGGTACATAGTCCGGATTGAGCAGATGTCAAGGAACACCACTTAACGTCCATCCTGGCTAGTGGACAACAGGCTGTGATTCAAATAAGGAGTCATCTGTTTTGGGTATGCTAGCTGCTGCCTCTGCTCAGCCCGCCACGCATCCAAACTTGCGGAGCACGCCATTTGGCACAGGGGAGCCAACCCTAAGAAAGCGTTGGTTCCCCAGGCAACTTCATACATCCTTGTCAGTTACATGAAAAAAGCGCTAATAACGGGAATTACTGGACAGGACGGAACCTATTTAGCCGAGTTGCTTTTGAGAAAAGGATATATGGTTCATGGTATCAAGAGAAGGGCCTCCTCTTTCAACACCAAGCGCATTGACCATTTATACCGGGATCCCCACGAAAGGGACCAAAATTTCATCCTTCATTATGGCGACCTAAGCGATTCTACAAATTTAATTCGCGTTATTCAGCAGGTCAAGCCTGATGAAATTTATAACCTCGCCGCACAGAGCCACGTAGCGGTTTCTTTCGAGTCGCCCGAGTATACTGCAAACTCGGACGCGCTAGGGACACTGCGCCTGTT
>JBFMCB010000279.1:0-2183 GCA_040754915.1 Chloroflexota bacterium | reverse complement strand
AAGAAGCGAAGGTATGGATAAGATAGATTTCCTGATGGTAGGCGTAGGCGGGCAGGGCATCATCCTTGCCTCGGACGTGGTGGCCCAGACTGGCCTGGCCTTGGGGTATGACGTGAAGAAATCCGAGATCCACGGCATGTCCCAACGGGGCGGCAGCGTGGAGAGCCACGTGCGTTGGGGGCAGAGGGTACGTTCGCCCCTGGCGCCAATGGGCCAGGTGGACTACCTGGTGGCCTTCGAGGTGCTGGAGGGGGCCCGCTGGGCCGGGTACCTGAGACCGGGCGGCGTGGCGGTGCTAAACATGCAACGCATTCTGCCGTTGGCCGTGGCCGGTGGGACCATGAGCTATCCGGCGGACCAGGAGGTAGTGGGCCTTTTGAGCCAAAGGGGAGTCTCGGTGGAGCAGGTGGATGGCATGGGGATAGCCAAAGAGCTGGGCAATACTGCCGTGGCCAGCGTGGTCGTGCTGGGGGCGTTGTCACGACACTTGCCGTTTGAGCCAGGGGCATGGCTGGAGGCGATCAAGGGCCGGGTCCCGGCCCGCTACCGGCAATTGAACGAGAAGGCTTTCTGGGCTGGACGGGAGGCCCAACGCTAGCGTGGGAGGCACAGGTCTATGGCTTTGAATCTCGGGCACCGGGGGGCCAGTGCGGCGGCCCCGGAGAACACGCTGGCGGCCTTTCGCACGGCATTAGAGCTGGGGGCCGATGGCTTTGAGCTGGACGTGACGTTGTCTAAAGACGGTGAGATCGTGGTGATCCACGACGATACCGTGGACCGTACCACCGATGGACGCGGAGACGTCAGTGAGATGACCCTGGCGGAGATCAAGAGGCTGGACGCCGGCGCCTGGTTCGCGCCCAAGTTCGCTGGCGAGCGCATACCGATTCTTCAAGAGGTATTTGACCTGGCTGGCGGAAAGGCTTTCATCAACATCGAGATCAAGAGCCGCACGATATCGACCAACGGCATTGAGCAGCGGGTCGTGGAACTGGTTCGCCGCAACCAACTGGTGGACAGGGTCATAATCTCGTGTTTTAATCCCTTTGCCTTGTGGCGAGTGAAGCGTATAGAGCCGCGGCTGGCCACGGGGTTACTCTATGCCGAAGACCTGCCGCCGTGGTTAAGCGGGGCCTGGGCCGCGCCTTTCCTGGGGCTGAAAGCGCTGCACCCGAAGCATACCATGGTAGATGCGGCCTACATGGGCAGGGCCAAGGCGCGGGGCTACCAGGTCAACGTCTGGACGGTGGACCAGGAGCCGGATATGCAAAGGCTCCTGGCCCTGGGTGTCCATGGCATCATCACCAATCGTCCGGATGTGCTACGCAAGGTGAAAGGCTGAAGGGAATCTGCTGATAGCCGATGGCCAATAGGGATACCATTGCCATTGTAATGTTGGAGCCTCACTAAACATATGCCCCGGACGGCTGCCATCGGCTATTAGCTATAAGCCGTTCTGGACAGGAGACGGATGTATGTGGCAAGAGTACGTTTTTCCCCAATCGGTGCCCCAGGCCCTGGAGGTCCTGGGGGCCTACGCCGGCACAGCCAGGATCATCGCTGGAGGGACCGATCTGGTGATCCAGCTTAAGGAGGACGACGCCGGATTAAAGTGCCTGGTGGATATAACCCGGCTCCAGGAGCTAAGAGGGATAACAATCGAAGGCAGCATCATTTCCATCGGCTCGGCAGTCACCTATCGGGAGGCCCTGGCCTCGCCGCTGTTGCAGGAGAAAGCGCCCATGCTCCTGGAAGCCTGCCGTGAGGTGGGCTCCCCCCAGATCCGCAACGTCGGAACCCTGGTTGGGAACATCGTTAATGCCCAACCGGCTGCCGACGCGGCCATCGCCCTCCTGGCCCTGGACGCGGAGGTGGAGATCGCCAGCCCCGTTGGTCTGCGGCGAGAGCCTTTGGGCTCTCTATTTCTGGACGTGGGCCTTTGCCGGGTGGATCCCACCAGCGAGCTGGTGACCAAGGTCCTTTTCCGGGCGCTGGGGGAGGACCAGGGGGCTGCCTTTGAGCGCCTGGCCAAGCGCCGGGCCCTGGCCCTGCCTATGTTGAATGTGGCCGCAGTCGTGACGGTCAAGGGGGGCCTCTTCCAGGATGCCCGGCTGGCCATGGGGCCGGTGGCCCCGGTGCCCTTCCGGGCCAGGAAGGCCGAGGCTTTCCTGGCGTCGAAGCCG
>JBFMCB010000278.1:0-2222 GCA_040754915.1 Chloroflexota bacterium | reverse complement strand
AGGTGCCAGCGCTGACGCATCGGTGGCCGCGGGTTCTTTCCCGGGGTGGCCGAGGTGGTGTAGGGGGCAAGGACGTAGGGGCTGGGGCTGATTCAGACGGTCTTTGGCGGTTGGAATATGGGTCAGCATCAGCTCGGCACGCTGGTAAGGGGGGGCGGAGCTGGCTTTAGGGACGGAGTAGTCCCTACGTGGAGCCGTAATTTGGTTACTGAGCGCAGTGGCCTAGGCGTGCGTCGGAATCAGGGGGGAACACCGGGTGGAGCTGGCAGGGGAAAGATGAGCCGAAGCTGAAAGGGGGCGCACAGGCGGGCGCGGAACTCGGCAGGCTGCAGCCACCGTCCGCTGAGGGTCTCCCGCACCCACCCGATGAATCCTTGGGGCCCTTTCTCCTTGATGAAGCCGATCAGGGTGTTCAAGAAGCAGGCCAGCACGTTCAACAGGTGTCCGATGCGCATGAGGTAGTGGTAGCCCCTCATGGCGTTCCACTGCTCGGCGTACAGGTGCTCGTAGTGGTAGCCCTCCTGCTTCTCGACGAGGATACCCTCCTCGATACCCCAGCGGTGGCGGCCGCCGAGGTTGCACCGCGCGTGCACCGTCTCCTTGGCGAAGGTAATGTCCGATAGCCACGCCCAGCTGCCCGAGCACTGCACCACTGAGCCTTCCGGATCCATCTCCTGCCAGTTCTCCTGGCAGTGCACCAGGTGCACGGTCAGTCGATTTCTCTCGTTTTGCCCATAGCGGTACTCGATTTCGTTTTGCCACTCAAAGCTCTGCTGCCGATCGGCCCACATCTGGGACAGCCGCTCCTCCTTCGTGCGGTAGCCCTTCAGCCCATAGTACTCCTGCCATACGTAGGGCAGACTGCCGTCTTGCAGCACGATCATGAAATGCCATCCGTAGTCCCGACAGCATCTCATCACCGGCCCGGTGGCGAACAGCCCGTCCAACAACAGCATGATGGGCAGGCGGGGGAAGGCGGCTTTCAGCCGTTCGGCCAGCCGGAAGAACGCCCGCTGTTCGCAGTCCTGTTTCTCCCGTTCGCTGTCTCCCTTGTGGTAGTCGAGAAACTCGCTCATCAGCGGGATGCTGATGCCGTTAGCCAGCATCAGATTCGCCTCCAGCACATACACGTAATACTGGGTCCGTTTGCTTCCTTCCGCCCCCACCTTACGCTGCAACCAGGGCTCGTCGGGAAGCAGCCGACGTACCAGCTTCTGCGTTCCGTCCATAGCAATGAGGTAGTGGTGCTCAATCAGATAGTCGGAAAACTTCTTGTCGCGGATCAGTGCGTTGACCAAGGCCAGCTGGGCGGCCTCGATCCCTTGCGGCTCGATTCGTGCAAGCAGTCGGTACAGCGTGTCATGATGGGGGATGCTTTCCAGATCCGGGAACAGCTCCATCAGTGCGCTCTTCATCGCCGGGGCGCTGAGTTTCTCGTTGGTCTTACGCCGAGAGCCGGTCTGCAGCACGAACATGAGTATGCCGTAGAGCATCAGAGTGGTGAGCGTGTGCTTGATCGTCAGCGGATTGCGGGGATCGGGAATCTGGGAAAGCCGGGCAAGCAAGGTTGGCAGTTGGGCCCGAATCAGTCGGGCCTGCTCGATCACCGCCTCGCTTCGAGCCTGTCTTTCCTGCTCGACACTCTGGTAAGAGCTGGTACGATTGGGCCGCGTAGGGTGGGAGGGCCGCTTGAGCCCCGCCTCTTGGCGAGATCTGCGAAGTTCCCGTTGCACTTGCCTCCGGCGCTTCCTCCGCTGGGCGGCGCTCAGCCTGGCAGCACCGCTCATTGCAGCCCCCTCGGCGGTGGAAGCTCGCTGCACAGCAGGCTTCGCCAGTCCGCACACAACGGCTTGAGGAAGATCTTCTTCGGGGTGGTGGTATAGCGTTGCCCAGGGCGCACCAGCCCTTCCCCGCTGCTCATCCCCACCTCCTGCCAGCCTGCCGCCTTGTAACAGCTTCCCTCGTGTTGCCCAGGGTCCACGAAGGTCTCCAGTAACACCGGGCGGTAGTTCCACCGCCGCTCCCAATCGGCCTGAAGCCGGGCAGCCACCCGGGCCAAAACATGGCTGGAAAGGTTACGGACCTGCACCCAAGGGAACACCAGATGTCGGCCCAGGTTCACTACCCAGGCCAAGCGCTGAAGCCTATGGGCCTCCGTCCAGCCAATCCACCGATCCCGTGCTCCCAGCGACTTGGCCGCCCCGCAGAACAGCAGGCACCCC
>JBFMCB010000277.1:0-2237 GCA_040754915.1 Chloroflexota bacterium | reverse complement strand
GGCAAAGGCGCCGAGTCGGGGCATAGCCTCCAGGCGACCGTGCATGTCGTTAGTGTGAAAGATGGAGAGATAGATGGGTTCCTTAGGTTTTGGAGTTCTCACTGCGCGTTCGCGTTTTTTGGGAGGTTTATGCATTTAGAGACTCTTTTCTCGCTTGTAGTAATCAACTCAGCGGCATGAAGTTCAGCCGCGTTGGGGGCTAACGGCTCTCGCAGACAATTCTGGTTCCGCGCTCGGCCTCACTACGGAGCATTGACTGGAACGAGCCGCCACGGTTCCCCATCAGGCCAAACCATCACCCGACCTGCTAGGGCGTCGTCCTGGGTAAACATGAGGACAGCGTCAGCGATCTCCTCGGGCTGTATCAATACCAGAGGAGGAGGGAAGGCGAGTGTTTTGCGCTCCTCCGGGGTCATCGCGGCCAGGGCGTGCTTTACCGCCGGAGTCTCGACCCAGCCCGGGCAAATGCAGTTCACCCGGATGCCCAGTCTGTCTTTGAGGGAGCCCAACGCGGCGGTGAGGCGCACCACTCCCGCTTTGGCCGCCGCGTACTCCGGGGCATCGTATGATTGGTACCCGATTCCCGCCATGGAAGAGATGTTGACGATCGCACCGCCACCGCGCTTGCGCATGGCCTGGATGCCGAACTGGATACCCAGCATGACGCCGCGTAAGTTGACGTCGAGTGTGCGACCCCAGTGCTCAGGCTCTGCCTCCGGGAAATATGGCTCAGGGGCGCCGCCGGCGTTGTTAACGAGAATATCGAGACCTCCGAAGTGCTGCTCCGTGAAGTTGACCATTGCCCGCACGTCGGCCTCGACAACCACGTCGGCCAAGACGAAAGCGGCGCGGCCGCCGTCTGCCTCGATTTGGCGCACGGTCTCTGCGCCGCCATGTTCATCTATGTCAGCGACGACGACCGCCACGCCCTCGCGTGCCAGTCGCACCGCTATGGCGCGGCCAATGCCGGAACCGGCACCTGTAACGAGTGCGACTTTACCCTGCATGTTAACCTCTTCATTTCCGATGAATGCCCATGGCCGCAACGGCGGCTTTGGAGCACCGCCCAACGGCATCCAGAGAAGCCACGTGCCAGCTCGGGCAAGGACGCCTACCATACCGAAAGCCCAGCGAGCCAGGCACCGCTACTTTTCGCACGCCAGACGGGTCAGCTTCAGCGAGTTGCTGGGCGGTGCATCGTTGCACAGGTGGTGCGGTTTGCCCACCAGTCACGAAGTAAGCGAGTGGCGGCCTGCGAAATGTTGGACCTGCGTGTGGTGGACTCTCTCGTCGTTGATTTCCGCCTGAAGGAGGCTCTGGATCGTGACCTTGTACCCTCTAAAGCGCAGGCCCCTGTCTTTGCCAAACTCTGAGGCCGGAATCGTTCCGATGAAATCAAGGAGTCTCTTTTGGGAGTCCTCCACCGACGAGAGAAGGTCGGCGAAATCATCTCTCTTGTATTGAGCCACCAGGCGGGCGTTATATGTCTTCCAATCAGGGTCGTGATGGGAGTAAAAACCCGGAAGTTTTCCGGCGAGGATTTCCCTTACGGCCTCAATGTTGGTGAAATCCCATCCTATAAGGTGTGCCAGAAGGTCTTTTACCGACCATATGCCGAGGAAGACTTCGTCCTGCTCTGCCGGAGAGAGAGCAGAGGCCACTTCGAGGATGGTCTTTCGGGTTTCACCTAGCTCAGAAATGAGCCTATTCTTCTTTGCCTGGGCTGCAGCAGTCACCGAAGGTCTCCTTAACTACCGTGACAATACCCGAGAGATTGAGGTGACGACAAGAGGGCTGCTCCTATGCGCCACCATCGCGGTAGGGCGGCCAGTCGCCCGACCGCCCCCGCACAGATCCCGGCGTGCAGTTTTCCCGCACCGGGCTCTTCAGGCATACTCGCTTCCGCATTCCGGCCTAAGCTCCCAAAGCTGCCAATCTCGTCTTGGGTCGCCCGACGATGCGTGGTCGTTCCACCTGGAAGTGTTGGAGCAGTTCCCGAAAGCCTGTCCAGTTGTAGCTCCGCCGCTGACTGCGGCGATTCAACCACTTGAACAGTATCCACATGGCCCTGTGGAAGAACTGTCGCAGGCTGGCATAGTTGCCATTTACACCATAGTAGTTGTAGTAGCCACGAAGCTTGACGTTCAGCTCAGCAAACAAGTCCTTCACCCTATGGCGACACTTCTCCTTGCACCATTCGGTGAACCGCTTCAGAGAGTTCCGCTGTCTCTGGCGCG
>JBFMCB010000276.1:0-2239 GCA_040754915.1 Chloroflexota bacterium | reverse complement strand
GATTAGAGCCTATGCTAACAATGAATCTAAAAACTCCCCCTTAAAGACTCCCGGAGACTCCGAGTCTCCGGGAGTCTCTGCGGCGCACCATTTTACCGCCGAATTCAAAATGACTGGAGTACAGGCTTTAGCCTGTCAATGCCTGCCCGATTGCTGGCAACGTTAGCCGGTTATTGATTACCTGGGGGCGATGATTTCTGACACGGGCAGCCTGAAGGCTGCACTCCGACTGCTAATGTTATTTTCAGAGGAGGTAGCACAGAAAATCTGTGTAATCTGTGGTTAGAAGGAACCTTTTGCGACGCTCCGGCGTCTATTGGATGTCCACCAAGGAAATCCGGTAGATGGGGGCTACTGCCCCAAGGGGACAGCGATATCTTGAGGAGGTCGAAGGATGTTGGCGAGGCTTTTCCGGCGGGCGACGATCCTTGGGCTGGTATCCATTCTGGCCGTGCTGACCTTCCTGGTGCAATGCGACTGGGGGCTGAGCCGGGTGAAAGCCCAAGAGGAGGGGGTACAGCTCACGGTGTACAACCAAAACCTGGCCCTGGTGAAGGACCGTCGCACCCTGTCTCTGAAGAAGGGGGACAACGAGATCAAGTTCACCGATGTGGCTGCCCAGATCGACCCCACCTCCGTCAGCTTCGAGGCGCTGAAAGAGCCCCAGGCCGCCAGCGTCCTGGAGCAGAACTTCGAGTACGACCTGGTCAGCACGGCCAAATTGCTACAAAAGTACCTGGACCAGAAGATCAGCGTCATCACCAAAGACGGCACCGCTTACGAAGGCTATCTGCAAAGCACCGCCCAGGACATCATCCTGGCCAGCGAAAAAGAAGGCGGCCAGGTGACAGTGATCAAGGCCGATCAGATCCGGGAGATCAAGTACCCCCGGCTGCCCTCTGGGCTCATCACCAAGCCCACGCTGGTGTGGAAGCTCACCAGTACCAAAGAAGGCCCTCAGTTGGCCGAGGTCACCTATCTGACCGGCGGCGTGAACTGGGTGGCGAACTACGTGGCGGTGGCCGATAAGGATGACAAGAACGTGGCCCTCACGGGCTGGGTGACCATCGACAATAAGAGCGGCACAGGCTATGAGAACGCCCGGCTCCAGCTCATCGCCGGCGACATCCACCGGGTGACGCCTCCGGCCCAGGCCTGGGACATGGCCGAAGCCAAGCGTGCTGTCCCAACCCCGGCGCCAGCGGGGTTTGCCGAGCAGCCCTTCTTCGAGTATCACCTTTACACATTGCAACGCCCCACCACGATCAAGAACAACCAGACCAAGCAGATCGAGTTCGTGACTGCTCCCCAGGTCCCGGTGAACAAGATCTACGTCTACGACGGGGCGCAGTTAGGCCGCATCGGCTACTACGGCTCGCCGCTCCTGGACAAGGGCTACGGCACCGCTATTAACAAAAAGGTGGTGGTGATGCTGGAGCTAAAGAACGCCAAGGACAAGGGCCTGGGAATACCGCTGCCCAAGGGGACGGTGCGGGTCTACAAGAAGGATGACCAGGGGGGTTCGCAGTTGATCGGCGAGGATGCCATCGATCATACCCCCAAAGATGAGAAGATGATGCTGTACCTGGGCGACGCCTTTGACATCGTGGGCGAGCGCAAGCAGACCGATTTCAAGAGGATCAGCGACCGGGTCTACGAGGAGAGCTTCGAGATCAAGGTGCGCAACCACAAGGATGCCCCGGTAGAGGTACGGGTGGTGGAGCATCTGTACCGGTGGAGCGACTGGGAGATCGTCAAGACCAGCACCGATTATGTCAAGACCGATTCCCGGACCATCGAATACCGCCTGCCGGTGGGCAAGGACGGGGAGGCCACTGTCACCTACACGGTCAGGTACAAGTGGTAACCCTGGAGCAACTCATCAAACAGGCCCTACCCGAATCAGGCAGGGCCTGTTTTGATTGGCAAACCAGGGAGGAACCAACAAAGAACTCTGAGGGTTGGCTGGCGTCCCCTTTCTCAAGATCGGTTCACTGCTACTGTCTATTCTTCCAACACTCTCTCCTCGGCCTGGAGCCGTCCCCGCTTGACAATTATGCTATAATGTAGCCCCTTTCGCTTCAACGACTGTGAGGTGCGGAGGTCGATCGCCATGGCCGTGGAGACGAGCGACGAGGCAGGACCACCAACCAGTGGGACCGCCCCTGGTGCCGGGGCCTCTCTGGGCCGGCTTCTGGACCTTAGCCTGCGGCCTGCCCGGCGACTCACCTGGTTTGGT
>JBFMCB010000275.1:0-2254 GCA_040754915.1 Chloroflexota bacterium | reverse complement strand
GCCCGCAGCACCGCCCAGGCCTCCATCACCCTGGTGCGGGACGACCGAGGCATCGTCCCCCTTCGCCTGGACGGCGGGATGACCCTGGCACTCATCGAGTTCACCCAGGTGCGCTTTTCACTGGTGGAAGAGATGAAAACCTCCGAGCTACTGACAAAGGAGATCAGGCGCCGCCACGGGTTGATCCGCCCGGTCAGCCTCGGCTCGCCTCCACCGCCGGACCAGGCGACCCGGGCCCGGCAAATTGCCAGGGAAAGTGACGTAATCATCATTGCCACCCGCAACGCTGATTTGCACCCCGAGCAAGGCCGCCTGGTCCGCGAGATCCTGGCCCTGGGCAAGCCCACCGCCATCATGGCCCTGCGTAACCCCTACGACCTGATGGCCTTCCCCCAGGCCCCAACCTACCTGGCGACCTATGGCGATGCGCCTTGCTCGGTGGAGGCGGTGGTGCAGGCGCTGTTTGGAGAGTTGGCACCCCGGGGCCGCCTCCCGGTTTCTATCCCCGGCCTGTATCCCATCGGGCATGGCCTCACCCGTGATCGGGAATCCCTAAAGGGCCCCGCCAGTCGAGGTGGATAAATGTCAGCCCAGATAATGCCTTATCGCTATTCGCAAGCAGGTGAGGTGGTCCGCCTGTGGAACCGCGTTCTAGGGCGGGGGTTTCCACTCCGACGCAGGCTGTTCCACCAACAAACCAGCGGGGACCCCAACTTCAGGGCCTCCGATGCCTTCGTCGCCCTGGAGGCCGGGGCCATCGTCGGCTTTATCCTGGCCAAGGTCTGGCGGGGCAGCGAGAGGCCTTGCGAACATTACCGGGGGACCGGTTGGATCACTGCCCTGGTGGTCGATCCAGGCCACCAAAGGATGGGTATAGGCACCCGGCTACTGGCTCAAGCGGAGGAACACCTGAGGGCCCAGGGGGCAGCGAAGAGTGTCCTGGGCGGGAGCTTTCACCACTTCTTCCCGGGGGTACCCACTTCGCTTCCCGGGGCCCGGGCCTTCTTCCAGGCCCACGGCTATGCCTTCGACGAAAGCGTCTCCTATGACCTGCTCTGGGACCTGGGCGACTACGAGACGCCTGCCCAGGTGGAAGGCCTCCTCTCCAAGCTCAGGGACGGCGTCGAGATCGGGCCTTGCCGGGAAGGCGAGGCCCAGGGGCTACTCCAGTTCATCGCCCGGGAGTTCTCGGGGCGGTGGTGGTGGGAGACCAGGCGCTTTCTGGAGCTGGGCGGCGAAAAACGGGAGCTGGTGCTCCTGCGGGAGGCGGGCGGGATCAGCGGCTTCTGTCACGTTTTCACCCCCCGCTCCCAGGTGATCGGGCCCTGCATCTACTGGGCCCCTCTTCTTGGGAGGCGTTACGGCGGGTTAGGCCCCATCGGCATCGCCGAGGGCTCGCGAAAAAGAGGGCTGGGCATGGCGCTCCTCTGCCGGTCCCTGGAATACCTGAAGTCCCAGGGCGCGCGCCGCACCGTCATCGACTGGACCACCCTGCTGGGGTTCTACGGCAAGCTGGGGTTTGCCCCCTGGAAATCCTATTGGCATGGGGAAAAAGCGCTCTCTTCCCCAGCATCATTCCAGGACCCTGGTCAGGGCATAGCTCACCACGCCGATGACGATGGCACCCAGGAGGGCCGCGGAGAAATCGGCCACGTGGAAGCCCAGTCTGAGCTGCCCGGACAACCAACTGGTTAGGAGCAGCATGCCGGCGTTCACCACCAGGGTGAAGAGACCCAGGGTCAATGCGTTCACCAGGCAGGTGGCGAACATCACCAGGGGCCGGATCAGGGCATTCACCAGGCCGAAGAGGGCCGCCACGATGACGATGGTCAGCCAATCTCCGGCAAAGGTGATGCCGTTGGGCACCAGGGAGATGACGCGAAAGCCGTCAGTAAAGCGCACGCTGGGGACGATCTGGGCCGCCACGAACAGCGCCACCGCATTAATCAGCCACCTGATGACGATATTCCTCATTGTCTGCTCCCGGCCTTTACATCTTGCACCTTAATCCCCTTCCCTCTACTCGACGAAAACCTCTACTTTTTCCCCGTGCTCCTCGTCTTCCACATCCACGATCTTGCCCTCCGTGCCGCTCTTGATGGCGTCCAGAATCTCGTCCAGATCGAGGCCGCCGAGTTCCGCCGCCCGGCGGGCTCCAAACCGCACCCCCATTCTAGCCCCGATCTCCGCCAGGCCCAGCGGGATATTCACGTTTACCTTGCGCTTTCCGGTGCGCATATCGGTGACTCGCACC
>JBFMCB010000274.1:0-2287 GCA_040754915.1 Chloroflexota bacterium | reverse complement strand
CTGGCTAGCGGGGCCCGAATCCTGGAAGCTGCCTGTGGCCCCTGTATCGGGATGGGACAGGTCCCGCCGACCGGAGAGGCCTCGGTGCGCAGCTTCAACCGGAATTTCCTGGGACGCAGCGGCCACCCGCAGGACCGGGTCTATCTGGCCAGCCCGGAGGTATGTGCGGCCACCGCCCTCTTCGGCCAGATCACGGACCCCCGGGAGCTGGGCCATCATCCCAAGCGGCATGAGCCAGAGGCCTATCTCGTGGATGACAGCATGATCATACCGCCGGTTGAAAATGCCGAGGACACTCAGGTCATCAAGGGGCCGAACATCAAACCCCTGCCTGATCAAGAGCCTCTGCCATGCCGGGTTCAGGGGCCAGTCTTGCTGCGGGTTGGTGACGACATCACCACGGATCACATACTGCCTGGAGGTCCCAAGGCCTTGCCTTTGCGCTCCAACATCCCGGCCATCAGCCAATTTACCTTCGCCCCGTTGGACCCTGGCTTCGCCGAACGAAGCCGGGCGGTGGGGGGAGGCTTCATCGTCGCCGGCGCCAACTACGGCCAGGGGTCCAGCCGGGAGCATGCCGCGCTTGCCCCCCGCTACCTGGGGGTAAAGGCAGTCATCGCCAAATCGTTTGCGCGCATCCACCATGCTAATCTGGTGAATTCGGGCATACTGCCCTTGACCTTCGTCGATGAAACCGACTACCAGGCCTTGGGCCAGGGCGATCAGTTGCAGATCGAGGGCCTGCCTCAAGCCCTGATGGATGGGAGCGTTACCATCAAGAACCTCACTAAGGGCACAACCTTTCAGGCCAAGCACGCCCTGGGTGAGCGACAGATCGCTATAATCGCGAATGGCGGCTCGCTTAACTACTTTCGCCAGGGTGGGAGATAACCCCGCACCGCAATTAGTTGCCCCGGGGGCCGCATCGCCGGAGGCGGACGGGGTCTGGCACGGCCTTTCCCGTTTCAGCCTTAATTGCACGATAGCGGGCCCACAACATGGACGGACGCCAGTTTAACTCTCGGTGAACGGGATGGCGCATCGATCAGGGCCCGGCGCCAACCGTCGAGCATCGGAGAATGATCGGCACTCAAATCGGCTATTCAAGGGGTTTTAGATGGCGCACCGAGTGACTCTCATCCCTGGGGACGGTGTGGGGCCGGAGGTCACCCTGGCCGCCCAGCGCGCGGTGGAGGCCACAGGGGTGAAGATCAAGTGGGAGGTGCAGAGAGCAGGCGCGGAGGTAATGGCTCAGGAGGGCACGCCCCTGCCAGACCAGGTCTTGGAATCCATCAAACGCAACAAGGTGGCCCTCAAGGGTCCCATCACCACGCCCATAGGTGCCGGGTTTCGCAGTGTCAATGTAGCTCTCCGCAAGGCTTTGGATCTCTACGTCAACCTCCGTCCAGCCCGAACCATCCCCGGCGTACCTTCCCGGTACGAAGGCGTGGATCTGGTAATCGTTCGGGAGAACACCGAAGACCTGTACGTAGGGCGGGAGCGCCAGGTCATACCCGGAGTGGCGGCGGAGGCGATCAAAGTCATAACACGGCAGGGCAGCCAGCGCATCGTCCGCTTTGCCTTCGAATACGCACGTAGCAATGGCCGGAAAAAGGTCACCGCCGTGCACAAAGCCAACGTCTTGAAACTTACCGATGGGTTGTTTCTCCAAGTGGCCCGGGAGGTAGCCCGGGGATATCCCGACATCGGGTTCGAAGACCTGATCGTAGACAATATGTGCATGCAACTGGTGTTGAATCCAGACCGGTACGATATCCTGGTCATGCCTAACCTCTACGGGGACATCGTCAGTGACCTGGCGGCGGGCCTGGTGGGAGGACTGGGGGTGATGCCTGGGGCCAATCTGGGCCAGGGGGTAGCCGTCTTCGAGCCGGCCCACGGTTCAGTGCCTCAATTGGCCGGCCAGAACAAGGCCAACCCTGCGGCCATGATCCTCAGCGCCGCGCTGATGCTACGCCACCTCGGTGAGGTTGAGGTGGCTCAAAGGGTGGAAAAAGCGGTGGCGGCCACCATCTCCGAGGGAAAGCACGTTACCGGTGACCTTAAGCCGAGAAACAGGCAGTCCGAGGCCGTTGGCACGGCTGAAATGACCGACGCCATCATTGGCCATCTGGGAAAGGGTGATAGCTTAGGGACAGCATATTGACAGCCAAGAGGGGATGTGTTACATTTCACAAAGTTTATCGAGCCCCCGGGCTCCATCTTATTCCTCACCAGGGCGTGCTCAGACGCTGTAGTCCGCGCCCTGGTGCTGGCGACAACTGGG
>JBFMCB010000273.1:0-2374 GCA_040754915.1 Chloroflexota bacterium | reverse complement strand
ATGTATAGTCAGCATCAGGGTTCTTGCAGTAGAAGAGTATTCGGTCAGAAGCTCGTGCGAATCTCTTGAAGCCCGTTGCCAACTTGTTGTAGTAGTACCAGGTGATCTCATTGAGAAAGTTGGGTTCTCCGAAAACCTGATCCGTCAAGAGTTTTACGTAGTGCCCGACGTGCCAATCCAAGTGAACATAGATTGTCCCGTCCTCCGCCAGCAACTCCCGCATCAGCACCAGCCGCTCGTACATCATTTGCAGGTAGGAGTCCAGGCCGCGGCCCCAGGTGTCGCGGTAGGCTTTCTCCTCGATGATGGACGGTTCTTTGACGAACTCTTCGTCGCCCACCCGCACGCGAAAGGAGAAGTCCTGCCCGGTGGCAAAGGGCGGGTCAATGTAGATGAGGTTGATCTTGCCGGCAAAGCGGGGCAGGAGCGAGGACATCACCACCTTGTTGTCTCCCCAGATGAGCATATTGCGCCAGGCATCGTCCCGGGGCATCAACGTCCAAAAATCCCGCTGCACCTTCTCCCGATCGGCCTTAGACTCGTTGACCGTCTCCACCACCTGGAAGGGGAGGATGGTGCGCTCCACGAGACATCGGTTGCCCTTCTCATCGTACTTGTCCTTCCAGATCAGTTCGGTCATGGCTCCTCCTGGGCGGGCCTTCCCGCGCTACAGATCCTGATCTTGTTCAAAATGTTCTTTACTAATTAAGAGAGGTGTCGGGGAGAGCGCAGCTAAAGCGCAGAGGATCACGTACTCGCACTCAGCTTGTCCGACACCCAACCCTGCCTGACCAGCCACACGTCGCAACTCACGCTCTGTAATCACATTAATGCTCCCGCCACTCGAGAAGCTGTCGCTCTGGCACATTCACGATCAGCCGCCAGCGGGTGTCCCGGGGGCCTTCGTCTGGCCCGCGAGGGTCCAGGCGGGCGTAGTTGCGGTCCCCGGGCACCGCCAGTTCCCGAAGCAACGCCTGGTCGCCCATCCCTAGCCGTTCCAACCAGAAACCCAAGCGTCGCATGGCAGTCCGATTGCTCAGGCGCTGGCTGTAGGTGACCAGGCGAGCCAGATCCAATTCATCACTCCCAAACCACAGTCCCTTAGCAGGCTCAATAACACCGCCGCAGTATTCTGGGTGATCAAAGCCATCGGCGATGGCCTTCTCACGCTCGGCAATCTGCACCGGGCTGTCGACCAGTCTCACGGTAGTATAGCCAAAGAACTTATGCTCGCTCAATGCGACGAAGCGGTAAGTGTTGCCTTCAATAGTCACCGGCCGCTTGCGCTGGGTAGTAGCAATCCATACCGGGCGAGGCTGGCGCTCGCTGTAGCCATAGTAATTCAAGGCGGTAGCATAGGCCAGGTAGTAGGACCGGACCAGGGCCGCCGCGACCAGGTACTCATGTTCAGCCCAATGGGCCTCAGGGCCAGCCTCCAGGGGGATAAGTCGGTACTTGCCTCGTTCCAACCGTTGCACCCAGCGCTTGGCGGTCAGACGGTATAGAAGCCTGGTGGCCTCCGTACCGTCAGTGCCTAGGGCCTCGCGACCGTCTTTGATGGTGAAGATATGCCGTCCGGCCGCCGCCAACTCGCCTAGCAGGCGGGCCTCACGATCGCTCAGACTTCTTATCGAGACGGGTTCGGGCACGATGTCTTAATCTCCGTAATGTTCATTCCAAATTATGGCATTATCTTATCACAAAACAAGAGAACGAGCAAGACCAGTGAATTCTACTGCTGGTCTTGACTATCTGCAATTGCAGTCTAGTGCTTCGTCAACCTATGCACGATACATGATGAAGTCAATCATCCCATCAGTGCGGGCGATGCGGCGCAATAGCGGGCGCAGCACCTCCAGGCTCTTCTGATAAACCGGAGCCCCTCAATTTCAGCAGGATGCTGTTGAACTCAGCTCCCCCCACATAGAAGTCTCTTAACTTGCCGCCGATCGCCTCCAGGCCTTTTGCGGCTTCCTCGATGCGCCTGGGCGCATCCTTCACCGACTTGATCCCAATGGTTTGGGGAGCCCATGGCCATGATCAGTGCGCCTCCGCCCGAAGTTTCTCGATAAGCCCTTTGGTCTCTTCCATGCCAAGGCGAACATCGTCCTCAGTAGGCCCTGCCTCTACGACAAAAGGATAGCGCTCCACAAAATAAAAGGCGGTGATCTTCTGGCAGGTAAGGCGGAACTCCTCCAGTGAGGGTTCGTAAGCGAGTGCGTCGTCCAACAAGGCTTCAAGGCTGTGAGTTCTCCTCAGTCGCCATCCCCTGGAGAGAAGAAAGGCCTTAAAGAACTTTTCTACTGCCTGCTGCAGGCAGAAGCCGGCCATCTCTGGGTCGTGATCGCGGAGCAACCGGCCCACCCGTTTCAGG
>JBFMCB010000272.1:0-2393 GCA_040754915.1 Chloroflexota bacterium | reverse complement strand
GTTAGCAATTTCCCCATTATATATTTAAGCATAATATTTTTATAGCTAATCAGCCGGTTGATGGAATTAATTCTACGTGGCTATCCCCTTAACTCCGCATAGGTGACAGGGGCGGCATTTGAGCAGGCCCGCAGCAGGCGATCAAAGCCTTGGCCAGGCCAAAAGCGGCGGTTGAAGCGGTAGCAAAACTCATCAAGGTACTTCTGGAGATGCTTCCCCATGACCCCATGGTAGGTGCCGAGAATGAACGCTTTCGCATTGGACACCAGGATGTTCACCCATTTGAGGACGTCGTAGTCGGGCTTGCCTTCTTTGGGATAGACCACGACCGGGATATGCTCATGGCCGATCTCCTTGGCAACATTGAAGGCCGCAAGCCCATCGGTCTTGATGGCCTGGGCGCAGGCCACCCGTTTCTCAAGCACGGCCTTGATGTTCTTGCCGTCGACGTTTCCCAGAACTTCCATCCTCGCGAAGGTGATCGAGTCATCTTTCGTCGCCGCCATGACGAGGACGGGCACCTTGCTGGTGCCGCGGCCTCGCTTGTCTCCGCCTTTCTTGACTCCTCCGCTGAAGAAGGCGTCGTCGACTTGGATCAGGCCCGCAAGCTGGTACCCGGCGTCTCGCGCCTCCATGGCCCTGCGAATCTTGTGCAGCATGGTCCATGCACACTTGAGGCCGATGTCGATCTTGCGGGACAGGGCCAGCGCAGAGAGGCCGCGCTTGTCGGTTGCGACCAGGTAGATGGCCCAGAACCACTTCACGAGCGGCGTCCTGGTGCGATGCATGACCGTTCCGGCGGTGAGCGAAGTCTGGAACTTGCACTCAACACACTGGTACAGCATGCGTTTATCGAGGTAGTAAGCGCCGTGAGCACCGCACCGTGGGCAACGATACCCCTCGGGCCATCGCAGCTCGAGCAGGCGCTTGCGACAGGACTTTTCGGTCCCGAACCGGCGTTGGAAGGTGATCAGGTCCATGTCGAGGTAGGGTTTGGCCATGGTATCCCTCTGCAGCTGTCTAGAAACTTTCTAGACTGTGCACGACCTGCGGAGCGAAGGCAATAGCCACGTTTGCAAAAGGTGGGCGAGGGGGATTTTCTGCGCACCCTGGCCGAGTCCGTCCTGCAGATCCTCATGGAGGCCGACGTCGAGGGCGTCATCGGCGCGGGACGCCATGAGCGCAACCAGGACCGGCTCAACTACCGCAACGGCTACCGCGAGCGCACCCTGGACACCCGAGTCGGGCAGCTCCAGCTGCGCATACCCAAGCTCCGCCAGGGGAGCTATTTCCCTCCCTTCCTGGAACCGCGCAAGACCAGCGAGCGGGCATTGGTGGCCGTCATCCAGGAAGCCTGGATCAGCGGCGTGTCCACCAGGCGAGTGGACGACCTGGTCCAGGCCATGGGCCTGTCGGGCATCTCCAAGTCCCAGGTCTCCAAGCTGTGCAAGGACATCGACGAGCGGGTCAACGTCTTCCTGTCCAGGCCGCTGGACGGCGAATGGCCCTATCTCTGGCTCGACGCCACCTATCTCAAGCAGCGTGAAGGCGGCCGGGTGGTCAGCGTCGCCGCCATAATCGCTGTGGCCGCCAACACCGAAGGCCGCCGGGAGATCGTGGGGCTGCACATCGGGCCGAGCGAGGCGGAGCCCTTCTGGTCGACCTTTCTCAAGAGCCTGCTGCGCCGGGGCCTCAAAGGGGTCAAGCTGGTGGTCTCAGACGCCCACGAGGGGCTCAAGGCGGCCATCGCCAAGGTCTTCGGCGCCACCTGGCAGCGCTGCCGGGTCCACTGGATGCGCAACGCCCTGGCGCACGTGTCCAAGGGCCAGCACACCATGGTCGCGGCCGCCCTGCGCCAGGCATTCCTCCAGGCAGACGACGACGCGGCGCACCAGACCTGGCGGCACGTGGCGGACCAACTGCGGCAACGCTGGCCGAAACTGGCCGCTTTCATGGACAGCAGCGAACACGACGTGCTGGCGTACATGTCCTTCCCGGCCCAGCACCGGGTCAAGCTGCACAGCACCAACCCGCTGGAACGCCTGAATAAGGAGGTCAAGCGCAGGGCCGACGTGGTCGGCATCTTCCCCAACGAGCAGGCCATCATCCGCCTGATCGGGGCGGTCCTGCTCGAACAGAACGACGAATGGCAGCTCCAGCACCGCTACATGCAGGTCGAGGCCATGGCCGAAATCAACACCCCGCAACTCAACCCCGAACTGCTCGAAATTACACCCCGGGCAGCGTGACCGATTGCCACCTCATGGCCAGCAGAATTTACACCACGTTGACGGACGTGACCTTTGGCTCCGGAGGCCAACGTAGGCATACCCTTCCAGATAGGATATCAGTCTAATATCCCTAACTATTCTTTCCTTCGAAACTCCCCCTCT
>JBFMCB010000271.1:0-2432 GCA_040754915.1 Chloroflexota bacterium | reverse complement strand
TCTGCCCCTAGATCGCTCCAAATCTGGTAGGGGCTGCGGGAACGGGTATCCATCAGGGGCAGAACCAGCCCCAAAGACGCGCCCCGCTCCGAGGAGGGCTGCCCACCCAGTTCCAGGTCTGGTTCATCCCGCCCGGCGTCCAGGTCAATCCCCAATTGCAGGTAGAGCGGTGGTTCAGGCACATCTGCATTGATAGGCCCATCCCCCGTCACGGTGATCGTGCCTCTCATGCGCCAGTGATTGGCCCCGCACCAGCGCGTGCAGTAGAAGGTGTAGGTGCCCGGCCCGTCGAAGGTCAGGGTGACTTCGGCGGGTTTGCCGGGGGGAATATCCACCGGCTCGAAGTCGGACTGTCCGATGGCGAAACTGTGGACGACATCTTCGGAAGTCAGGCGCAGGCGCAGCGGCTCTCCAACCCGCACGCGCAAATCGGCAGGTGTCCAGCCACCGTACTCCGGCATACGCGCCCGCACATCCACCCAGCCGGCGCGCCCCCACCAGCCCCAGGCCAGGATCACGAGGGCAGAAACGGCCAGCGAGATTACAGCGAAACGAGCGAGATTTTCCTTACGCATAACCGATCAAATCAGCAGCCAGAGCATCACCAGGGCAAAGATCAAGGAGAAAGCCTGCACGGGCAGGGCGCACCCGCCAGAGGGGGTTCGCTTGCGCGTCACCTCTGCCGACCAGAAAAGCCCGCCCAACAAGATCACGACCTGGAGAGTCTGGCCGGGGCCGGTCAGCCCTGGGAAGCTGGCTGCTCCCGCCGTGCCAAACAGATCCCACCCCCAGCCGAGCGGGTCGGAGATCACGGCGAGCACGTAATGGGCTTTGGGCAGGGCGAAAGATAGCGTGAAGGCGATCCAGGCTGTCAACCCCAGCGGGAGCAGAGCCTGGGTTTGATTGGCGATGGCGCTGTGCAAGACATTCTTTTTCTTCCCCAACTCGCTCACCCAAACGGACAGGGCGAAGAAACCGGGCAACACGGCCAGGTTCAACGCCAGGAACCCCAGCGCGTAAATGCCCCACTCTACCGAACCGATGGCATAGGCGGCATTTTTCAGCGCGCCCCACGGGCCGGTGAAGACCGCCGCGAAGGCCAGCGCCGACCCCAGCATCACGCTGGCAAAAAAGGCTTCATCGAGTCTCCGGGGTGCGGGCGCATTGATCAGGTCATCGCCCGGCGGACGCAGGTTCAACGCCAGGTTGTCGCTCGGGCAGGCGCGCAGGCAGGCCAGGCACAGGCCGCAGGTGGCGCTGTCCCACAGGGAGACCGGGTAGATTCCCCAGGGGCAGGCCTGGTAGCAGGTCTTGGGTTGGTGCGTCAGGCAAATCGCCTTGTCCAGCACACGCACTTCGACGGGGGCAGTCTTGGCGTAGAGGCCGGTAAAGCCGCCGATGGGACAGAGGTAGCTGCAAAAAGCGCGCTGCTCGTATACCAGGCTCAGCCCGATGGCCAGAGCGAACAACCCTGCCAACACCCAGGCCGCGACGCGCGGGTTGGTCAGCGTAATGACGCTGAAAATGCCGATCACCAGAAATGCGCCGGATTGCAGCCAGGTGCCGCGCAGCCACTTCGGCCAGCGCCGGTTCAGGCCGAGTCCTTTTCCGGGCTGTAAGATACCGCCCCTTTGTAGCCATTCGCCGGGCAGCGGGATCGGGCAGATGCTGCACCAGGAACGACCACCCAACGGGATAAAGCCCAGCTTCAAGGCCGTCCACCAGGCGATCCACACGAAGATGATGGCGAAATTGCTGCCCCCCGCGCGCACCCCAAAAATGCCCGCGGCAATGGTGAAGATGAAACCGGCCAGCGTCACGGCCCGGACGAGAAACTGCGGCCAGGGGCTTTGCAAGATGGGCCGCAGCCAGGGCACCCGGTACAGGTTCAGACGACCCGGGCGCACTTGTTGGGCTGTGCCGCTCTTTAACCTTTCAGTGGATAAAAGCGTGGGCAGGCTCATCGTCGCCATCTCCACAAGCCCACGGCTGAGACGGCCAGCGCCAGCGCGCCGGCTCGCCACAGCAGGGTATTCGGCCCCACCTGGAGTTTGCCAATCATGAAAGGGTGCATGTCCCCGCAGGTCACCGAGCAGCGGAAGCGAAAGCTGCCCCTTCGATCCGCGGTGAACGTCAACCGGGATACCTGGCCGGGGTCGGCGATCATCTCGACATCGTAGTCGTCTACGGCGAAGCCGTGGACGACGTCGTTTGAAGTGAACTCGAGGGTCACTGTATCACCAGGGTTCACGCGGATGATTCCCGGTTGATAGGCGAATCGGCTGGCCTGCACACGGATGGTGCGCTCGGTGGGTTCCGGGTGTGAGGCTGGCAAGGGAGCGAAGCCTACTATCAGTGCAGTAATAATGAATCCACTAAGAACACGAAGATCACGAAGAGGGAGAGGACGTGGGAGCATGGGAGCGGGGAGA
>JBFMCB010000270.1:0-2439 GCA_040754915.1 Chloroflexota bacterium | reverse complement strand
ATCCGCTTGGTGCCGGGCGACCCCCTGGACGTGATGTACGGCGGCGAGGGACTGGACGAGGTGACGCGAGCGGCCTTGCGCCAGGAGCTGGGTATGGACGATTTCATCGCCGTTCAGTACGGCAAATGGTTGTGGCGAGCGTTGCTGGGTGACCTGGGCCGCTCCTACCGGGCGCAAATGCCCGTCTTGCAGCTCATTGCCCAACGCTTGCCGGCCACTCTTTTCCTTTCGGCTGCGGCCCTCATCATCTCTCTCCTTATTGCTTTGCCGATGGGCGTCATTGCGGCCATTAAACGTAATACCTGGGCCGATTTCGCCGCTATGATCTTTGCCATCTTCGGCATCTCCCTGCCTCATTTCTGGGCCGGTATCATGCTGGCCCTGATCTTCGCCGTCTATTTGCGCTGGCTGCCTTCCATTGGCTACGTTTCCCCCATTGCCGACTTGGTCAAATCGCTCCAACACCTGGCGCTGCCCGCCGTGACCCTGGGCTGGTCGTTGGCCGGCACCACCACCCGGCTGACCCGCTCCAGCATGTTGGAAGAACTCGGCAAGGACTACGTGCGCACGGCCCGGGGTAAGGGCCTGGCCGAACGAGCCGTCCTCCTGGCCCATGCCTTGCGCAATGCCCTGATCCCTACGGTGACCATGGTCGGCCTGCAACTGGGCTTCCTCCTGGGTGGCGCGGTGGTGGTGGAGACGGTCTTCGCCTGGCCAGGGATCGGCCTCCTGGTGGTGGATAGCATCCTGGCCCGCGATTATCCGGTGGTACAGGGCGTTGTCCTGACCATCGCTGTCCTGGTCGTCCTGGTCAATCTGACCGTGGACGTGATCTACACGGTGCTGGATCCCAGGATCAGGCTGGGGTAAGGGTGTTGTTAGTATGTTGAACGAAGCCCGCACGTGGGGACGCAAGAACTGGAGTGCAGCCTTTAGGCTGCACTCCCAGCCCCACGGTGGCCCCCCCACACCGCCCCTCCCTGTCCACGGGGAGGGCTGGGGTGGGGGTTCGGGCGTCCGTAGGGCAAGTTGCCAACTTGTCCCGCGGGGAACATTGATCTTCGTTCAACACCCCCAGGGTAAGAAGGAGGTGATTGCCGTCGCATAACCCAGACTTCTGTTTCACCGCGGCAGATTCGCTGTAGCTAGGTTCTTCGTGAGAAAGGAGAAACATGAAACGCTCTACTGTATTCACGCTCTGGATCTTGTTCGTCCTCGTGGCCCTGGTGGCCGCGGCCTGCGGGCCGACCCCCACGCCGGTGCCGCCCACCAAACCGCCGGCGGCCGTCACGCCGACACCGGCCGCCCCAACCAAGCCGCCCGCCGGGCCCAAGCCAGGGGGCACTTTAACCTTCGCTATGAAGGAAGACGTGACCACCCTGGACCCGCTGAAGGCCATCCAGTATGGTGACATCCGCGTCAACATCCTGGTGGGCCAGCAACTCGTGGCCCCCGATCGCCAGGGCAATTTTGTGGGCGTCCTGGCCGAGAAGTGGGACACCTCCGCCGACGGCAAGACCTGGACCTTCGCCCTGCGCAAGGGGGTCAAGTTCCACAATGGCCAGGAGATGACCGCCGACGACGTCAAGTGGGTCTTCGACCGCATCCTGGACGAGAAGTCCGGCGCCGCCATGCGCTCCACCTATGTGGGGATCGGGCTCAAGGCCGAGGTGGTGGACAAGTATACGGTCAAGATCACCATCAACAGCGGTATGGGCCCCTTCCTGAGCTATCTGGCCTTGTTGAACCGCACCGCCATCGTCCACAAGGAGATGTACAAGCCCGATGGCTCGGTGAGCACGATCATCGGCACCGGGCCTTTCATGGTCGAATCGGTCAAGCCCGGCGAATCGTACACTCTAAAGAAGTTCCCAGACTACTGGAAGAAGGGCGAGCCGCTCCTGGACAAGGTGGTTCTAAAAGTAATCACCGATCCCACCGTGCGCCTGAATGCCCTGCGCACCGGAGAGATCGACATGACCGAGGAACTGCCCATGGCCGAGGTCAAGAAGCTCTTGGATAAGCCGGCCCCGGACTTCACGGTGAAGGTTTACTACATCAACTCCGGCGAGCGGTTGGTCATGAACCACAAACGTGCACCTTTTTCCAACAAGAATGCTCGCCTGGCGCTGCAATACGCCTTCGATCGGGATCCGTACAACGAGGCCGTGTTCTTTGGCCTGGGGCAGGTGCACAATCAACCCTTCGTCAAGGGTAACGTATGGTATCTGGACGTTCCCATGATCAAGCCGGATCTGAACAAGGCCAAGGAGTACTTCAAGGCCAGCGGCCTGCCTCAGGGCACCAAGATCAAGATGTTGCTGACGCCCGGCCAGAAAGACCGCACCGAGGTTATCCAGGCCATGTTGAGCCAGGTGGGCTTCCAGGTGGAGTTCGACGTGGTGGACGCGGCAGCCTGGAATACCAAGGGCAGGGCCT
>JBFMCB010000269.1:0-2497 GCA_040754915.1 Chloroflexota bacterium | reverse complement strand
GATCGTCCACCCTCAAGGACAAGGACCATCGGCCGGCGGCGGCTGGTGCTTGTAACGGTATGCGCGCCACAGAAACGTCGGAGGTAACGATGGGCAGGAAGGCCTGGGCCTCCGTCGCCACCTCCTGTCCCCCAGCGGAACGCCAACGGGCCTGGGCGGCGACCGCGTGAGTGGGCTTGACCACCAGGCTCGCCCGGCCCCGGTTCAGGATCAGGAGATAGGCGTCGTAGGCCGCTCTGGCCTGGGCCTGTGGAGGGAGATAGGCCCTGGTCTCCACCACGGCCCGGGCCAGCGATGGGGCTACGCGATACACCAGGTCGCGGCCAAAGCTGGCCGCCAGTGGCAGGTCAGAGCCATAGGCCTCCAGGGCCCGGCGCATCCGTTCCCAGCCTTCCACCCGGTCGGTGTGAATGACCAGGTACTCCACGTCCAGGCCCCGGAGGAGGCTCACGGACCGCTCCGAGGGAAAGGACTGCATTTCATAGACCACCTGGCCATGTCTGGGAGGGATGAAACCGCTGTAGCCATCGGGGGTGGAGCTCCAATGATAAACCGAGAGATACTGGTTCAGGAGACCCAGCTCGGGCTTGCTCATGTTCAAGGGAAGCTCCAGGATCACTCGGGGGGCTTGCTGCCTCAACCACCGGTAGACCGGGGGCACCTGGGCTCCCGTCGGCACCGGGGCAGCGTTGGCGCCCGGGAGAACCAGGTTTTCCATGGCTACGGTCACCACCAGGAGGGCGCCCAGCGCTTGCCTCACTCGAGCCAGCCGCGCCCCAGGGTAGTGGCCCAATCGGGTTGAGCCACTACCCGGTAGGGTAGGGAGAAGGAGGCCAGCGGCCCCGAAGGCGGCCAGCACGCTTAGCCCCAGCATCACCAGCCCGGCAAAGCGCAAGGGCGCCCGCAGGGCCTGAAAGCCCGGCACCATGTTGTAGAGCCACCGGTAGGGCAGGGCGAAGGGCAGGGGGGTTTTAACCCCGGGTGCCAGGTAGAGTTCCGGCCCCAGAGAGAGGACGAAGGCGAGCAAGGCCAGGGTCAGGTAGAAGAGATAGCCACGCCAGCGCCGTAGGGCCAGGAGAGGTCCCAGGGTGGCCAAGGCCAGGATCAGGAACCCAGGAAACAGCGAGTCCAGGGGGTAGCCGCCCACGTACACCGGCTCCCGCGCTCCCAAGAGGCCGCCGTACAGCAGGTTGTTGGGCAGGGCACTCCTCCAGAGTTGCAGGCTGGCGGAGAAGGGCTCGCTGTCAGCAAGGGTACGCTCGAAGCCCATCTGGCGCTGTACCTGGAAGTATGGCCAGGCGAAGGGCAGGGTGGCCAGGGATGCTAGGGCCAGGGGCACCGGCAGGCGTGCCAAAGCGAGCAAAGAGGCGGCGGCACGGGACGTGAGGAGGAAACAAAGGACGTACACCCCGGCGACCAGGGCGGCGAAGATCGCATAGTAGAAGCTGGAGAGGCATTGGAGGACGAGGAACAGGGCGAAAAGCAGAGCCGGACGGGATGGGGGCCACGCCTCAGCCAGCAAAGAAACCCCTCCAGGCGGCCGGCCGCCACCGGAAGCGTTGTCCTGCAGGAGCGACCTCTTGGGTTCGCTCCAGGGGCCCTGCAAAGCCGAGTCCAGGAAGATCAGCATGAAGGGCAGCCAGTGCAGCGACAGGAGTTGCACCTGGGCCAAGTTGGAGAGCTTGTAGGCGTTGAAGGCGTAGAAGACCCCCGCCACCAGGCCCGCCGCCGACCGGCGGGTGAGGCGATAGGCCAGAAGGTACATGCCAAAGCCGGAGAGCACGAAGCTCAACAAGAGCGCCAGGTTATAGCCCGGGACCGGATTGCCGGTGGCCAGGTTGATGGGCAGGCTCACCAGGGCATTGGTGAGGATTATCTCCGAGAAAGCCAGGGTGCGCGGGTAAGGGTAGAAGATATTGGCATCGAAGAGGCGCAAGGGATCGGCCAGGAGTTGGTGGCCGTCCCAGGCGGTGATCCAGACGTTGAGCAAGGCGTCCTGATAGTCCTCCACCTCAGAGCCCAGGTGTTGGCCCAGGGGAAAGGTGAAGGCCAGGGTCAGTAAGACGAAAAGCACGCCGACGCTAACCACCCGGGTGGTTCTGGTCATATTTCTTCACTAGTAACGTAGGTTGGCCTACGGACCAACTTGCGGGCCAGGTCAATGTCCTCTTTCGTGAACGTGCCCAAGGCCACCAGGGCCAGGACGTACACCACGGCGGCCACCGGGAGGGCGGCCAGGGAGGGCATGAGCCTCGCCAGCCACCAGAAGGACCCGCCCATGAGGGCCGCGGCGGCGGCCGGCCGCCACAGGATGGCCAGCCAGGGAATGGGTGCCAGATTCATGCGCACGGAGTAATAGAACGGCACCAAGAGGACGATCTCCGACAAAACGGTGATCACGGCGGCGGCCTGATAGCTGTAAATGGGAATGAAGATCGCATTGGCGATGATATTGAAAGCAACGCCCATGGCAAAGGCCAGGGTGAGGAACCGCTGC
>JBFMCB010000268.1:0-2517 GCA_040754915.1 Chloroflexota bacterium | reverse complement strand
ACATCAGGACGGGCAGGGACGAGGCCCCGCTGACCCTGGAGCTGAAGTAGGGGAGCAATTCGTTTGCGCATCCACAGAGGACTGAGACAAGAAGTGCTGGACATGAGCACCAAAATATGGTAAAATATATAACGAAAGAACACACAAATATGCATAAATCGAATAACACTGTGCGAGAACGGGCTATGCTGAAGGAGGAACGTCGGCTGGAGATCGCCCGGCTGCTGGCTGAGAATAGGGTAGTACAGGTCGCCGACCTGAGTGCCCGCTTCCAGGTCACTGCGACCACCATCCGGCGCGATCTGCAAAAGCTAACGCAAGAGGGTAGGCTCAAGAGGACCTACGGTGGGGCTACTGCCCTGGAGTCGGAGCACGTACGGAACTTTCAGGAAGCCGAAGCCGGTCCCTTGCTGGAGGTCAAACGGCGTATCGGCCGGGCAGCAGCGGCTCTGGTGCGGGAGGGCGATACCATCAGCCTCCAGGCCGGCTCCACTACCCTCCAGGTGGCCCGTAGTCTGAAGGGGCGGCGCGGGATCACCGTCCTAACCAACGACCTGGACATCGCCTGGGAGTTGGCCCAGTCGTCCGGTATCACCGTTAACCTCACTGGTGGCATCCTGCGGGAGGGCAGCCGTATCCTGGTGGGTCCCCTGGCCGAGCAGACCGTTGCGCAGGTGCATGTGGACAAAGCCATCCTGGGAGTGACTGCCGTCAGTCTTCAGGAGGGCCTCACTAACGTGGATCTCCTGGATGCCCAGATCAAGAAGGCGATGATCCAGGCCGCCGATGAGGTCATCGTTGTAGCTGACCACACCAAGTTCGGCAAGGTCCACTTCGCCCGGGTGGCCTCCCTTAGCGCCGTCCGGAAGCTGGTCACTGACGACGGCATCGCCCCCGCAGACTTAGCCACGCTCCGGGCGAGGGGCATCGAGGTCATCGTTTGCTAAAGGAAGGAGGAAAACCATGGTAACCAGAAGGATCAATCTATTGCTCGCTCCGTTGACCGCATTGGCCCTGTTGGCGGCAGCCTGCGGCCCCACTCCAACCCCTGCGCGGCCCGCCACGCCGGTCGCCCCATCCCCCACCCCTGTGCCACCCACTGCCACCCCCATCCCCAAGCCAGCGGCAGTGAAGATCAAAGCGTGGACCATTGGGCCGGGTCCCATGCCCTTCACCAGGGCGACTAATCTGGAGGAGGCAGCCACAAGGCTCAACGCCTTGGGGCTCATCCCGCAGAAGGTCGTGATCGAGACCATGTTCTCCGACCTGAAGTGGGACCCCTTTACCGACAAGTTCTACACCGCTTGCAAGGCCAAAGAGGGCCCGCACATCGTGACCTTAAAAGACATCGCCAAGCTGGCTGACGGCGGTTTTCTGGTACCCCTTGACGATCACGTTAAGGAGCGGTGGGGGCTTGGCTACGACGACATTTATCCCTCCCTGTGGGCTGCCGTCAAGTACAAGCCGACGAAAGGGCCCTATGTAGGCAAGGAGCATATTTGGGGTATCCCCCAGGATGCCACACCCCATGGGATCTGGTACCGGAAGGATGTGCTGAGGGCCTTGGGTTACACCGATGCCGACATCGCCAAGATGCTGCCCGCGACGGCCAAAGGGGTGACCCTCGATGACTTAAAGAAGCTGGCCAAAAAGGCAAAGGATGCCGGCCGAGTGGAATGGGGATTCCTCCACCGGCCCAGCGCCGGCGAGACCGTCTACACTGACATGAAAATCTTTGGGGGAAGGGTCTACGACCCCGCGGCAGACAAACTGGTGCTCACCAAATCTGCTGCCCTGAAAGCCTTCCAGTGGTATAAGGGCCTGGTCGATGAGGGATTGCTCCCCAAGGCTCCGCCCGAGTGGGGCGTCATCCACAAAGCCTTCGTGGACGGCAAGGTGCTCTTTACCTTTGCCAGCCATGCCGGGACCCCCGCCGAATGGATGGAGGTGTACGGCCTGACCGAGGAGGCCTTCACGAAAAACCTGGGCTTCATGCTCTTCCCGCCGGCCGTGCCCGAGGCCAAGCCAATAACGACCCTGGGACCTCTGGCCTACCTGGTGACGAAGGGATGCGTAAAACCAGAAGAGGAGAACCCAGAAGCAGCGGCCTTGGTCCTGCTGCTGGCCTCTTCGGCGGATCTGCAGGTGAAGCACACGATCCAGACCATGCGGCCACCCATCAGAAAGTCAGCCTTGTACCATCCGGATCTGGCAAAGTACAAATATGCTGACTACATCAAGGGCATTACCCCTATGCTGGAATACGCCGAGGACGTTCCCAAACACCCTCTCTGGGGCAAGTACATGACCGACGTCTTCGCGGTCCTTAAGGCAGTTGAGGCCGGCATCTTGACGCCAGAGGCGGCCGTGGGGGAGCTGGAGAAAAATTTGAAGGCGGACATCCCGGACATCGCTATCGAATAGAGCCAACCAGCAGCGGGCGGCTCCTTGCCAGCTAAGGAGCCGCCCTGACGTCCCGGAGTCCTGATGTCCCGGAGTTCAACTCCGGGACTTCAG
>JBFMCB010000267.1:0-2545 GCA_040754915.1 Chloroflexota bacterium | reverse complement strand
CCCTCCCAGGAGCGCAGTGTACACCAGGCAGCCGAATCTGCAAGACCCCATGAGTTGTTAAGGTTCAAACCCAAGTCTCAGTATACAAGAACGCGGAGCTCGCAAAGATCTTTCTTTCTCTGCGCTCTCAGCGGGCTCTGCGGTAAAAACGGCTTTTCGGCTGCGCTTCTAGACTTTAACGGTCGGAAATCCCAGGATCAAGACCTCCAGGGCCAACCTGGGGTTGACGTTCTGGTCCAGGTACGATTGGGTGGCCCGGATGCGGTTCAAGGCATCGCTGGCCTGGCCCGCCGGCACCTGGCCGGCGTACTCCCGCAGCCTGGGGAGTTGATCCACGTTGACCACCAGGTTGGGGCAGCCCTCTTTGATCAAGAGCACGTCCCGCCACCACCCCGACCAGGACTCCAGGAGCTCCTGCACACCCTCGCGTTCCGCAATGCCCTTAGCGAACTGCTGGCTGAGTTCCTGGGCCAGGGCCATGCGCTCCACCCGGCTGGCGCAGCCCATCTTCCACAGGAGGGCCAATTGCCTTTGCCGCTCCTGCCGGTGCTCGCCATCGCGTATGGTCCGGAGCGCCCAGCCCACCCTTCCGACCGCCAAGTGGGCCAGGACGTGGGCCTGGTCTTCCTCCACGCCGTAGGTTTTGATCAGCGCCCGATAGATGGTCTCAGTGGCCACGGGCCGCAGGTCCAGTCGTTGGCAGCGGGAGGTGATGGTCGGCAGCAGCATATTACCATCAACGGCGGTCAAAATCAAGACAGAGTGGGATGGTGGCTCCTCTAACGTCTTCAGCAGACAGTTGGCGGCCTCCTCACTGAGCTGATTCGCCTCCAGGATCAGGCAGACCTTCCATTTCCCAGCGTAGGGCTTCAGGCTGATCGAGTGTTGCAGCTCCCGGATCTGGTTGATCCCGATCTCCCGCCGGGTCCTGCGCTCCTGTTCCGGCACTGTGTCCAGGGAAACCAGGTGCACATCCGGATGCGACATCTCGTCGATCAGGCGGCAGCTCCGGCAGTTGCCGCAGGGCGCATCCGGCCCGGCACAGTGGAGCGCCTGGGCGAACTGGGTGGCCAGGGTGGTCTTGCCGACCGAGGACAGGCCGGTGATCAGGTAGGCGTGGCTGATGTGCCCCGCTTTGATACTGTGATCCAGTAGATCCACGGCCCAATCATGGCCGATAACCCGCCACATCTTCGGCCCCTGTGTGCGAATTTGTGCTATTGTATCCCCACCGGGCCATTTAATCAAGGGCCGCGGCGCAGGGTACAGCTAGCAGATAGCCACTAGTTTGAGACGATCGGTGCTACCGGGTCGGCGGCGACCATCGCTGCCGATCAGGTGGGGGCAATAGTGCCGGGGCGCGAGGCCCGGGTCCGGACAGAGAGTCGACTGCTACGGGAGGGACCAGGCCGCGACGGCCGGGGGCAGGCCAAATGTCGTACACGATGTTCATGCGTGGCATAATGGGGGAGACGTCCAGTGACCATGAAGGCAATGTTCTCTTACGTCAGGCCCAAATTGTACTTCAACGCCTGGTCCACCTCGGCCATCTTGACGGGGCTCAGCCTGCCCGCGGGACGAAGCTCTGGCACGCCGGCTGGCGGGCGCAGCCGGGACTCTGGGCCTACCTGCTGGATGGTCGCCATTTGAGCACAGTTCACGGCGCTGCGAAAAGGCAGCCCACTCTCTTCCGGCTCAACTATAACCACAAAGGGATAAGGCCGCGGGGGGACAGTCCTGGTGATGGCCACGAACACTGTGGTGGGGCTGTTCTGGTTGCCCACATCCTGCTGGACCACCAGGGCCGGTCGCAACCCACCTTGCTCGCTCCCCTTGACCGGGTCAAAGTCCACCCAGTAGATTTCTCCCCGCTTAACCGGCATGGCTGATGGCCCCCCTCACAGCCGGCAGGCTGGCCTCGGCGAATTCACTGGCCTCCTGGGCATAAAAGCGATAACCTTCAACGGCCAGGGCATCTTTCTCACTGGCGCGCCAGGCGGCCAGAACCTCGGCGATCACCCGGCTGCGGCCTTCTCGGGCCAGGGCAGCCTTGCCATCCACGTACTCCAGCAGTTCGCGGGGGAGTGACACAGTGACCTTGCGAATGACGGTTGCAGTCGTAGGTGCCACATTGATCTCCTTTCTTCCGTACTATGTCGTCCCAATTATACACCAAGGTTAGCCATCTGTCCAGTCATACCTGCTGGAGGTCACGTTACGGTGATTTAGGATGAGAGTGAGAAGTTTTAAGGTTTCGTGGTCGCTGGAGCCGTTGCCGCTCATGGGCCAGGCGACGCCGCTCGTTGTTCCACAACGACCAGATCCTCCCCGGCGACGGGCACATGGACATCATCCAGGATCACCGCCCGCGGACACGGGCCCAGGTCTGGTTTCCCCTTGCCCCTGTCCTCCTCCCGTTCCGTACCACCAGCCCTCTGCATGGCCCGCCAGCCCTCGAGATGACTGATATGGACGTGGGACTGCGTGCTGGCCGCGTCGGCCACCAGACGATACGACGTGCCGGCCAGATAGTGCCGGATGCTGT
>JBFMCB010000266.1:0-2564 GCA_040754915.1 Chloroflexota bacterium | reverse complement strand
GAAGCCAAACACGCCGATCTCGCCAAGTTTGTAGGGCGAGAGGATGAACGCGCTGCGGGGATCAAAGAAGAGATTGTAGCCCACGAAGAACCAGAAAACGAACACAACCACCGCCAGGATATGCACACCCAAGATGAAATGCCCAGCCACCCAGTCGGCTAACTTTTGGATCGGGGCTTTGCTCGCCTGGGCGCCCTCGACCAACTTGATGATCTGAGCCAATGCAGTCTCTTTGCCCACCCTGGTCGCCCGGAACTTGAACGCGCCGGTCTTGTTCATTGTCCCGCCGATGACCTCGTCGCCGCCCTTCTTTTCCACTGGCAGCGATTCGCCGGTGATCATGCTCTCATCCACCGCCGAATAGCCCTCCAGGACAAGGCCATCCACCGGCACCTGCTCGCCCGGTCGCACCAGGACAATATCGTCTACTTCTACCTCGTCGGCCGGGATTTCGATCTCGCGGCCGTCGCGTACTACGCGCGCCACCTTAGGCTGCAGGCGCATCAGCTTGCGGATGGCCTCTGACGTACGCCCGCGAGTCAACGCCTCCAGCCAGCGACCCAGGATGATGAAACTGGTGAGGAGCGCGGCCGACTCGAAGAAGGTCGCCCCCTCGCCGCCAAAGCCAGCCGTCGGCCAGAGAGTGTTGATGACGGCGATGCCATATGCCGCGCCGATCCCGGTGGCGTACAGCAGGTTCATGTCGGTGACGCCGTGGCGCAGGCCGCGAAATGAGTTCACGAAGAACTGTCGGCCCGGCCCGAGGACAATGGGCGTGGTCAACAGGCCCAGCACCCACTTATAGCCGAGCCATTCCGGGATGAACTGCGGCAGAATCCAATAGTCGCGAAATGTGCCCAGCATCACCAGCATGGCCACCGGGACGGTGAACGCGAGATACGTTCCCTGGCGGCGAATCTCGCGCTGACGCGCCTCTTTCTCGCGATCAAGCGCCTCCGCACCCTCAACCTTCTCTTCCGCTCCGTAGCCGACCTCGCGCACCGCGCGTTTCATTTGCGCGACGGTGACCAGGCCAGGGATGTATTCGACGCGCGCCGTCTCCAGGCCGAGGTTGACTACGGCTTTCCGCACGCCCTCCAGTCCGGTCAGGGCCTCCTCCACATGGGCCACGCAACTCGCGCAGGTCATCCCGGACACTTGCAACGTCACCTGCTCAGTGCCGATTTCATAGCCAACGTCGGTCACGGCCTGCACGAGTTGCGGCACGCCGACTCGCGCCGGGTCGTAGGTGATACTGGCTTTGCCGCCTGCGAGATTCACACCGGCCTTCTCGACTCCGCTCAAGTTATTGAGCGCGCCCTCAATCGTCGTCACACACGACGCGCAGGTCATACCGACGACAGGCAGTGTAATCTGTTTGGTTGACATCTCCATCTCCTAGGCCGCTGTCGCGTCACCCGCCATCGCATGAGGTGCATTCATCGCCACCGGGCCTACCCACACCCGGTTTTGCAATAGCTGCTCCAGCGCATGCGAAAGTGATTGTGCTAAGGTCAAGATTCCGAGATAAACGCCGATCAGGGCCACCGCGCCTACGAACCCAGCAGGTGGCGGGACAAAGTCGCGCCGCCACTCTGGGGACAAATGGGGTGCGGTTAGTACATTCTGCAAAGTAGCCAACTCTCCCCTTAAAGGAATAGTCCGTAGGGTAGCCACGGTAACCATCTTGACTTACAGGAGCCTCCATCTGCCCAGCACGACCTCCAGGGTCAACTGCTGCTGTTGCCTGACGACGATCAGCCACACCCGATCCCCTGCCTTATGCAAGGAGAGCAGCTCTATCAGGTTGCACATACTGTCCAGGGGTATGTCGTCAAAAGCCACCACCACGTCCTCCGGCAAGAGACCGGCGCGCTCAGCGGGGCTATTCCTGGCGACGGCGGTGATCCAGGCCCCCTCCTGTACTGCCAGACCATGACGAGCGGCGATGACCGGTGTCAATGGTAGATAGGTAATGCCCAGGTACGGTCGCGGCGTCTCCTCCGTCTTGCTGATGGCAACTGGGATGGGGCGGCGGGGGTCATTGCTTACAGCCGGCAGCACGCCGGTTCCCCCTTCGGCAGGCCCTTGCTGGCTGACCAGGATGGCAACCAGCGCCACCACGGTGGCAAAGATTGCCACGGTCCCGTGTGGAAAGAACCTCTTCTTGTTGTTGAAGGATTCCATCATCGGTGGTTCCAAACTCTCTGCCCAGCAGGGGTGAACCAGAAAACTGCCATGACGCTAGGAGCATCAGACTTGCGGGCGCGAGAACTTGTTCTCGGCACACAGGGGCCGAAGCAAGTTTCGGCGTCCAGGGGATGCCCTTATGGTCAAGACAGCAAAAAAGGCATTCCAGCCATTGCTTTTCTCCGCAAGACCAGAATGCCAGATGAAGATTAACGCCAGATGAAAAGAAGATGAGAGTTTGGTTAGAGGAAGATTGGGAGCCAGACGGTGAAGGTGCTCCCTTTGCCCAATTCGCTCTGTACGGTCACCCAGCCACCGTGGGCCTGAGCAATCCCCTGGACGATGCTCAGCCCTAAGCCGGTTCCACCCCGCGC
>JBFMCB010000265.1:0-2586 GCA_040754915.1 Chloroflexota bacterium | reverse complement strand
GGCCGGGTGAGGCGTTAGGCTTGAAGTGGACCGATATTGACTTCGAGCGCGGCCGTGTCCACGTCCAGCGGGCGCTTTCACGGACCAAAGACGGCTGGCGGCTGGACGAGCCGAAGACGGCCAGGAGCCGGCGGGTGATCCCTTTGCCGTTGCCGGTGCTGCAGGACTTGCGCGACCACAAACGCCAGCAGGCGGCGGCCAGGCTGAAGAACCCGAACTACCAGGACCATGGCCTTGTGTTTGCCAACGAGGACGGGACCCCTGCGGATCCCTGGAATATAGTTAAGCGGCACTTCAAGCCCTTGCTCAAGAATGCTGGCTTGCCAGACATTCGGCTTTACGACCTGCGCCACACCTGCGCGACTTTGCTTCTGGTGGCTGGCGAGAACCCGAAAATAGTTAGTGAGCGGCTAGGTCATGCTTCCGTTACCATGACCCTGGACACCTATTCCCATGTGTTGCCCGACATGCAGGAAAATGCGACAGCGAAGCTGGAGGTGATGCTTTTTAATGGCCGGAACACACCCTGAAATTTGGCACACTATGGGCACACAACAACCGGGGCCGCAAGAGCCGCAAACCCTTGTTTACCTGGTAGAGGAGTGCGGGAATGAAGACGGCGACTACTGATTCGGAATCAGTGGTCGGTTTCGCCGGAATACGCCGTTAGGACGAGCGAGCTAGCTGATGACATTATCTGTAGAGGACACGGGAGGCGAATTTACGTCACTTGACGGGACACGACCTACAACTGTCCGGTCATGGCTTAAAGTGTCTGTAAAAAGAGAGCGGTCTGGGCTACCATCGGTGGTAGCATAAAACTCGACCCCTGAAGGGGCACCGAGGGAGGCCCAGACCTATGAAGAGGATACCACCTGTGGAGCGGATTGCTCAATTGGCCGAGCAGATGGCCGCGGAGGCACGGCAAGGGACGCAGGCCGAAGACCTGACGAGCACCTTAGTCCAATTGGGAGCTCGGAAACTGATCGAGGAGCTGCTGGAGGCCGAAACAGCGGACATCCTGGGCGGTCGGGGTCGCTATGAACGACGCCAGCCCGACCAGCCAGGCTCGCGCAACGGCTACAAGGCTCGCAGGGTCGATTGCGCCGAGGGTCGGCTGGAGATTGACGTCCCGCAGATTCGCGGCCTGCACGGGGTGTGCCAGCCGTCGCTGTGGGCGGCGCTGCAACGCCGGACCGAGGTACTCGAACGGCTGGTGGTGGAGATGTACGTGCGCGGGCTTTCGACCCGGGACATTGAGGACGCCCTGCAGGAGCTTGGCGGCCAGGAGCGCTCCTTGCTGTCCCATGCCAGCGTGAGTCGGCTCAGCGAGCGCCTGTGGGAGGAGTACGAGGCCTTCAGCGAGCGGGACCTATCCGGCTTTGACGTGGTGTACCTGTTCGCGGACGCGGTGTACGAATCCTTGCGCCGGCAGGCGGGCGTGCAGCAGGCGATTCTGGTGACCTGGGCGATCCTGCGGGACGGCAGCAAGGTGCTGCTTTACATGAGCCTGGGCAACCGAGAGAGTGAACGGGACTGGCTGGAGCATTTTCGCAGCCTGGTGCGGCGGGGACTGCCGACGCCTCTGACGGTCACCACGGATGGGGCGCCGGGACTGATCAAGGCCGTCGAGGCCATGTGGCCCGAGGCTGAGCGCATCCGCTGTTGGATGCACAAGATGCAAAACATCCTGGACAAGGTGCCCGACGAGGTACGGCCGGAGCTCAAGGCGCATCTTTTGGCCATTCGCGATGCCGCCGACCACACCCAAGGCGGGCGTTTGGCCCAGGAGGTCATCGCCAAGTACGAGCGCAGTTACCCCTCCGCCATGCAGTGCCTGCGTGAGGATCTGCAGGCCAGCCTGGCGCACCTGAAACTGCCGCCGGTCCATCGCCAGAGCATCCGCACGACCAACCTGGTGGAACGCAGTTTCGAGGAGGAGCGACGGCGGGCGAAGGTGCTGCCGCGCTTTCGTACGGAGAAGGAATGTCTCAAACTGGTCTTCGCGGTGCTGTGGCGGGCGAGCGAGCGCTGGCGCCGGGTGCGCTTCAGCGAAGTCGAGCAAAAGCAATTGGAGCGCTACATCGAGGCCCGGGAACGACAGCGGCAGGCTGAACGGCGATTGGCTGAGTCAACGAGAAAGGATGTCGCCACCGCATGACCCAGACCGCTTTTTACAGACACTCTGAGACTTGACCGGGGAGGGATTCGACGGCCTGAAGCCACAGGGGAAAGGGCGGGCGCCAGCTACCGCCATCCCGCCGGCCATTCTCGACCAGGCCATCCTGTTGCGCCGGGAAGTACCGGGCCGCAGTGTGGCGCAGCTCATTCAGATCCTGGAGTGGGAAGGCCGCATCGCACCGGGGCAGGTCAAGCGCAGCACCTTACAAGAGCAGCTGGCCCAGCGCGGGTATAGCACCCGGCATATGCGCCTGTACGCCGCCACGGGCGTGGCCGCCCGGCGTTACCAGCAGCGCCACCGCAACCAACTGTGGCACTCCGATCTCAAGTATGGACCCTATCTGCCCATCGGGCCCCAGGGCAGCAAGCAGCAAGTGTACCTGATCACCTTCATCGATGACGCTA
>JBFMCB010000264.1:0-2624 GCA_040754915.1 Chloroflexota bacterium | reverse complement strand
ATCCAGGCTCCCTCCTGTACTGCCAGACCATGACGAGCGGCAATGACCGGTGTCAATGGTAGATAGGTAATGCCCAGGTACGGTCGCGGCGTCTCCCCCATCTTGCTGATGGAAACAGGGAGGGGGCGGCGAGGGTCATTGCTTACAGCCGGCAGCACGCCGGTTCCCCCCTCGACAGGCCCTTGCTGGCTGACCAGGATGGCAACCAGCGCCACCACAATGGCAAAGATCGCCACAGTCCCGTGTGGAAAGAACCTCTTCTTGTTGAAGGATTCCATCATCAGTGGTTTCAAACTCTCTGCCCAGCAGGGGTGAACCAGAAAACTGCCATGACACTAGCAGCATCAGACTTGCGGATGCGAGAACTTGTTCTCGGCACACAGTGGCCGAAGCAAGCTTCGGCGTCCAGGGTAATGCCTCTACAGTCAAGACAGCAAAAAAGGCATTCCAGCCCTTGCTTTTCTCCGCAAGACCAGAATGCCAGATGAAGATTAACGCCAGATGAAAAGAAGATGAGAGTTTGGTTAGAAGAAGATTGGGAGCCAGACGGTGAAGGTGCTCCCTTTGCCCAATTCGCTCTGTACGGTCACCCAGCCACCGTGGGCCTGAGCAATCCCCTGGACGATGCTCAGCCCTAAGCCGGTTCCACCCCGCGCCCTGGACCGTGCCTTATCTACTCGATAAAACGGCTCAAAGATGCGCGGCAGGTCCTCAGAGGCGATACCGATGCCCGTGTCGCTGACGCTGATGGCCAGGGTTTCACGTGCCGTGTTCCGCGTTCCGTGCTCACCCGGAGCTGATAGCCTGGAACCCGGATGGTGGAGCCTTGAAGAGATGGTTACGCTCTCCCCTTCCGGCGTATACCTCAAGGCGTTTTCCACCAGGTTTAGCAGCATCTGCTTAAGCCGGTCGCGGTCGCCCGGGATGGTGGCGGGCGCAATTGGCCCCAAGGTTACCTGGTGCTTTCCTGCCGCCAGGAGTTGTGCCTGACGATAGACCTCCTCCAGCAGATTGGCCACGTCCACCGGTTTGCGCTCAATAGGCTGAGGCGAGTCAAGTTGAGCCAGGGTTAGCAGATCATCGACGATGCGTCCCATGCGCAGGGTCTCCTCCATAATGGCGACCAGGGCCTCTCGCCGCGCTATCGGGCTGAGGCTCCGTTTCAATAGGTCCAGGTTGCCACGGATAACCGTCAGGGGCGTGCGCAATTCGTGCGAGGAATCAGCCACGAACCGCTCTTGCGACCGGAAGGCCCGCTCCAGTCGACCCATCATCCGATCGAAGGCTGCTGCCAGGCGGCCCACCTCATCGCGGGGGCCGCTAAAGGCGATGCGCTGGCTCAGGTCGTCGGCACCAGTGATCCTTTCCGCCATGGCGGCGATGTGATCCAGGGGCTCCAGGGCGCGCCGTGTCAGGGCCCAACCTACCAGCCCGGCGACCAGGGTAGCAGTCAGGACCCCGGTCACCAGGATGAACCCTACCTGGCGCAAGGTCACATCCAGAGCGTGGAGTGAGTGCCCCACCAGGACCAGCCCCACGGCGCGGCCCTGGACCAGGACGGGCGTGGTATGCACCCGCACTCGCTCCCCACCGCCTGCTGCCAGGGTAGCCAGGCTCTCGCGCCCGGCCAAACCGGTCTCTATCAGGGCGAGGTCCACCGGCAACTGGCTGCCTCGCAGATTAGAGGAGGCGGCAGTCACGTAGCCCCGCTCATCCATGACCTGCACGTAAACTCCCGGCGCGGCGAACTCATCCATGGGCAGAGCATCCAGGCGGGTCACGTTCACGTGCTCAAAGACAAAGTTGCCGCTGCTGGCCCCCAAGGCACGATGCACCTCCATCGAGGCGCGACGCAAGGTCTTGTCTACCTCAGCCAGGAGTCCCTGGGCCAGGGTGACATAGAAGATCACCCCAAAGGTCACCAGCGTCATCGCCAGGAGGCCAGTGTACCAGAGAGTCAGGCGTAAACGGATAGACATACAGACATCAGACTTCCCGGCTATCTAAAACATAACCTGCCCCCCGCACCGTGTGGACCAGCCGGGACAGGCCACCGGCCTCTAGCTTCTGGCGCAGGTGGCGGATGTAGACCTCGATAACATTGGATTCGCCACCGAAGTCGTAGCCCCAGACCCGTTCGTAGATCACGTCCCGGGTAAGCACCTGTCGGGGATGGCGCAGGAAGAGTTCCAGCAGGTTGAACTCCTTGCTGGTCAGGGAGATGACCCGGTCGCCCCGCTGGACCTCGCGGGTAGCGGTGTTCAAGGAGAGGTCGCCAAAGCGCAGCACCTCACCCTCGGCGGGCTGGCGACGACGCAGGTGGGCACGAACACGGGCCAGGAGTTCGTCCAGAGAGAAGGGCTTGACCAAGTAATCGTCGGCACCGGCGTCCAGGCCGGCCACTCGATCGGCCACAGCACCTCGAGCGGTGAGGAAGACGATGGGCACGTCGCCCCCGGCGCGCAAACGGCGAGCTACCTCCAGACCATCCAGGCCGGGCATCATCACATCCAGGATCACCAAGTCCGGGGGTGCTTGGAGAGCGCGTTTCAGGGCACTTTCCCCATCCTCGGCGGTATCTACAGCGTACCCTTCGTAGGCCAGGCCGCGTCGCAGGAAGTTGA
>JBFMCB010000263.1:0-2637 GCA_040754915.1 Chloroflexota bacterium | reverse complement strand
TTATCCAAAAATAAATTCATTTAAAACGCAAACAGGCCAATTTACAGAATATAGTCGAAGCAGGCTTGTTCAACAAGCATTGAAAGCGAGGTTCGTTCCTCACTCGCATTCAACGCTTTTTACGTTAGGCGGCTCTTTGCTGCATAGTTGACGACCACACGAATATGTGGACGGTGCAAGGTCTCCAGTATTTCAAGCCTCTTGACAGATATATCGACTTGATATATAATGCCGGATGTATCAACTCGATATATAGATGGTGATTGCCTATGATCGAATTACCAATTCTTGGTCTACTCAAAGAGATGCCATTACATGGTTACGAACTGAAGCGACGACTGGAAAATATCGTTGGTTACTTCGGCACTGTCAGTTATGGGTCTCTCTATCCCATGCTTCGCAAACTAGAAGAGCGCGGACAGGTAACCGGAAGCGTCAACGAGCAGACCGGCCCGAGTCGCATCGTGTATCGAATCACATCTGAAGGTGAAGCTCGCTTCTCGGAACTGATGCAAGACCCCGGTGCGCCTTTCAATCTAAAGATGCTATTCATCCATAGCATACAACCCTCAGAACGCGTGCGGCTGCTGGAGCAACAACGAGACGAATGGGTTCGCAAGCTGGAAGAGCGCCGAGGCGACCAGGAGCGGATCGCTGAACGCAATATACATCGCTACCGGGCGGCTCTCCTAACCAGAGCTATCGAGCACCTGGAACGAGATATCGCCTGGATCCAAAATCTCATTGAAGGAGAAGATCAACTATGAAAAGACCCACAATAAACGAGGAGAACTACAAGTGGTGGGGCCTGACGGCCCTGCTCATCGGCACCTTTGTGGTCAGTTTGGGGCTGAGTCTTTTGTTTCCCGCTATGCCGGTGATTATGGCCGACTTCCAGGCCACGGTGAACGATGTAGCCTGGCTGAGCATCGCCTATGCGGTGGCTTTCGCTGCCCTGCAACCGGTCATGGGCCGGCTCAGCGATCTCTACGGCCGCAAGCGCCTGTTTATTGGGGGCATGCTTACCTTTCTACTAGGCTCCGGCGTGGCGGCCCTCAGCTGGGATATCCTCTCTATGGCAGTTGCCCGTTTCGTGCAAGGGATCGGTGCAGCGGCCATCTTCCCCGCCGGCATGGCTTACATCGGCGAGATGTTCTCCCGCGAGGAGCGGGGCAAAGCCATGGGCATCTGGGGCATCGCCAGCGGCGCCGCTCCCGCCATCGGTCCGCTACTGGGCGGCTATCTGGTGGACTGGGGTGGCTGGCGCTCTCTCTACTACTTCAGCGTGTTCATTGGAGTGGTAGCAGTGTTGGCTCCGTGGTTCATCCTGCGGCCATCAAAGACCCAGAAGGTGAGCGGCTTTGATCTGGCAGGCTCGGCCTGGCTCTTCGTGGGCGTGGGCAGCATCTTGGTGGTGCTGAACGAGGGGCGCAACTGGGGCTGGACTTCACCAACCATCATTGGGCTACTGGTTACCTTTGGTGCGTGCTTGATCGCCTTCCTGATCCACGAAAGCCGCACGCGAAATCCTATTGCCGATGTAGATCTGCTCAAGAGTCCCTTCTTCCTGCTGCTGGCCGGCACTGCCTTTGTCTCCTTTATCGCCATGCAGGGGGCGATGTTCCTCATCCCTTTCTTCTGGCAGAACGTGCAAGGCTACACGCCATCCGACACGGGTATGATGGTAGTTCCCCTCTTTGTGGCTATGGCGATCTTCTCCATGTTGGGTGGCACTCTGGCCGACCGGTTAGGCATCCGCTGGACGGCTGCCCTGGGTATGCTGGCCAAAACTCTGGCGCTCCTGCTACTAGGTTTTCTTGTCATTGATACGCCCTACTGGTACGCCGGCTTGGCGCTGGGGGTCTTGGGGATCGGCATGGGGATTGCGCTCCCGCCGTTGAGTAAGGCCATCGTCGGTGGTGTGTCCCCGCGGAAAATGGGCGCTGCTTCGGGCATGTTCAGCATGGTGCGCAATCTGGGCGGCCCCTTCGGGGTGGCGATCCTGAGCAGTGTGTTCGCCGGCCGAACTGCCGATCACGTCAGGGCTCTGGCTGAAGAGTTCGGCCCCGAGGTGGCCCGGCTACATGGCATGGCTGCGGCCTTTGGCGAGGCGTTCCTGGTGGCAGCCGGCTTCTGTGCCCTGGGCGTCGTCATGGCGTTATTTGTGCGAGAAGCACGAGCTCAGGAGGTGGTCTGGAGCCGCGAAGCATTGGCACTCTTGCAGAAGATCCCATCGGAATTCCGGGCCAGAGCGCGGCGGGGTCTTGAGACAACGGCGCAAGGAATGGGTGTGAAGGTGGTTACGCCAGAGTTGGTCGTAGAAATTGGTCGCGGGTGGAGGGCACGGCAGCCCGAACTTTGAAAGCTCTACTGTGGCGTGCCGGATGTTGCTTCATTTTCAGTTGTTAAGGATCACTGTCGCTACACAGTGTGGGTTTCTTCTACTCGGTTCAAAGCCGCCTAACGGCAGGGGCTGAGCGGCAACGCCACTCCCCCAATCTTTTGTCATACTACAAGGATTAAGCCATCACCGCAAGCGGAAAATTACGTTGTCCGCTCGAACCCCTGGTTATCCTGTGGCTATCGGTTGTTTCCAAATAGACTTTCGACCAAGACTCAAAGCCGTTGAAGCCGGCC
>JBFMCB010000262.1:0-2639 GCA_040754915.1 Chloroflexota bacterium | reverse complement strand
CGGTCGAGCCGCTGATTGCCGCACTGGGCGATGCGGACGCGGAGGTGCGCCGGTACGCGGCATGGGCGCTGGGGGAAATCGGCGATGTGCGGGCGGTCGAGCCGCTGATTGCCGCACTGGGCGATGCGGACGCGGAGGTGCGCCGGTACGCGGCATGGGCGCTGGGGAGAATCGGCGATGTGCGGGCACTGCTTGAACTAGAGCGCGTGGCGCGGGAGGATAATGGTGTAACAGTGTTTGGGCGTGTGGCGGATGCGGCGCAGGAGGCGGTGAAGAGAATTCAGGGGATGAAGAACGCGTAGATGAATGTGAATCTTGAGCATGGACCTGCAATCCGGTACAATCCGGTATGGGGGTCAGGTCCTGAAATATAACATATTCGCTGCTATACTCCGTCTATGGCCAGGCCGTTACGGATAGAATGTCCGGGGGGCCGTCTACCATGTGACCTCGCGAGGCAATGCCCGAAACAAGGTCTTCGCCGACGACCAGGACCGAGAGAGACTGCGCAAAAGAGACATCGGACGTTCGTCGAAGGGGGAATGCGGGCTGCGTCACCGTGGGATAAGCTTCAGGGGCAGGTGTTGCTAGGTGAGAAGGGATTTGTGGAGAGGTTCAAAGGCCTGCTAACCGGCAGGAAACAGGTCAAGGGGATGCCGGGACCGCAGCGATATGCAGGAAGGCCGGGTCCAAGCGAACTGTTCAAGGGGATAGACACGAAGGCCGGGGGAGACAGGGGCAGCCACGACGCTCGCGTGAAATACGGATATACGCTTAAGGAGATTGCTGGTCACCTGAGAATCCACTATGCTATGGTCGGCAAGGTGGTCCCAAAAAGGAATTGGGGCAAGAACTGATTTTTCAAGCCCTGACCCCAAATTTGCCCCCAAGACCCTAACTGCACACAACATGCCTTTGCCCCCAAAAGTTTTTATGTTGAGTTCACCGCTTTTCTGCCTACGAAATCGGGCGTGGGGCATCGCCAGCCTCGAACATTAGGTACCCTTCGCGCAACACCGCGTCAAACACACGGAATAGGGGGGAACTTCAATGGAGTTCTTCTTTACCGATGATGCTCGCCAGGGGAGACCATCTCGCCCCGGTATGGGTCCCCTCGTTGCTATTGGAGGCATCCTTGTTCCTGGCCAAGCAGTTTGGCATCTCGAGCGGGCAATTGACACTCTGTGTGCTGATTATGGGTTCCCCCAAGGAGAGGAGTTTAAGTGGTCGCCCGGACGGGACCTTTGGATGCGTGACAACCTCGTCGGAGAGACGAGAGAGGCATTTTTTATCGACGTGCTAAGCATGGCTGAGCGCGGTGGGGTGAAGGCGATCGTTGTTATTGAGGATACAAATCTAAGGACTGCCACGAGCGCCCCAAACGCGGAGATGGACGTTACTCGGTTATTTCTTGAACGTGTGAATATCCAGCTTCGTAGAATGAGGTCTGAGGGTATCGTTATAGTTGACCGGCCAAGTGGAGACAGAGCAAACGAGGACAGGTTTCTTGCCAACTGCCTTGAGACCTTGCAGGCTGGGACGACTTACGTGAAACCTGACCGGATTGTTCTCAATGTCCTGTCCACGCCGTCGAAGCTTGTCCGACTTCTTCAAGCTGCTGATGTAGTTAGTTCCTGTACGGTTGCGGCAGTAGGTGGTGAGGCTCGCTTCTCCCCGCCTGTTTTTGCTTTGATCAAACGGCTGCTATTCAGCGACATGGGAAGGATCGGCGGGGTTGGCCTAAAGATACACCCAGATTACAGGTATGCTAATCTCTACCATTGGCTGCTTGGAGACTTGCACTTCTGGAAGGCTGGTGCGGGGGTTTCGCTGCCACTTACGGATCGCCCCTATAGTTCTGACCAACTGATTAGTTAGCTGCGCGCCCAGATAAACTTCAATCAATTGACCGGTGCAAGTCCGGTCGAGGTAGAGACCAGGCGGCCTCGTGGCGACCATCCTGTCTAGGGGTGACCCGAACACAGAAATGATGTCATCACAACTCAGCAGTCCGTAACATTAAGTGAATCTTGCCGCGTCGTAACATCGGACCCGCCGTAGCGGGCCGAGCTAGAGCGGAGCCTGGTGCTAACGGGCGAAGGCCATGAAGGCACTGTGAGAACCTGGATGATGATAGTGCCGAAGAACTCTCCGGCGTAAGGGGAGCGGAGTGTTGAGAGAGCTGAAGGGCACGCTGATTTCGCGCCCGGCGATTTTCACAAGCTTTTCTTGAAGAAGTTCACCGTTACCCAGAACATGTCCATGGTGTCAGGGGCAGGATTCTCCAGGTCGAAGTAATGCTCAAGTTCGGGGTAGAAGTGCGTCTCGTAGGTCTTCCCGTTCCAGCCAGAGCAGCGTCCAGGCGCCGGGCCTGGTTCATAGTCACTGTGGCGTCTCTTTCGCCGTGAATCAGGCAGAGGGGCGACAGGTCCTCCGGATGGTATACCACTGAGTACTTGAAATAGAGCTCGGGCTCCCGGTTGGGGTAGCCCAGGGCAATTAAGGCCGTGTCGAGGGATGACTCCACCATCACCTCGCCACGAGCGAGTTCGCGGCGGAACATAAACAGATCGCTGCCGCCCCCCAATGCCAGGAGTTCCCTCACGTCTTTGGTGCGCTGGGGCAGCCGGTAAAGGGAG
>JBFMCB010000261.1:0-2680 GCA_040754915.1 Chloroflexota bacterium | reverse complement strand
TGCGTCCAAGGAGGGCACAATGGCGACGGTCAGCGCCGGCCCGGTCACGCCCACCTTTCCGCCCGAGGCGGGGCGAGTGGTTGACCTGGCCAGGAAAGACTTGGCGCAAAGATTGGGGAAGGACCAAGACGCGATCACCGTCGTCAGGGTGGAGAGGGTGGACTGGCCCGATACGAGCCTGGGCTGCCCCCAGCCGGGGATGATGTACGCCCAGGTGATCACGCCAGGCTATCGGATCTACCTTTCAGTGGATAACGTAAGCTACGAGTACCATAGCGACAGAGCGCGCGTCGTCTTTTGCCCGGCAAAAAAAAGAATGAAAGCCCCTTTTCCGGGTAGCACCCAATCGCACTGGCCGTTCTCCTGATATCCCGGAGTGCAGCCTTTAGGCTGCGGAGTACAACTCCGGGACATCAGGTACGCCCAACACGGTTGGGCTCCTACCCCTAGGCATACGACATCTGCCGCCTCAGTTCCTCGGGGTTCACCGCCCGGGCCAGGGCATCTTCCAAAGAGATCAAGCGGCGCTGGCAGAGGCTCCTCAACGCCTGGTCCAGGGTCTGCATGCCGAACTGGGCGCCGGTCTGGATCACCGAGTACATCTGCGGGGTCTTGCCTTCTCGAATCAGGTTGCGGATAGCCGAGGTGGCCACCATCACCTCCACCGCTGCCACCCTGCCCTCCCGATCCAGCCGGGGTATCAGCGTCTGGCAGAGCACCGCCTCCAGGGTGGTGGACAGTTGGACCCTGACCTGTTGTTGCTGGTAAGGCGGGAAGACGTCGATGATCCGGTCTATGGTCTGGGCTGCGCTGGTGGTGTGTAGGGTGGCCAGGACCAGGTGCCCGGTCTCGGCGGCGGTGAGGGCGGCGCCGATGGTCTCCAGGTCGCGCATCTCTCCCACCATGATCACGTCCGGGTCCTGGCGCAGCACGTGCTTCAGGGCATCAGCGAAGGAGAGAGTGTCCATTCCCAGCTCTCGTTGGGTTATGATGCATTGTTCATCCTGATGTAGGTACTCGATGGGGTCTTCGATGGTCACCACCCGGCAGCGGCGGTTCTTGTTCAGGTGCTGGACCATGGCCGCCAGGGTGGTGGACTTGCCGCTCCCGGTGGGGCCGGTGACCAGGACCAGGCCCCGAGGCTTCAGCACCAGGAGGGCACAGATCTCGGGCAACCCCAGCTCAGCGATAGACGGTATCTTCCAGTGCACTGACCGGAAGGCCAGGCTCAGGGTCCCCCTCTGCCAGCAGGCATTGACCCGAAAGCGGGCCAGGTCCGGCACGCTGTAGGCGAAATCCAGCTCTTTTTCCCGTTGCAGGGCCTCTTGCTGCTCCAGCGTGGCGATGGCAGCGAAGATCTCCTCCAGGGATTTCGGGGTCTGCACGGGCATGTCCTCTCCGACCACGAGCTGGCCATTGATCCGCAGCACCGGGCGGCTCGCCACCTTAAGGTGGAGATCCGAGGCGTTCACCTCGATCATCCTCCGCAGCATATCCTGAATGCCCACAGCCACTCCTCCACTCAGCGTTGCACGTTGAACGTTCTAACGTGGAACGCGCAAAGGCTTCGCTATCTCGCCAGGAACCAGCGCAGGATCTCCTGGCCATAAACCATAGTCGTAAACCCGCCGATGACCAGGAACGGCGCGAAAGGGATCGGGTCTTTGCGCTTCTTTAGCCTGGTGACCAGAAGCCCCAGGGCCACCAGCCCGCCGATGATGAACGAGATGTAGATGAAGATGATCACCTGGGGAAAGCCGGTCACCAACCCCAGGAAAGTCGCCAGCTTCACGTCGCCCATGCCCATGCCACCCGGGTAGACGAGGGCGATGATCAGGAAGATCACGAACCCCACCAGCCCGCCCAGGAGGAGCCGGAGTATGGTCTGGTTGGGGGTGAAGGGCGCGGCCACCAGGGCCAGGACAATGGCCGGGTAGGAGACCACGTTCAACACCAGGCGGTGTTCCAGGTCTATGAACAAGACCACCACCAGGATCGAGGCATACGCCGTCAGGAGCAAAAGTTGAACCGAGGGGCCCAGGTGGTACCAGAGAAAGGCGAAGAGAAGCCCCGTCCCCAGCTCCACCACCGGGAGGCGCCAGGGCAGCGGGGCGGTGCAATACCGGCAGCGGCCCCGCAACAGGAGAAAGCTTACCACGGGGATCAGGTCCAGAGGCCTGAGCTGCTGGCCACAGGCAGTACAACGTGATGGTGGAGAAAGAATGGATTCCTTGCGAGGCAAGCGGTCGATGCAGACATTCAGGAAACTACCAATGACCAGGCCCAGCACGAAATAGACGATGATCATCTAGCTACTTTTCCGCAATGATGGTGAAGGTTACCTTCTGAGGCTCTCTCTCACCCCCAGTGATGGCCAACGAGGTCACGCTCACTCGGCCGAACTGGCCCGTCCCTTGCAGAGCCTTAGCTCCTTGAAGCACCACCATGGCCGAGCTGGCCTCGCCCTGCAACGTCAACTGTTTTCCGTTATACGAAAAAGAACCCACTTTGATCTCCGGGGCCAGCGTCGCCAGGGACCGGGTCAAGAGATCGGTCCAGACCGCTCCCGGGCGCACCAGGGCACGATGCTCGGCCTCCAGGCTCTTGACCAGGGCCTGGGTCTTGTCGATCTCCTCTCGGAGCTTGCGGTTCTCCTCGGCCGCCGCCCGAACCTGGCGTA
>JBFMCB010000260.1:0-2687 GCA_040754915.1 Chloroflexota bacterium | reverse complement strand
CCGGAGTTCAACGCCGGGACATCAGAGGAGGGGCAGGGTGAGGGGGGACAATGCGGTTGGGCTGGGAATGCAGCCTTAAGGCTGCACTCCTAAGTGGACATGGGCGAGGTGCTACCATGAGCATCGTTAGGGCTTTCTTTGGCATGTTACGCGGGTTCCTCTACACCTTCTTCTGGCTTACCATGGACTACCTGCAGCTTCTGCCCGGCTTCGAGCGCCCGGTGCGGGCCCTGAAGGAGCTATACTGGATCCGCACCTGGCTTAGCTGTTGTGGCTGCCTGACTTTGGGGGGCCTGGTGGGCACGCTCCTCTTGGTATTGGTGGCGGCCTGGGCACTGGCGCTTTCGCTCTGAGGGGTTAATCGCATGCCCATCCGCGTCTTAGACACCTCCGTGGCGGCCAAGATCGCGGCGGGAGAGGTCGTCGAGCGGCCCGCCTCGGTGGTGAAAGAGTTGATCGAAAACTCCATCGACGCCGGGGCCACGCAGGTAAAGGTGGAGACCCGAGGCGGCGGCGTGGAGTTGATCCGGGTAGTGGACAATGGCTGGGGCATCCCCTCGGAGGAATTGGCCCTGGCCTTCCAGCGCCATTCCACCAGCAAGATCGAGAGGGTCGAAGACCTGACGGCGGTGCGCACCCTGGGTTTTCGCGGCGAGGCCTTGCCCAGCATCGCCGCGGTCTCCCAGGTGATCATGGTCTCCCGGCCCGCCGGTGAGCTGGCTGGGAGCTACATCGAGATCGCCGGAGGCGAGGTGCTCCAGGAGGGGACCCGAGGAGCGCCCTTGGGCACCACCGTTACGGTCAGGGATCTTTTCTACAACGTCCCCGCTCGCCGCAAGTTCCTGAGGTCCGAGGACACCGAGGCCGCGCACATCTACCACCTGCTCTGCCAGTACGCCCTGGCCTACCCCGGCCTGAGATTCACGCTGGTCAGCTCCGGGCGCATGGCCTTTCAATCCACCGGCTCAGGCCAGCTACTGGATGTTCTGGGCCAGGTCTATGGGCTGGAGGTAGCCAAGAGCATGCTGGAGGTCGGGGGTGGAGCGGCGGGCACCGCAGACCGGGGGACGAGCGTTACGATACGAGGTTACGTGAGCCAACCAGCGGTGCACCGGGCCACCAGAGGGCACCTGTCTTTCTTCGTGAACCACCGCTGGGTGCAGAGCCGAATGCTGGCCTTTGCCGTGGAAGAGGCCTACCGCACCACGCTTCCATCGGGCAGACATCCCCTTTGTGCCTTGAACATCCTGGTTCCGCCGGAGGAGCTAGACGTGAACGTGCATCCCACCAAGAGCGAGGTAAGGTTCCGGTGGGATCGCCAGGTGTTCGCCGAAGTGCAGAAGGCGGTGCGCGGATGCCTGGTGGCAGGAGCTCCCATACCGCTGGTCACGGCGCCGGCGGCCTGGCCGGCAGAGCGGGGCAGGCCGCTTCCCGTACCATTAAAGAGAGTTCTGGTTGCCGGGACGGTGCAGGTGCTCGGGCCGGAACCTGTTTCCTCGGATATTATGGCTCCGGGCAAGGTCACGTCAAAGCTGCCGCCGCTCAGGGTCCTGGGGCAGGTGGCCCAGACCTATATCATCGCCGAGGCCCCGGAAGGGATGTACCTGATCGACCAGCACACGGCGCATGAGAGGGTGCTTTACGAGCGCATACGAGGAGAGCAGGCGCGGGCCGGCGTGAGCTCGCAGCTTCTCTTGGAGCCGGTGACCCTGGAGCTCAACCCGCATCAGGCCCCGGCCCTCTCCGCGCACCTGGACGAGTTGAGTCGCCTGGGATTCTCTATCGAGCCCTTCGGTGACCGGGTCTACCTGCTTCGAGCGGTGCCGGTCGTGCTCTTCAAGGGCGACTTTAAGCTGGCCCTAGGGGAGTTGCTGGATCAACTCTCCCAGGGGCAGGGTTCGCCGGAGGATTGGCTGGACAAAGCGGCGATAACCATGGCCTGTCATGGGGCAGTCAAGGCCGGCCAGGCCCTCACCGCCGTGGAGATGAGGGAGTTGGTGGAGCAATTGGAGAAGACCGATTCGCCCCGGACCTGCGCTCACGGGCGGCCCACCATGCTGCACCTGAGCGCCGAGCAGTTGGAAAAAGAGTTCGGGAGAAGATAGTTGAGCGGCGACCTGGAAATGGCCAGGGACGTCATGCGGGACCGGAACCTGGCTTTCGTCGTTGTCAGGAGGCAGGAAATACTGGCCCAAAGCGCCAGCCCCGGGATCCGAGACCTTCTCCAGGTGACCGACCAGTTGGGGCCGAAGCTGGCCGGCGCGGCCCTGGCCGACAAGGTGGTGGGGAAGGCGGTGGCCATGATCGCCTGGCACGTCGGAATAAGGGAGATATACGCGGGCTTGATCAGCGAGCTGGCCAGAAACGAGCTCCAGCGCGCTGGCATTCCCTATGAATACGAACGATCCATCCCGATGATCCTGAACCGGGATGGCACCGACATGTGTCCCCTGGAGAAGACGGTGCACGGCCTGGCCGCGCCCGAGCTGGCGGTGGCGGCCCTGCGCCGGAGATTCTCCGGTGAAAGCGGGGCGGTCCGCCAACATTCCGACCAGATCCGTGTTAGGAGCAGCTGAAAAGTAGACACTTTTTCACTTCAAAGATGGACAGTGAATCCCTTTAGTGGAAGGGCAAGCGAGTGGACCAGGTCGTTATTCCACCAGATACGGAGTTCCATGACGTCCCTC
>JBFMCB010000259.1:0-2800 GCA_040754915.1 Chloroflexota bacterium | reverse complement strand
CGACCGTTTCCGACAGCTTGACCAGTGGTACATCGCCACCCAGAAGAAGATCTTGACGGAGAAGGTTAGGGTGAGGTGATTCAGCCAGGAGGGCAAAAAGACGGGTGGTGTCCAATAGGTAGACGGGCGCTCCGAGCGCAGGCCCCATTGACACTCCTTAAACCCTGGTATATAATCGCCAAAAAGCATTGCCAGCTATCTGTACGTAGCCCATAGGGAGGTACACCATGGCCGAGCTGATCTCTTTCACGCGAAACTACGAAGATCACAGCAACGACAGCGGGTTCCAGTTTGAGTTCTTTTGCGATCGCTGCAATGACGGCTACCGTTCCAGCTTCGTCCAATCCAAGGCAGGCACTGCCAGCTCTGCCCTGGACATGGCCTCCAGCCTGTTCGGCGGCATCTTCGGCGCGGCCTCCAGCGCCAGCAGTAGGGTCCGGGAGGCAGCCTGGGGACGAGAACGGGACGACGCGTTCAAGGCGGCCATCAATGAGGTGAAGCCGCTCTTCAAGCGTTGCCCTCGCTGTACCCACTACGTCTGCGAGAGCTGCTGGAATGAGGAGGCCGGGCTCTGTATGGACTGCGCTCCGAAAATGGCCGGCGAACTGGCCGCCACCAGGGCCAGGGTGGGCGTGGAACAGATGACAGAGGCGGTGGAGAAGGCCAAGATATTCAGCGGAGATATCAGTGCCAGGCAAACCTTGTGCCCTAACTGCGGAAAACCGGTGGGCAGCGAGAAATTCTGCGGCAACTGTGGCACTCCGTTGGGATTCCGCAAGTGCCCTCAGTGTGGCTTCCAGAATAACCCGGGCCAGCGTTTCTGCGGCGAATGTGGGACGAAGCTGATTTGAGCGGCAGATCGGTGAATCGATAGATCAGGAGATCGATAAGCCCATAGGCCAGAGTTTTGGGCAGGGATTCATTCCCTGCCCGGTTTTTTTCTACCAAGCACAGGTACTTCCAGGTAGACGCTATCAATTGCCTGGCGACGGGAACTGCGGTATAATTACCGATGATGAGAAAACCACCTCAACTCCCGGGTAATGATCGATGACCGACTTGCTCCTTGGAACTTTCTCCAGTATCCGAGACAGGGTCAGCGCCTTGAGGCACATCATGGAGCAAGTCTCGCCGGGCCAGGGCCTATTCGAACCTGTCCCCCGGGGCTCCGAAGGCGCCGCGCTGATCGAAACTCTCTCCATCCTCAAGAAAGTCAACCAACAATTCGATCAAGCATGCCAGCTTATCCAGGAGCTTGACTCATCCCTGGCCCAACTGGGCACTGAGATCCACACCCAGGAGAACGAGCGCCGGCAGCTCTCCACGCTCATCGAGGTTTCAAAGGCCATCAACTCGACCCTTGACCTGGAGGAAGTGCTGAATCTGGTGATCGATATGTTCATCTCGACCTCCCGGGCCGAACGCGGATTCCTCATGCTCAGGGAAACAGACTCAGGTCAGCTGGTCTTCAAAGTAGCCCGCAACATGGACCGGGAGACCATTGCCGGCCCTGCTTTCGAGATCAGCCGCAGCATCGTGGATAGGGTGGCGACCGCTGGCTCTCCGATCTCAACCACCAATGCCAGCGCGGACCCTCGCTTCAGGGCCCAGGCCAGCGTTATCAGCTACAGCCTGCGCTCGATCCTGTGCGTGCCGCTGATCGTCAAGGGGCAGACCAGCGGTGTAGTCTATGTAGACAACCGGATCCGAACCGGGATATTCTCTCAGAAAGACCTCGAGTTCCTGGTGGCCCTGGCCAATCAGGCAGCCATTGCCATAGAGAACGCCCGCCTCTTCGCGAGCATCAAGCAAAAGGTGATGGAAATCACCGAGATGAAGAATTACATGGAACACACCTTCGCCTCCATCGCCAGCGGCGTGGTTACCGTCGATGCCAAAGGTACGGTTACCACCTTCAATCGGGCTGCCGAACGCATCTTTCGGCTCTCGGCGGGGGAGGTCATCGGCCGACCCTATCAGGTGGCCTTGGGAGCATTGGATGAAAACCAACTCTCAGGATACATCGAAAGGCTCACGAAAGACGAGACCGATCAGATCACCTGCGATATAGAGCCGTACCTGCCAGCCAGGGGGCAGGTGAGCCTGGTCCTACGACTTTCCGCGTTGCGCGATGCGGCTGGCGAGCCCATTGGCGTGGCCATCGTCATCGATGACCTGACCGAGCGCAAGCGCTTGGAGGCCGAGAAGCTGATCCAGGAACAGGAGAAGCGTCGCATAAAAGAACTCTTCGCTCGCTACGTGGCCCCCACCGTGGTGGAGAGGCTCCTCTCGGATCCAAAACGCGTCACCCTGGGTGGCGAGCGACACCTGGTGACTGTGCTCTTTGCCGACATCCGAGGCTTCACCGCCCTGGCCGAACGAATGCCGGCTGAGCGCCTGGTAGTGCTTTTGAACGGCTATCTTTCCCTGGCGGCCCGGGCGATCCTCAAGTACGAAGGCACCCTGGACAAGTTTCTGGGTGACGCTGCAATGGGGGTCTTCAATGCACCCTTGCCACAGCCGGACCACGCCCTCCTGGCCGCCAAAGCGGCTATCACCCTGCGGGAGGAGATCGCCGCCTATCACGAGAGCCTGCCAGAGGGATACCGGCTGGGCTTTAGCGTGGGCATCAACACCGGAGAGGTCATTGTGGGCAATGTGGGCACCCCAGAGGTGATGAACTATACCGTCATCGGCGACGCGGTGAACCTGGCCAAGCGGCTTCAAGAGGCAGCCCAGCCAGGTCAGATCCTTTTGTCATCCGACACTTACCGGCTCATAGAGACGTCAGTACAGGCCA
>JBFMCB010000258.1:0-2810 GCA_040754915.1 Chloroflexota bacterium | reverse complement strand
TCAGCGCTCTCGCTGTTGTTCCGGCAGAAAAGCGCAACTCAGACTGTCTATCGGCTGATTGGCGTGGTGGAAATTACAGTGGCGCTCCTTCTTCTCCTACCACCCCATCTCTGGTGGGAGATAAGGTTGGCAACTGGCCTTGCCGCGGCGTTTATCGCTTATCTGTCCTTTTCGGTGAAGGCAGATCCAGGCCGGCCATGCGGATGCCTCGGCGGGCGCGAGGTAGCGGTCTCGTGGCATACCCTAGTGCGGGCCGGGCTGGTTTTAGTGTGCACCGTGGTGGGATGGAAGGCACAAGATTTCTGGTTGATGGCTCTTGTTGCTAGACCATGGTTCCTGAGCTTAGTGGCAGTGGAGGCACTCCTGTTCGTTGGCCTTTCGCCGGAGTTAGGTTGGGCTTGGATCAAGTCGCCAGCATTGGCGGATCAAGCCCGAGCTGAAGATGATTGCGCTACCGCCGCCGTGCCACGGTCTGAAACCCAGCAGCGGCTGCGGGAGAGCGCTCCCTTCCGGATCCTCTCGGTGTTTCTTAAGTCGGGGTTGTTGGATCACTGGCGCGAAGGATGTTGGCAGTTCTTATGCTTTGCGGCGGAGTATAAAAGCCGCAAGGCTACGGCGGTATTCGCCGTTCCGACCGCGCGAGAGCCTTATCGGGTGAGAGCCGCGATTGTGGATGAGGCGGATGGCACAGTTCTTTTGACCATGGGACCATCTATTCTTGAAAGCAAGCTCGATGATCAAGCGACAGCGTCAGCACCCGCAACTCGTTAAGAGTGGCTAACGAATCAAAGCCGATACATCTAGCCCGATTACCTATCAGGTCTGTTGACCACTACTCGATTCTCCGGCAGAATCGCGGTAAATGCCGCAGAATATGACGATAATAGTGTCATCAAGATTGGTCATGGAAGCGCTCGTGACATTCGAACAGGCCGATATATGCAGGTGCTAGGTGTCCTGCAAAAGGATGGCCAACTAAAGGCAACCCGGATATGGATTTCAGAGTCATAGCGAACATTGTTAATCCCCATGGGCTCGATCGCCGATTCCGACTTTCCTGGGTGCTAATCTTTCTGCTCAGCTTGCCAGTATCATTCCTGGGGCCGCCCCATGCGCAAGGGGAGGGATCCGGGCCGATCGAGGTCTTGCAGCGGGGAAGTGACGTTCACTTTGAAGTCTGCTTCGAGGATGATGCGTGGACTCGTCCCACCCTGGAAGAGCAGCGGCAGAGGGTGTGGTCGGACTCCCGATATGCGAGCGCGGGTGAGGCATATCTCGCCAGTCTGCCGCTCTGGACTGACGATTTCCTGCAATACCCTGGCGGAGCGAATGCCCATGGCATGATGGCAAGGCTGTCGGGTTTGTGGTCGGCAGATTTCACGCCGCGCGGGGACGGTCTCTGTCGCCCTCGCCACTGGGAGGTGAGCACAGGTCGTCAGGCTGAGATCTGGCTCAAGTACCACCGCACGGTCAACCTGAGGAGGCTAGGGAACACCTTCGTCTTCGTCGTGGAGCCCAGGAACCAAGGCTTCCAAGCAGTGGACTTTCTTCGACCCAATCGGTGCCCTCTGAGACTCTTTTTTGTGACCTCACAAGGGCAAGAGATCTTTTACATGACCGAGGGGGAAAAGAGCCTATGGGGAGACCCCTGTCCGGAGCCCTTGGGATTACCGGTAACTGGCACAGAGCCCTCTGAGCCGCCCCAGCTCAATGCGAGGCTGTTCTTTACCTTCGTCCTGGCGTTGGGCGGGACAATAATGATCATTTATTTGCTTTGTCTGACAGGCAGACAGTTGATAAAGGGAAATGACAACTAGGCAGGATACCTCCGACCACCGACAATGGCCTGCTTCAGAGACCTTCGCATGGAGGGCAAAATGAAAAGCATCTCGATTTCCTCACTACTGTTGGCTGTTGCCGCTATGGCTCTGGTGTCCACAATCCTGATCCCTTCCCCTTCGCTCGGCGCAGAGGCAGGGACTCCAGCGCCCACGGCTACTGGCACACCAGTGCTAACACCCCCAGTGCCGGAAATCCTGGCTCGTGGCCAAGAGATCTCGTTCACCGTTTGTGCTAAATCCAGCACCTGGACCAGGCCCTCTGCGGAAGACATGGCCGCCAAATGGTCCTTCGGCCGGTGGAAATGGCCAGACGAGAAGGGTGAGAAACTCATCAAGTATCCCTGGACACACTTTTTCTTTGTGGCCACTGGTTCGGCGAGCATCGAATATGACCTCCTAAATCTCTCGGGGGTTTCAAGAGAGCCGTTCGATGAGGAGTCAAAGAACTGCATTGGCGATCGAGGGCGGGACGACGCGATAGCGGCCAGAAAAGCAGCACGGGTTTGGCTGCTGTTGCACCGGCTAAGGGCGATAAAGAGGTTAGGAACCTACTATGTGTTTGTCGTGGAGCCTACGGATGGAGGTTTTCAGTTCGTGGACTTTCCGGTCACCGCCCCAGCCAGCTTGACACTCTATTTCGTCGCTCCGGACGGCAAAGAGATCGACAAGATCGTGGAGGGCGTTACACCCTGGACGAGGAGGTGGGGTCCCTCGGCGACGCTCCCGAGAACAGGTAGCTCGTATTCCCCGAGGATATTGGTGCTAATCGGAATCGCCACTTTGGCCGTCGGCCTTTGGATTGGCCGTCGTGAGTCCTGTTGACCCATCAACAGCACCATCCCCGAGGCGCAGGCCAGGGTGGATTTCCCGATTCAGGTCCCAGGTTATCTGCCGCCCGGCTTTCGCCTGGAAGGTGTTCAGGTGCTGGGGCCGTCGGCGGTGGCTTTAAATTATCGCCGGGACCCGGAT
>JBFMCB010000257.1:0-2841 GCA_040754915.1 Chloroflexota bacterium | reverse complement strand
CGGGTGGCTATAGCGGGCCGACCTGGACCTACAATATCGATCTAGCTAAGGTAGGTCCAGGCTATCCGACCAAGTAATCCTCTCCGTGCGAGGCCTTGATACTGGCTGGTTTCGCCGTTAAAGGCGAAGCCAGCCAGTATGCCTGCTTTGAGTGCTCCGGGTCCCAGACCTCCAAGCTCTGATGGTGTCTCGGAGTTCGGGTCTTGTTTATTTTTGGGCAAATTCTGCCTGGGAGTAATATTGCACTTTTAAGCTTATAGAGAGCATCTTTTAGGCTCTCCAGGGAGCTTGTTACAGGAAATGACACAGTATCTTATCCGTCGTATTCTCTGGCTGGTGCCGGTCCTCTTTGTCATCTCTCTGGTGACCTTCATCATCATGCATGCTACACCTGGCGGACCCTTCGACCTGGATCCCACCAAGACCAGTGAGCAGATCGTCAAACGCCTGGAGGAGTCCTTTGGCCTGAACAAGCCTCTCTTCCTCAATACTGCCTCCTTCCAGGAAACCCTGGCGCAAAGCAGGAATTGGCTGGAGGCGATACCGCAGCTCTTTGACGCCCAATTTGAGAATTATCTGGGGAGCTTGCTGCGGGGCGATCTGGGGCCCTCCTACCGCTTCCGGGGACGGCAGGTGAACGAGATTATCTTCCAACCACTGGCGGGGCGCCCTATCTGGGAGAGCCGTATAGGCACCACGGCCGTCCTGGGCATCCTGGCGCTCCTCTATGCCCTGGCTCTTGGCCTCCCTTTGGGCGTCCTTGCTGCCCTGAGGCAGAACTCCTGGGTGGACCATCTCTGCCTCTTCATCGCCACGGTCGGCTACGGCATTCCCAACTTCGTCCTGAGCATTTTTCTGATTATTATCCTGGCGGTTTGGCTTGACCTGGTTAAGGTCATTGAGCTGGACTACTGGAGTCGCTGGCAGCCCTGGGTGCTCCCTACCCTCGTCCTGGGGACGCCCACGGGGGCCTTTCTGACCCGCCTCACCCGCGCCAGCATGCTGGAAGTGATGCGCATGGATTATGTGCGTACGGCACGGGCCAAAGGTCTGATGGAGCGGCTGGTCGTTCTGCGCCACATGTTACGTAACGCCTTGATTCCGGTGGCCACCTACGTTGGGCCGGCTTTGGCTGGATTGGTGACAGGTTCATTCATCATCGAAAGCCAATTTCTGGTCACGGGCATCGGGCGGCTGTTTGTGGAGTCCATCTTTCGCCGGGATTATACCATTATTATGGCTTTGACATTACTCTACGCCTTGTTGGTCGCCCTGGCCAATCTGGGGGTAGACCTGGTGTACGTATTGCTGGATCCACGTATCAAGCTGGGAAAGAGAGGAGGTTAATCAGGAATGGCAGCCGTCGCAGAGACTCATGCTCAGCCCACGAGCCTGGGGCGAGCATTCCCGACCCGCAAACCTGCAAGCCTTTGGAGCGATGCCTGGCGACGGCTCCTCCGCAACCGGGCTTCCATGGTCGGCCTGGGGATCATCGCCTTCTTCGCTCTGGTGGCCCTGCTGGCCCCTCTTATCGCCCCGCATAATGCCCTGCAATACTATGCCGGCAACACCTTCCGCGCGCCGGCCTGGGTCACCTTGCCCAACGATCCCCGTACCGGCGATTGGCGGTTTCCCTTGGGCACCGATGCTATCGGGCGCGACGTCTTGAGCCGGCTTATCTTCGGCACGCGCACCTCCATGATCGCTGGTTTCATCCCTATGTTCATCATCGTCAGCATCGGCACCCTGATCGGCATGATCGCCGGCTTCGCCGGTGGTCGGGTGGATAATCTGTTGATGCGCTTTACCGACGTTGTGTACGCTTTTCCGGACCTGCTGTTTATCATCATCATGATGACTGCTCTGCGGGATACGGCTATTGGTAACCTCCTCAACGGTCTGGTGCTACTCTTCGTTTCCCTTTCCATCGTGAACTGGGTTACCGTGGCCAGGCTGGTGCGTGGCCAGGTCCTTTCATTAAAGGAGAAAGAATTTATCGAGGCTGCCCATATGATCGGAGCCAGCAACCGCCAGATAATGTGGCGGCATTTGCTTCCCAACTCCCTGGCACCGATCATCGTCGCCGCTGCCTTTGCTGTCCCGCAAGCGATCCTGGCTGAGGCGGTGCTGGGCTATCTCGGCCTCGGCATGCGTCCTCCCACCGACCCTAACTCGCTTTTCCCTACCAGTTGGGGTTGCATGCTCTTGGAGGGGCGCGATGCCATTAATGCCCAGGTCTGGCTCCTTCTGTCACCGGCTATCTGTATCGCCACGATCATGCTGTCCTTTACCTTTTTGGGCGATGGGTTGCGAGATGCCCTGGACCCTATGATGCGCGGGAGAAGTTAACTGGATGCTTATGACTAGCCGTTTTGAACCCAGGTGGAAACTTCATGGGCACCTTACTGCAGGTTAGGGACCCGAGGAGCCAGATAATTTAGTTCTCGCATCAGGGCGGCGAAGGGGGATCTGAGCGCAGACTACCACCCTGTCCCGGCGACTTGCTATGAGCCCTTGGGACAGCAATTTCCAAGGGCTCTTTATCGTTAATGCCTGCTTGTTCGTGACTGATTGGTTCTGCTGGAAATCCTGATGTCCCGGAGTTCAACTCCGGGACATCAGGAGAACCAGTTCTCCGAGCAGGAGTGGCCCCACCAGACCTTGGGCCAGAAAACACCTGAGCAGTTCTACCAGGACTGGCTCAAGGCTAGCTCTACAGGAGAGGAGGCCTCGTCCGATATGTCCTGGCCCCCGCACCACGGCTGTTGCAAAGTCGGTTGACACTGCCCCTCACCCTGGCCCTCTCCCCACAGGGGCGAGGGAAAACGCTCCCTCTCCCTG
>JBFMCB010000256.1:0-2887 GCA_040754915.1 Chloroflexota bacterium | reverse complement strand
GAGCTTAGGATTGCGAGCGGCAGTAGCCCTTCATGACTTTGTCCTGGGGAGTCGGGCGATTACCGTGGTCGAAGTGGGGAAAGGGGTCTGTCAAGATGCTTGGGAGGTCTTTGTCCGCTACTCAGACAAGGAGTGGAGCTTCACCGATTGCACCAGCTTCGCCTTGATGCGGCGATTGGGGCTTGGTGAGGTTTTTACCTTTGATGACGACTTCCGCCAGATGGGGTACGTAGTGCAACCTTAATACAGTTGCAAATAAGAAGCGTGCATAATCCTTTCCAGTAGCAAACCAAGGAAGGGGTGTGCCCAAATGCCATTTGAAAGCAGGCGAGCCAAGCTACACCCCCAGAGGCAGGAGGTCGAGAGCCTTCGGGCAATAGCCAGTTCCCGCAGCGAAGGCTTTGCTCGCGTCCAAAGATAGCAGATAGTGGATGGCAGATAGCTACAAGGGATCGGGGCGATCACAAGGATCGCCCCTACGGGAGTGACCGGTGGTTTATGTGCATCGCATAGGGGCGAATCTTGTGCTCGCTCTGAACCTCTTCGCGCCCTGCCGGGTCAATGTGGCTGCTATCCACAACCCACTATCTGCCCTCTGCTCCTTGCTACTTTAGAGAGTAATCTACAAGCGCAAGGATACACATATATCCACAACCCACTATCTGCCCTCTGCTCCTTGCTACTTTAGAGAGTAATCTACAAGCGCAAGGATACACATATATCCACAACCCACTATCTGCCCTCTGCTCCTTGCTACCCGCTAGCTGCTATCTGCCCTCTGCTCCCTGCTCCCCGCTATAGGTTGGCGGTGAAGGCCTCCAGGCGGCCCTTCTCCGCGGCCACCCGGGCCAGGAGCTCCGAGTGGTCCCGGGGCGGGACGGTCTCCTCCTTGCGGAACAGGGCGATGGCCTCGGTGGGGCAGGCCGAGGCGCAGAGGCCGCAGCCGATGCAGAGCGCTGCCTCCACGGCGGCCACCTCGTCCACGGTGATCGCCCCCATGGGGCAGCGGTCCACGCAGGCCATGCAGGCGGTGCAGTCCTCGGCCTTCACCGTGGAGTAGAAATTGGAATGGGGGCGGGAGGCGGTGTCCTTGAGCCGGGTGGCGGCGCCCAGGATGCCGCAACAGCAGGAGCAACAATTACAGATGTAGTCGATCTTCTCCTGGGTGTTGGAGGCGCAGTGCACCAGGCCCGCCTCCTCGGAGCGGCGCAGGATGGCCAGGGCCTCCTCCTTGGTGATGGCCTTGGCGGCCTTGCGCTCGATGAGGTACTTGGCGGCGTAGTCGAAGCCCAGGCACACCTCCACCGGGTTATGGCAGGCCTTCTTGCTGACGCGGCAGGGGCAGTTGGCCAGGGAGAGGTAGCGGGCGTTTTCTACGTAGCGGGCGGCCTCCTCGAAGGGAAGGACGGTGACGCTGGAGGCGATGGAGCCCTCGGCCGGGAAGACCCGGGCCATATTGGTGGGGCTGCCGTGGAGCTCGTGGCCCCAGCCGTTCTCGTAGAACTTCACCCAGAGCTGGCCCAACCGCTCCATGTCCACCCCGGTGATGGCCCCGATCATCAGGGGGAACTCAAAGAGCCCTGGGGCCGAGGGCAGGAGGGCGTAGACCATCTGCCCGTGGGCGTTGTAGGCGTAGACCAGGCCTTTGTCCGCCATGCTCTCGCAGAGGGCTCCGGCCTCCCCCTCTGGCCGCCCGGCTTTCTCGGCAATGGTGCCGAGCCGCTGGGGCCGGAAGCCCAGGTGCAGGGCCAGCTCGGCCTCTTCCGGCGTGAACAGCATCCTCAGGATCTGGTCGAACTCCTCCCGTTCCGGCGCCCCCAGGGCGTGGGTGCTCAGCTTCTGGCGCAGGTGATAGTACGCGTCCACGGCAACCTCCTCGTAAGAATTAAATGGCCGATACCGGCTTAGAAACCAGGTTTCTCGTCGCTGCCCCGGGCAGAAACCTGGTTTATGGGTCCAAGGGGGATACCCATGACCTTGTGTCGTGGGAGTTTCACCAGCCGGGCCCGAGCCGTGCGGGGCATACGCCTGGTGAGGCTCCGACACCCCTTGGCCCCCCTCACCTCCCCTCTCCCCTATGGGGAGAGGGACAGGGTGAGGGGTGTCGGTATCACGGCCTACCCCCTCCCTCACCCTCCCCGTCGACGGGGAGGGCCGGGGTGGGGCGCAGCCCGAGCCGTTGACTTGTAAAAAAATTTATGGTATACCACTGAAGGGCAGGCACTGCGGTGTTTGCCGTATGATTTCGCATTTATACTGCAATTGTGCAGTATAGTCAATAGTTAGCCCGCCCGTAGTGAGAGCTTTCCGCCGGGGTTCACATGCCTATCCTCGATATTGAGATAGTCCTTCGGCCTGGAGAGGCCCTTCCCCCCAGCCTGGCGGCGGACCTCGCGGCTGCCGCGGCCGAAGCCATGGGAGCTTCTCCTGGCAGGACATGGGTGAAGCTCAGTCGGCTCGCGGCGGAGGACTATGCCGAAGATGGGGCCGGGCCGGCCGAGCCCGTCTATCCCATCTTCGTGCGAGTATTGAAGGCACAGCGGCCTACAGGGGCGGAGCTCCAGGTGGAGGCCCTCCGTCTGACAGAGGCCATTGCACGAGCGTGCAACAGGCCTGTGGCGAATGTGCACGTCCTGTACGAACCACACGCCGAGGGGAGGCTGGCGTTTGGAGGCCAGCTTGTCCTTGGCTGAGAATCTCATCGGAAGGCCGGATTGCCTCGCAACCGCAGGCTGCCCCCGTGCTTCGGGGCTTCGCCAAGAGGGCATCTAACGGCGCCCACTTTCGCGGAGGTAGAAACCAGGTTTCTCGGAGAAACCTGGTTTCTGGGTCCTCTTAGCGTGCGAAAAGGGTAGGGTCCCTTGCCTGCCCTGTTGCGCGACAATGG
>JBFMCB010000255.1:0-2896 GCA_040754915.1 Chloroflexota bacterium | reverse complement strand
GGTCGCCGAGGCTTACTCGGCCAAGACCGGCAATCCTGTAGAAATCATGGAGGCCGGCAGAAGCGGATTCTATGCCACCGTCCACACTCAACTGATCGGCGGGTCCGCTGAGTTCGATCTGGCCTAGTACTACAGCGATCACTGGCGCGTTGAGCCGAGGGCGCACCGGTCGTGGCGAGCGCGGCGGGAGGTTGGGGGCGCGCCGACGGGGACCGGAGAACGAGAGATTGGGCGGCGGGCCGCGGCGCCGGCACCCGAGGGGTCCTGCGCGGCGCTCGTGCGTGGCCGCGAGGCACAGGAGGGCCGCGCCTCTGTGGAGGTGGGAAGCCTCAGAGGCTCAGAGTGCGGAGAAGAAATCCCCTACAGGCCGTGCGATCAGCAGCGCAGGCCCTGGAGCCACCGCCGGAGGGCACTCTTGCAATGGGAGCGGTAGGCTACGTAGTTCCGGCGGCTGTAGTACTGCAGGATCGCCAGCGCGTCCTGCTTGTCCAGCCTCTGCCGGTCCAGACAGGCCACCAGCAGCCGCTGGACCTGGGGCAGGGTCAGCGTTGGAATTTTTTTTTGTACTGGAGCCGGAGCCGAAGCAAAAACAGCATCGCCAGGCAGACGTAGAGCATGTGCCGGTGCCACCCTTTCCAGCTGCGATTCTCGTAGTGGTCCATGCCTAGGTGCTTCTTGCCATCCTCGAAGCACTGCTCGATGGGCCATCGGCGCACCAAGGCACCCCACAGGGTCTGTTCGCTCGCCGCAGCCCAAGCGTTGCACAGGTAGCCCTTCAGCCGACCATCGGCCAGTCGTCGCAGGATCAGCCACTGCTCGACACCGGGCTTCTTGTCGCGGTTGTCGCGCACGCGCAGCCTGGCCACCTCGGCGAAGATGGGTCCCTTGGCCCCTTCGGCGAGGATCACCTGCTCCCAGTTGGTGTTCTCCTCGGCAGCCAATTGCGCAACAGTGAGCGAGCGCTCGCCCACCCACACCTTGCTCGTGGGTTTGATCGCGGCCAGGTAGGTCAGCCCCATCGTGGCCACCGCGTCACGAAAGCCGCTGTCCACACCGAAGAAGGAGTCACAGCCCACCCAGCTTGCGGCCAGGATCCCCCGCTCCTTCTGACGCTGCAGAAGCTCCAGGGCGATCTGGGTCTTGGTGGCAAACTGCAGCTCCTCAGGGATCTTGCAGGCCCGCCGCCGCTGCTCGTACTCGGGGGTGAACCACAACTGCGGCAGATACAACTGCCCCTCCAGCAGTCCGTAGCCGACATCCGAGGTGAAGGACACGAAGACCCCGGACTGGCAATTCTCCGTCTTGCCCCGCGCCCCGCAGTACTGCCGCGCCACCCCCACCGATTCCTTTCCTTTCTTAGGGATCTCGGTGGAATCCACGCACCACATGCCCTCCTGCTGCTGCTGCTCTCCGAGGCTCTCCTGCAGCAAGCTGTGCAGGCGCTCCAGCATCTTCTGCTCATCCCAGCGGTAGAGGCTGAGAAAGTTCTGCATGCCCCGAACCTTCTCCGGCCCTGCGAACGCCAGGGCGATCGCCTCGATGTTCTTGCGCTCGATGTCACTGATCAGCCCGCGCAAATACCCCAGCCCCAGAAACCTCTGCTCCGGGCGCACAAAACAGTCGCTAAACAGCTGGTGAAACTTCACCAATAGCTCGGCGAGGTCCTCACGCATCGCCTCGTCGATCACCATCCAATCGATCAGTGCCGGATCGTAGCCGGCGTTCTGGATCATCATACGCAGCTTCCCCTCCCGGATTCTGACGGCTTCAGAGACTTCAGGATAAGGGCGCTGTTGACAGCCGATCCGACGACGAAACCCTCTGAACACTACATACAGGTACACCTCCTTGGGCTGGCCGTGATATGCATACTCACGGCCCCGCTTGCCGAAGCCGCTGCTGCTGCCCACCGCTTCCCAGCCCGTCGCCCGATAGACCGTACCGGCGAATCGGCGCGGATCCACGAAGCTCTCCAACAGCCACGGCGCCACCCCGTAGCGGGCTTCCCAGTCCCGGCACACCGCCCGCACGCCCCGGGCCATCACATAGGAGCCCAGGTTGGGGACGTGCAGCCAGTCCACCAGCACGAACCGATAGTTGTTGATCACCCGGTCCAGATACCGGGCCCGCTGCCGCGCATCCCACCCCACGAAACAGTCCCGCGCCCGCAGCTTCAGCGAGCCCCCCTTCCACCCCAACGCTCCAATCGGCTCCCCCCCGGCGTACACCAGGTAGTGCAGCCGCCTCCCGGTGGGCTGTTTCACCCCCAGGTAGTGGTAGCGTTGCACCAGCTGCTTCCATCGCTGCCAGCTCTGCGGATCTCCCACGAGCTCGATCCTCACCGGCGGCAACTCCGCCAACGGGCAATCCACCGCTCCTCGGTTCCCATCGGCTTCGTTGCGCATCGATGCGGCTCCGGGCTATGCTCCAACTCGCTCTCGACGGCCTTCGGCGCGCAGGCCCAGCTCGCCCCCCCGGCCACCCTGCTGTGGCCGCCCGGTCGTCGAGTTGGAGACTCCTGGTGCTCAGAAGTCCCGGAAGCCGTCGGGGGTTATTGTAGCAGGTCGTCGGCGGGACGTCTATAGGTCAAGTAGTCGCTGTAGTACTAGACGATCCGCTGCTGGTCGTCGACGACCGATTGGCTCGACAGCTTGCACAGCTACATCGGTTTCGAATAACCGGCACTGCCGGCGTTTTGTTGAGGGCGAAGCAGAAAGGCCTGATTCCGGTAGTTGCGCCATATCTGCAGAATCTCAAGGAAGCGGGTTTCTTGGAGCGTCAGAACGAATGCGGCCCGCTCCTCGAGTTTCGGCTGAGCGGCGGGAGGTGCAGATGGAGCTGATCGTGGCGGCCTTCCGGCGCCTGCTACCCCAGGGCCTCCAGGATCCGCGCTATC
>JBFMCB010000254.1:0-2916 GCA_040754915.1 Chloroflexota bacterium | reverse complement strand
CGCCGCTCCGGCCCGGGATGAGCGTGCACATCGTGCGGGCCAAGCCCGTCACCATCCTGGTAGATGACCGCACCTGGAAAACCAGGACCCAGAGCACCAGCATCTACCGGCTCTTGCAGGAGGAGGGGGTCAACCTGGTGGGCAAGGACTACACCATCCCCGCCGTCACCTCCACCATCGCCAGCAACCTGACGGTGAGGGTAATCCGGGTGAAGGAAGAGGTGATCACCGAACAGGACCCCATCCCCTTCAAGACGGTCTGGCAACCCGATCCTAATCTGGAGCTTGACCTGCGGCGGGTGGCCCAGGAGGGCCAGAGCGGGGTCCGCAAACGCAACATCCACATCTACTACGAGAACGGCAAGGAGCTACGCCGGGTACTGGAGAAGGAATGGGTGGACAAGGCGCCGGTGAATAAGGTCATCGCCTATGGCGCCAAGGTGGTGCTGAAAGAGGCTGACACCCCTGACGGCAAGGTCCAGTACTGGCGCGCCATGCGAGTGCTCTCTACCTACTATACCGCCGCCACCTCGGGCAAGGCTAAGAACCATCCGAGCTATGGTATCACCCGCACGGGGACGCGCGCCACCAAAGGCATCGTGGCGGTAGACCCTCAGGTGATACCCCTGCACACCAGGCTCTACGTGCCGGGATACGGCTTCGGCGTGGCCGAGGATACCGGGGGCTGGATCCGTGGGATGCACATAGACCTGGCCTACGACGAATGGGACCCCAATCCCCGGCACCTGGGATGGGTGACCATCTACCTTTTGCCGCCGGTGTCGCCCCCTGGCAAGATAGCATATATCCTCCCCGATTACCCCGTGGAAAGACGACGGTAGGGGTGAAGATCAAATCGCTCCTCCGGCAATACGGTCTATATCCCCGCAAGGGCCTGGCCCAGAATTTCCTGGCCGACGAGACGGTGCTCCCCAGGATCATCGCCGCGGCCGAGCTTGGTCCTGAGGACCTGGTGCTCGAGGTGGGGCCTGGCCTGGGTTTTCTGACTAAAGAATTGGCCCGGCACGCCCGCCGGGTCATCGCCGTGGAGCTGGATCGCCGCCTGGTGACGTTGCTCCAGGAAAAACTGGCAGATTGTCTAAATCTGCAGGTCGTGGCAGGGGACATCCTCCAGGTGGACATCCCAGGGCTATGGCGGCAGGCGGGTATAGAGCCCAGCTCGCCTGCCTTTTCTTACAAGGTAGTGGCTAATCTGCCATACTACATCACCTCAGCGGTCCTGCGACGGTTCCTGGAGTCCCCGGCCAAGCCGGCGCTCATGGTCCTCATGGTCCAGAAAGAAGTGGCCCAGCGCCTGGTGGCGGGGCCGGGACAGATGAGCCTCCTGGCGGTCTCAGTACAGTTCTACGCCCGGCCAACCCTGGTCTCGTACGTGCCGGCCGGCGCCTTCTATCCCCGGCCAAAGGTGGATTCAGCCATCGTGCGCCTGGCGGTGGAGCGGGAGCCGCGCTATCGGGTGGCTGATATCGCCGGCTTTTTTCGGGTGGTTCAGGCGGGGTTTGGGCAGAAGCGCAAGCAGCTCAAAAACGCCCTGGTTGCCGGCCTGGAACTCCCTGCCCAAGAGATGGCCGCGGCTTTGACCGCGGCTGGCGTGGACCCCCAGGCCCGGGCCCAAAACCTGTCGGTGGAGGAATGGGTGGGGGTGTACGAACGGATAGCTTTGGGATGTTCACCCGCTTCGCTTACGCCAAGATCAATCTGACACTGGATATCCTGGGAAGGCGCCCCGATGGCTACCACGAGATCGCCTCGGTGATGCAAGCCATCTCTCTACACGATACCCTGGTCTTTTCTAAAGGACCGGGGCTCTGTGTAGAATGCAGCGACCGGCGCCTGGCGGGACCAGACAACCTGGTGCACCGGGCGGCGGAGTTATTGCGCCGGGAGATGGGTGGTGTCCAGGGGGCCAGGGTCAGGCTGACCAAGCGCATACCGCTGGCCGCTGGGCTGGGGGGCGGCTCCAGCGACGCCGCCTGTGCGCTCTTGGGGCTGAACGCGCTCTGGAGGCTGGGGTTGGGCCAGGAAAGGCTGGCGGAGTTGGCTTCGCGCCTGGGTTCAGACGTGCCGTTTTTTCTGACGGGGGGCACGGCCCTGGTTCAGGGGAGGGGCGAGAGGGTGACTCCACTGCCACCGCCGGCTCCCGCCTGGCTGGTCCTGGCCGTGCAGCCGGTGGGCGTATCGGCTAAGACCAGGACGCTGTACGAGGCCCTGCAACCTGGCGATTACACCGATGGCTCTGCCACTCGAAGGATGGTGGAGGACATTGAGAGGCAGGGTAGGATCGACCCGAGGTTGACCTTTAACGCCTTTGAGCCGCTGGCCTTCCGGCTCTTCCCCGAGCTGGAAAGGGTGCGGACGGCCATGCTGGAGGCGGGCGCCTCATTGGTCCGACTCTCGGGCAGCGGACCGGCTATGTTCACCATCGTCCCCGACCGGCGCACGGCCCACGCTCTACGCCGTCGTCTGGCAGCCGGCGGGGTGGAGGCAATAGCCGCCTCCTATTGAGGTATTGATATTGTGATCCGATATGGAGGGAGACGTGGAGCGACAGGTCATAGCGACGAAGCAAGCGCCGCAGGCTATTGGACCATATTCCCAAGGGATCAAGATCGGGGGCCTGGTTTTCACCGCCGGACAGGCGGGGCTGGACCCGTCCACCGGCGAGCTGGTGGCGGGAGGGGTGGCGGCGGAGACCAGGCAGGTGCTGCGGAACCTGCAGGCGATCCTGGAAGCCGGTGGCAGTTCCCTGGCCAGCGTGGTCAAGACCACGGTTTTCTTAACCAATATGGATGATTTTCAGATCATGAACCAGGTGTACGGCGAGTTCTTTCCCCAGGACCCGCCGGCCCGTTCCACGGTCCAGGTATCGCGCCTGCCCAAGGGGGCAGCGGTGGA
>JBFMCB010000253.1:0-2998 GCA_040754915.1 Chloroflexota bacterium | reverse complement strand
GGGGTGGCTATGCCCCCGGCGGCGAAGTTCACCACCGGCAGGCGGCCCGTTTTGGCCACCTGGGCCACCAACTCGTAGGGCGCGCCCAGGACCTTAGCCTCGGCCATGAGCTCGTCCTCGGGCATGCTTTGCAGCTTGCGTATTTCATCCATCATCGCCCGCATGTGGCGCACCGCCTCCACGATGTTGCCGGTCCCCGCCTCGCCTTTGGTGCGGATCATGGCCGCCCCTTCTCCAATGCGACGCAGGGCCTCGCCCAGGTCCCGAGCACCGCATACAAAGGGCACCTTGAAGGTGTGCTTGTAGATATGGTGGCTCTCGTCAGCCGGCGTGAGCACCTCGCTCTCGTCGATGTAGTCCACACCCAGGGCCTCCAGCACCTGAGCCTCCACGAAGTGCCCGATGCGGCACTTGGCCATGACCGGGATGGTCACTGCGGCCATTATCGCCAATATCAGCTCCGGATCGCTCATGCGGGCCACGCCCCCCTGGTTCCGGATGTCGGCGGGAACCCTCTCCAGCGCCATCACCGCGCAGGCACCAGCCTCCTCGGCGATCTTGGCGTGCTCCGGCGTGACCACATCCATGATCACCCCGCCTTTCAGCATCTGGGCCAGGCCCTTCTTAGTCGTCCAAGATGCAACGGTTCTATCCATCTCGTTACCTCCACCTGCCTGTCCAAGAGACCCGGTCGTCTACGACCAGCTTGCCCCCAGGGGCCAAGATATTATACCAGCCCGGGGGGATTTTGGCTAGAGCTAGAGATTCAGCTCCTCCATCTTGCCGGTGGCGGCGAAGATGGCGCGCTCGCAGATGTTGGTGACGTGGTCGGCGAAGCGCTCTAGGTTATGGGCCACCCAGAGTAGATAGGTGGCCCGGGTTATGGTGCGTGGGTCCTCGATCATGAACATCAGGAGTTCCCGGTAAACCTGGTTGTACAGGTGGTCGATCTCGTCGTCCTCCGAAGACACCCTTTTCGCCTCTTCCACATCTCGCCGGAGAAAGGCCTCCAGGCTGCGACGCAGCATTTCCTGTCCCTTTTGGGTCATCCTGGGCACGTCAATGAGGGGCTTGAGCAAGGGCTCCGTGCCCATTCGCAGGTTGATCTCTGCAATCCCTTTGGCGTAGTCGCCCATGCGCTCCAGGTCGGTGATGATGCTCAGGGTGGCGGCCAGGATGCGCAGGTCACTGGCCATGGGCTGTTGGGTAGCGATGAGCAGAAGTGTCTTTTCCTCGATGGCGAAGCGCTTGCGGTTGATCTCGATATCGCTGGCGATTATTTCTCTGGCCAGTTCCGTGTCACGTCTCGCCAGAGCTTCCACCGACCGTCCTACGGCCACCTCGACCATTCTTCCCAACTCGAGCAGATCGGTCCGAAGTTCGGCTAGCTGTTTCTCAAAGGTTTCTCTGGGCATGCTCCACCCCCTGATTCACCCTGGCCAAAGCCTCGTGTACCTGAAACGGCCGGTGATGAAGTCCAGAGCGCGACTGTCCCTGGACTGGCGAAAAACTCGATGGCCGGCCCCAACGGGTCGAATCGCTGAAAGCCCATTCTCACCCTTCTTGAGTTGGACCACGTCTATCCACATAGTGTAGATGTTGGGCCCATCCAGGGCAACGGTTCCGGTGAGGCGGGCTATAGGAATGAGGTCGTTCGTGCGGTTCAAGCTACACAGAAAACCGGACTTGCCGCAGCCAGAGGGGCCCGATGAGGGCGGTGGTGCGCTGGTTTGGACGTCCAGAGAGATATCCTTCAGGGCCTGGGTTTATCGGTAGTAGAGGCTCTGCCTATTGATAATCAGCTTGGTGCTGGTCAATGCGCTCCCTTCCCGTGCGTGGGGCCTTGGCCTGTTTACCAGCGTTCCAATGGGCTACGGCCGCCTGAAGCAGCTCTTTAGCGGGCCCTGGGGGAAGATCTTCCATACTGTGATACACCCGGCTACCCAGATGTATCTCCAGGCCACCGTCCAGACCGTTGATCACATGGAGCTCCTCGGCCGGGGGAGGCGATTGGCGGGCTACCAGGGCCTGCAATATCTCCTCGATCTGGTCGGCCAGGGTGGGGGCCTCTGGTGGCATCGCTCCGGCCTCGACCAACGGAACCGGTGGGGATGCTGGCTCGTCAGCATACCATGCAACGGGTGGCAAAGGGCTCTTGCCTTCGGCCAGGGGCAAAGACGTCACCTCACCGTAGTTTGCAACGGATCCTGCGCTGCTACCGGTGGAGATCGGCGTGTGGGCTCGCGGCGCAGAGGTGTCTGGCTTGCCCAGCCGATCACGGCGATAAACGGCCAGCCACAGGCCGAAAGCCAGGAGCGCTATTGCCACCAGGAAGGCCGTGAACGCCAACAGGAACAGGGTCGTCAGGCTCATGAACGGCTGCCACACCTTGGGCACTTCATAGCCAATCTCTACAAGCCCGGTCTAAGTCGTTAAGCTTTATCCTTGGCCCGTCTCCTAAAGCGTTGAGCGAAATCGCCATCGAAGCGCTCCAGGGTCTCGTGCATGTCGATGACATCGTCGGCTCCCAGGGGCGGTAGGGCTTGAAAACGCTCCAGTTCCTGAGAGGTGATCTCCACGTGAGGCAGGCCCTTCTGCATGAAGACGGTGACCAGACCATGGGTGCGGCAACGGCCGCACACCACCGCGAAGAACCAGGCCTGATTGTGTCGTGCGAGGAAGCGGATGTCCTCGGCCCGGTAGCGGTGCCCGCATACCGCGCATTCCACCTGTGTCATCATCCGTCGGATCATCCTTTCACGGGTGCTTCTCATGTGGCATCACCTTCCCTTCTCGTCTCAATTATATCCGAAATGCCGCGGCAAGTAAACAGCCAGTTGGTACTATTCGGCCTCCACCACCACCGTGACCGTGGGCTCCAGGTCCGCCGCGATCTTCACCGGGACCTGATAGCTTCCTAAGTGGCGCAGCGGCTCTTCCAGGATGATCTTGCGTTTGTTAATGGGTTGCCCGGTGGCCTTTTCGATGGCCTCGGCGA
>JBFMCB010000252.1:0-3050 GCA_040754915.1 Chloroflexota bacterium | reverse complement strand
CTTGCCACGCACCGCAGCGAGGACCTGGCCTGGGCTGATCTCGGCCCTCTGGCTCCCCGCCACCGTCAATTGGAACGAGGCCAGGCCGCCCTCGAATCTCACGTTCGCCGGCCCCTCGAAGTCTAGCTCTTCGGGAACCAGGGCGTAGCCGGCCTTTACCTTCGACTGCAGAAGCTGCCGGGCCATCTTTGCCAGCTCGCCACCGGATACCACCAGGCCCGACACCTCCACCTGCATCCGGGACAGGGAAACTCTATCCGCCACCTGGTCCAGGTCCTTGTCGTAGTCCCCCGGTCGACGGACCGTGACGGTGATGGTCGGCGCCAGCAGCAGGTCCTCTTTCTTCACGTTGGCTCGGATGGCTTCGGTGCCGGCGGCTTTGAGCTTCTCGGTCAGGCTGTCCCGCAGGCGTGCCCGGTCCTCCTTGGTCACGTAGCGGACCTGTTTGTCGTCGCCACCCTTGGCGTCTTCGTCATTGGTCACCCCCACCACCACCGCCAGGGGCCCCTCCACCAGGTTGATGGTCCCCCGGGGCACGTTGCCCGCCTTCCCGGGCTCCACCGCCTCCACTTCCACCCGGGCCTTGTCCCACACCACCGCCTGGAGGTTGGCCGGCGCCAGGGTTTGGAAACGCACGCGATCGCCCGAGCTGGTGGAGACCACCGTCCCCGCCGGGACGCTCACCGGTGCCAGGCTCTTGTTCACGAAGACCACCGTCCCCTTGGCCTTCTTGTCGGGGATGAACTTCTTGCCGGTGGTGTCGGTTTGGGCGGAGTCCTCCAGGGCCACGCCAACCACGCGGGCGGGGAGCTCCAGCCGGTCCAGGCTGGCCTCCTTGAAATCAACGCTGGCCTTCACCGCCAGGGTCTCCAGGAGGGGCTCGGAGGCGGGAGAGACCACCACCTCCGCACTGGGCAACAAAAAGAGGCCCAGCGCGCCGGACAGCACCAAGAGAACCAGGAGTGTGGCCAGGGCCAGGAGCACCTGGTTGGTCAGCAGCGGCTGGGAGACGGGCGTCGCGGCACGGGGGGGACGTGGGGGCCTGGCCGCGGCCGCCAGCCTGGTCTCCTCCCGGATGGGCTCCGGAGGCGCCGCCTCCTCCCTTCCCCGATCCACCGAGCTGTAAACGGTCAGCCCGGCAGCCCGGGCAAAGCTCCGGGTGGCTCCGTCCGTCGTCACCAGGGCCAGCTCCAGGGCCAGGTTGGAGGCATATCGCCGCAGGAGCTTGCAGTTTATCTGGTTGGCCAGGACCTTGAACCGGTCGGGCAGCACCAGGACCACGCGCTTTGCCTTGGCGTGCTCCAGCTTGTCCCGTATGGTGGTCAGGTCGTCGTCCAGTTCCAGGTAGATTAGCTGTTCCAAAACTGGCTCCGTTTTACCGCGGAGACCGCTGCCTGTGTCCCGGAGTGCAACTCCGGGACGAGCGCAGAGAGATCATAGAAATCTCTGCGAACTCTGCGTTCTGCGGTGAAAGTCCTCCTTCGGATTATGGCAAATCCTGGCGGCTGATCGCTGACCACTAAATTTTCATGGCCTTGATGACCCGCCGCAACACCTGTTCCTGAATGCTGGTGTCGCGATCCATGTTGGCCGCCTGGTAGGCCAGGGCCATGGGCGTGATGTCCTGCTGGCTCACCAGGAGACGGGTTCGGTCCAGGAGGCCCACCACCTCCTGGGGCTTGATCGCGTTCACGTCCGGATAGCGCGAAAACGGCAGCTTCTTGTGCCAGGGATGGGCCCGCAGGCACTCCACGATCTCCGGCAGGGCGCTGCCGCCACCGCACAGGTAGAAATGGGGAGGCAATGGCTCATTCCCCGCCATCTCCTCCAGGATCAGTTCCACCCCATCCAGCCAGGTGGTGGCTTCCGGGGCCAGGGCCTTCTTCACCTCGGCCGACCGGGCTTTCTCCAGTTTGCCCCGGGCGTAGTCCAGTTTGAGCTCCTCCGCCCGCTGGTAGGGCAGGCCCAGGGTCAAGGCCAGCCGTTTGGTGAAGGCCCGGCCACCCAGGGCATAGCTGCGAGTGGACTGAATGCCGCCGTTGCGCACCAGGGCGATGTCGGTGGTGCCGCCCCCCACGTCCACGAAGATGGCATCGCCGGTACCCAGGCACCGGGCCACGGCGTAGGGCTCGGCCACCACCGCTACGAGCTCCAGCTCCAGCTCCGCGGCGACGGTTCTGAGGGCCCCGATGTGCACCAGGGGGGCAAAGGCGTTGAACACCGTCACTTGCAGGTTCTTGCCCTGGAAACGCAAGGGGTTCACCACGCGGTAACCGTCGATGACCACCTCCACGATGGCGGCGTTCACCAGGCTGATGGCCGTGTCAGGCGTGCCGGTCTCCCAGGAAAGCTGCTGGCGCACCTGGCTCAAGGCCAGGCGCTCGGCCCGCCGGACGATGCCCTCCAGCTCTCCCACCGCCAAGGGCGAGGTGGCCTTCGGCCGTTGACACTGAACGGTATAGGCGGCCCCCTTAACGAACTCCCCGGCGATGCCGATGACGGTCTGGTCGGGCACCACCTTCCGGCCGCAGACCTCCTCGGTCATGTCCTCGGCCTGGCGTAGGGCCACGTCGCAGTTGGCCACCACCGCGTCGATGTCGGTGACCCTGCCCTCCTGCATCTCGTGCTCGGTCTGGCGCTGGCGCCCCACGCCCAAAATATGGCCCTGGCCGTTCTTGATCTCACAGACCAGGGCCTTGGCGAACTCGGTGCCTACGTCCAGGGCGGTGCAGTAGAAGCTGGAACCCCTCGCTTTGCCCAATCCTCCGCCCCGGCGCCAAAATGCCTTCAATCCGCCTCCCAGTGGCATCTGAAGCGATCAGCCTACCCCGTCCCCAAGGTCATTTACTAGAGATGCGGCCGAGAACCCCACGTGATGTCCCGGAGTTGAACTCCGGGACATCAGAGCTCGCAAAGATCTTTCGGTTCTTCGCTGTTTCAAGTGGGTAACCCGAAATCCAGCTTACCTGCAATAAGGTAAGCCATGGTGATGATATTTCTGTTGGTTCGGTATCCTCTGGCTCTCGCCTTGGCGGCTTGGATGAGGCTGT
>JBFMCB010000251.1:0-3077 GCA_040754915.1 Chloroflexota bacterium | reverse complement strand
ACTAGTAGGCTGATAGCTCTTAGACGGTCTTTGCCGGTCTCCGATAGTGGCTGTGTAGTATCGAGCTGATATTGATCTGCCAGGAACGCCTCTCCGACCTCCATGGAAAAGCCTTCGATATCTCTGGACTTCACGTACGCCTCCAAGTGCCTCCAGGTTCTTTCGATTCCCTTCCTCGTTAACTCGGTGTAACCAACGCGAATGAGTTCTTGCCGCGTGGCGTTGATAAGGTCTCCTATCGTCGCTCCGCCCGGTTGCACGTGCCATCCCCTCCCCATGTGTTGGCCGTGAGGCCTACTTATAGGTTGAGATGTTATCACTACAGCGCTACATCGCAAAAGCGAAAGAGCTTGACGCAGGATTGAAACCTGATACAAGGCGTACCTGGCAAGGAGTTGGGGTAACCGAGCCGTCCGTGGAACTCAGACGATGACGGCTCGACGGCGGTCACCGGCGAGGAGAAGGGACGGAGCCAGCGGGCGAGAGGGCAAGAAGGCAACACCTGCCCACCGGGCCCGGCGTGGGATTTGACGGGCCACGGGTTGCCCGAAATCGCTCCGAACGAGATGGGTTGGGGAGAACGAGTTCTTAAGGAGAGCGGCAAGCAAGCGACCCGTATGGGACGAGCCTGCGCTTACGATGACAGCGGGCGGCGATGGCATTGCGCCGCAGGTGGTAGGCGACCAGTTCCCGCGCACTGGTGGCTGGCAGGTACGCACAGGCCAGGGCGCTGGCCACCAGGATCCGAGCCTGCGGCAGGGTCAGGACGGGCAGAAGGGCCCCCTTTTTACGAACTGGCAGCGCAACTCCAGCAAGAACAGCATTGCGAGGAAGACGTAGAGCATGTGCCGGTGCCAGGCCGGCCAGGAGCGGGTCTCGTAGTGGTCCATCCCCAGTTGGCCCTTGCCCTCCTGGAAGAGCTGCTCCAGGGGCCAGCGCATGGTGCTCACCCGGATCATCTCCTCCAGGGGTGTCTGGGGAGGGGCGTTGCTGAAGGCGAACTTGAGCTCGCCGCTGCGCTCACGGCGCATGAAGAGCCACAACGGTTGATGCGGCAATCCCTTGCGAGCCTCCACCACCCGGCGGCGAGCCACCTGGGCGACGATGGGTCCCTTGGCCCCTTCCGCCAGGGTCAGCTCCTGCCAGGAGGTCTGGGGGTCGGCGGCGACGTCAGCCACGGTGCAGGAGGGCTCGAGGGGACGGAGCTTTTGGGGCGGACGGCCCCGGCCCGAGTAGACGGGCACTTGCACCGATGGGGCCTCGAGCCACACCGGGGTGTTGGCGCGCACCTGGGCGAAGTACAAACCGTCGGCCGCCAGGGCGTCGCGGAAGGCAGAATCGTTGCCGAAGGTGGCATCACAGGCGATCCAGCCTGCCGCAAAGAGGCCTTGAGCTCGGAGGCGTTCGAGCAAGCGCAGGGCGAGCCGGGGTTTGGTCTGAAAGGTCAGGTCTTCAGGGAGCTGGCAGGCCTCTCGCCGCGGAGCGTACTGGGGCTCGAACCAGGGTTCGGGCAGGTAGAGTTGGGCGTCCAGCAGGCCATAACCCTTCTTGCTGGTGTAGCCTACAAACACCCCCGATTGGCAGTTCTCCACCTTGCCCAGCCGGCCGCAGTACTGGCGGGCGACCCCCACCGATTCCTTGCCCTTCTTGGGGAACTCGCAGCTGTCCACGCTCACCACCCCGTCCTCGGCGGCGATGAGCCGGGCCAGCCGGGACTGATACAAGGCGAGCAGCTGCTCCTCCTCCCAGACCGAGCGGCCCAGGAAGTGCTGGAGGTTGCGCACGCCGGAAGGTCCCACGTAACGCAGGGCGATGGGTTCCGCGGATTTGGCCTGCAGATCGCTGAGCAGGCCTTTGAGGTAGACCAGGCCGTTCTCACGCTGCTCGGAACGGTGAAAGGCCGGGGCGAAATAGCGATGGAACTCGGCCAGCTTCTGGCCCAACTGCTGCACCGCTTCCTCGGTGACACCGCTCTCCTCCAGCAGGTCGGGATGCCAGTCGTTCTGGTGCAAAATCAAGGGCTTGCGCTCCTTCCTCTCCTGGCGAGGTACGCGGGGGCGCTCTCGCACGTACGGCTGCTGCTGGCAACCGATCAGGGTCCGGAAGGCGGTTTGTAGCGGGTAGACGTACACCTCCTTGGGTTGACCGTGGTAGTGGTAGCCCGGTCCGTCCCGGCCGAACCCCTTGGTCTGGCCGAGGTAGATCCAGTTGGTGGCCCGGTAGACGGTGCCGGCGAAGTGACGGGGGTCCACGAAGGTCTCCAAAAGCAACAGGGGCTGGCCGTACTTGGCCTGCCAGTGGGCCGATAACGCTTGCATGCTGCGGGCAAGCACATGGGAAGCCACATGGGGAAGGCGGGCCCAAGGCAACAGGAGCAGGCGGCTGTTGTTGGCCACCTGGAGCAGGTGACGCCGCTTCTGAGCCTGCGACCAGCCGATGAAACGGTCGCGCACCGCCAGCTTCAGGGCGGCCGCCCGCCAGCCCAGGGCGGCAATAGGGCGGTCACAACTGAAGACAAGATGCTTGACCCGCGCGCCCAGAAGGCGCCCGTGGCCCAGGTAGTGGTGGGTGCGCATGAGCTGGTCCCACACCGGGTCCCAGGGGGTACGGTCGACGGCGAAGACCTTGATGGGTTGCAGGTCCCGCACCCCGCCGTGCAGGGGCGTGGTGTCGATGTGCGCCGGCACGGCAGGCAGGGTTGCCATACGCACCGCCTCCTCCCTGCAGGGACTGGCTGTCGGAGCCCGGCGGAAGCCCAATAGGCCTCGTACCACCGGTGGCCGTGTACCCCGCCACCGCCCGTACCGCTGCGATAGCGCCCCAGGAGAAGTCTACCACATCGCGGTGGATGTGTTTAGATGTCGCGCTGTAGTGGTAACCCTTCCCGCGGAAGCCGGTACACCAGCGAGGAACTGGATCTGTTGGCCCGGCTGGTCCAGGCTGAAGCCGGGGGCGAGCCCTACCAGGGCCAGGTGGCCGTGGCCGCCAGCGTGCTGAACCGGGTGCGCGACTCGCGGTATCCCAACACCATCCACGGGGTCATCTACCAGGTGGTCAACGGGATCTACCAGTACAGC
>JBFMCB010000250.1:0-3117 GCA_040754915.1 Chloroflexota bacterium | reverse complement strand
GATCCCGGTCTGGCAGATGATCTCCCGGCCTTTAGAGGCCATCGCTGACCAGGCAGCGGAGTGGGCTCTCCGGCTTGGTAAACTGGGGATCGAAGCACAAGTGATAGACGGCAAATCCACTGTGGGCGGGGGCTCACTGCCCGGAGAAACCCTGCCCACCAAACTGGTGTCCCTTAGTTTTGCGGGCCCGCCTCACCGAAGAGCAATGCCCACGGTCTCTGTGTCGGAGTTCGCCCGGAGGCTACGGGAGGGCACTCCGCCAGTGATCGGGAGGATTGAGCGAGGGGCCTTTCTCCTGGACCCACGAACTGTGCTGCCACAGGATGAGGCCAAACTCATGGCCGCCCTGGAACAAGCGGTTAACCGGCTTCGACCTACTGCTCCTGGGCTTTCACCTTGAGCCGCAGGCCGTCGACTTCGATGACACGAACGCGCTGGCCAGGCTCGATGCGTCCGGAGAGAGAGGTAGCCTCCCACAGCTCGCCATCTACCAGGATCGTTCCCGAGGGAGCCAGGGCGGCCTTGGCCACGCCCACCTGGCCCACCAACCCCTCGCGCCCGGTGGTGACCCGCCGTCGCTGAGCACGCAGCGCCGCCCCCACCACGAATACAAAGAAGGCGGCGGTCAGGCCCACCACCGCAGCAATCAGCTCCCTGGAGATAGTAAAATAGGGGGCAGTGGAGTTGATGAGGAGCAGCGAGCCCAAGAACATCGCTACGATCCCCCCGGTGGTGAGCAGGCCATGGGTGGGCGCCTTAACCTCCACGATGAAGAGGACAAAGGCGAAGATGATGAGGGCCAGCCCAGCGTAGTTTATAGGCAGGGTCCCCAGGGCATAGAAGGCCAGGAGCAGGCAGATGCCACCCACGACGCCAGGCAGGATGGCGCCGGGGTTGGATAGCTCGAAGATCAGACCATTGACGCCCAAAACCATCAAGATATAGGCGATGTTGGGATTAGAGATGAGATCCAGGAAGGATTCCACCGGCGTCATGGCGATGCGATTCACCGCTGCGCCTTTAGTATGGAGGGCCACTGTTCCAGAGGCCAGCGTCACCGACCGGCCCTCCAGGTCCACCAGGAGCGTAGCCAGATTATCGGTGACCAGGTCCACCACCCTTTGCTCCAGGGCCTCCCGTTCGGGGGAGGAGATGCTCTCCCTCACCGCCTTCTCGGCCCAGTCGGCGTTCCGGCCCCGGCGCTCGGCCAGGCTGCGGACAGAGGCCACGGCATCGTTGGTGACCTTCTGGTTCATGGTAGCCGGGATTTCGCCACCCGATGTATCCACCGGATGGGCCGCCCCGATGTTCGTATTGGGGGCCATAGCGGAGACATGGCTGGCCATGGCAATGAAAACCCCCGCCGAGGCGGCCCTGGCCCCGGGGGGCGATACGTATACCACCACTGGCACCCGGGCGCTCACGATGTCCTGCACGATGTCGCGCATGGCATCCATCAGCCCACCAGGGGTGTCCATCTCAACGATCACGCAAACGGCATCATCGCGTTCGGCCTCTTTGATGCCTCGGTCGATGTAACCAGCCACTACGGGGTTGATGGGGCCTTTCACCGTCAGGACATCTACGTGGACCGCCGTTTGGGCCCGTGCCAGATGGTAAAAAGCCAGCCAGATCCCTACCAGAAGAACCAGGCTGGCCAGTAACCGGCGCATAGAACCTCGTTAATACAGGGTGGCAGGCCAATCGCATTGGCCGCCACTGGCTCTCTAGGTTGCGGTTTCGGGATAAAGCGCTGCCACTCGATGCTTGTTCACACTAACGAAATTGCGCTGCAATAGAGGGACCTCGGCATTGGCGAGCAAGCTCAAACTGGCATCGGTTACGGCCAGGAAATCCTCGCGGTGAGTGTCCAACATCTCCTGTACCTTGAGCTCCTCAATCAGGTGCACCTTGCCACGAATCAGGAAGCCAGCGGCGATAAGGCAAACCTGGTGGGCCTTTTTCCTGATGTATACCAGGTCGCTTCTGGCCGGTTCCGGCTGCTCGGCCTTAGGCTCCTCCTCCAGGCTATAGGCCAGGATCATCTCGCTTTTATTCAGGGTAACCGACTCCGCTTGAACGGCGGGACGCTCTTCCCCGGCCACCAGTGAGATGGTCGCGTCCTTGAGGGTTACCACCGTCTGTTCCTTGGCATTCAACACGTCCGAGAGGCGGTGGCTGGCGAATAGCGTCAGCGTACCGTTGATTTTGTGGTTGGGCGTATATATCTCCAGTTGTCTGGTGACCGTTTCGGGCACTCTCCACACATCCATCCTGTGCACCTCCAGCCCAGTGGTGAACGATTCCGGCGATCAGTAGCCCCACCTGCAATTCAAGCAGCAGAAGGGAGTATAGCACATCACTGGTCGCTGTCAAGGCGACCGGCCGATCCCTCAATCACCGCCCCGGCGGATTGCCGAAGGTCACCAACCATGGCTGCTACTCCGCATTGTAGCCCAGGTGGATCTCCGTGGTGGGGATGGCCGCCTTCTTCAGGAGCGTGCCCGCCAGCGGCGTTTGGCTGATCACGTCTCCGGGGGAAGTCTTATCGAAGAGCCATTGCTCATGCACTCCCACGTTCTTGCGCCTTTGCCCATCCTTGTAGATCAAGTGGCTGGAAAAGCCGAGTTTACGGAATATCTGCCAAGCCGAGTCCACTGGCATGCCGAAAACGTCCGGTATGATCAAGACGTCGCCCGCGCTTACCCGAAGCCTGACCGTGCTGCCTTTGGCCAAACGCGCTCCGGCCGCCGGCTCCTGAGCCATCACCGTGCCCGGAGACACCTGGTCAGTTGGCACGTCCTCTTTTTCAAACCTATAGCCAGCCTCGTTCAGCCGGGCCTGTGCCTCGCCAAACGGCATGTTGACCAGGTTGGGCACTGCGGGCAGCTCAGCCTGGGGCGCCGGGCCGGAGCTCACGGTAACGCTGATGCTCTCGCCGAGCTTCACCTTGGTATCCTTCGGCACAGCCTGAGCCAATATCGTACCGGCCGGCGCGCGATCGAACTTGCGGGCAATGATCTCGATCTTCAGCCCCAACTGCTGCAATTGCACCTCAGCCTTGGCTAGGTCTACCCCTACCAGATCGGGCACCAAGGCCTCCTGCAAAGGGGTGGG
>JBFMCB010000249.1:0-3117 GCA_040754915.1 Chloroflexota bacterium | reverse complement strand
GATACTCAGATGCAGGAAGGACGCACGACGGTAAGATTCTTGCATGAGGCAACGAATGCTCGATAGTAAGAACCTTATGTGAGGCAACGAATGCCCTATGGTAAGATTCTTACGTGAGGCAACATGTGGGGGCCTGCGCTCGGAGCGCCCGTCTACCTATTGGACACCACCCATCTTTTTGCCCTCCTGGCTGAATCACCTCACCCTAACCTTCTCCGTCAAGATCTTCTTCTGGGTGGCGATGTACCACTGGTCAAGCTGTCGGAAACGGTCGCTGGGGCTGGTTAGGGGCCCGACCTGAACTCCTTTGACCTCTTTGTTCACGGCGTAGTTGTGCACGGGATAATAGAGCAGGATCGCCGGGGCCTCTTCGGCAAATGTCTCCTGGAATTGCTGGTACATTCTGGTCCTCTCCGCCCGGTCGAGAGTGCGGCGGGCGTTCTCCAGAAGCTCGTCGGCCTGGCGGTTGGCGAAAAAGCAGAAATTAAGGCCGTCCTCTCCGGTCTGCGAGGAGTGCCACATCTCGTAAGGATCTGGATCGCTGGGCAGATTGGCCCACATATAGAGCAGGGCATCGAATCGCCTGGGCACCAGGTATTCGCGGACGAGCTCTGCAGCGGGGCTCACCTGCGGGTCCACTTTGATCCCCACCGCCGTCAGCTCCCTGCTCACCTCCTGGATGATCCGGGCCCGAATCCCATCGTCGTTGGTGCGCAGGGTGAACTCAAGCTTGATCCCGTCTTTCTCGCGTACGCCGTTGGTGACCTTCCACCCTGCCTTGTCCAACAGGGCCTTGGCCTGGTCTGGGTTATAGTCATAGCGCTTGACCCGGGGATTATAGGCCCAGGAACTGGGTAAGATGGGGCTGTCGGCCTTTTGGCCTTGCCCGCCCAGGATCGCATCGATGAGCTTCTGGCGATCAATGGCGTAGAGCAAGGCCTGGCGGACCAGCCGGTCCTGGAAGAAGGGCATTTTCAGGTTCAGAAAGATCACCGCGTAGCTGGATAGGGGAGAACTGTATATGGTCAGCCGGGGGTTTTCCCGCAGCTTGGGCAGGTCGCCGGGTGACAGCCGCCCCACCGCCATGACCTCGCCCTGAGCGAGCGCGTTCAGAGCACCGTTCCCGTTGATATAGAATTTGAATTGAAGTCGCGCCAGGTAGGGCTTGGCCCCATGATAGTTGGGGTTCGCATCCAGGATTATGTTCTTGGCGCTGATCTCTTTGATCCGGTACATGCCGGTGCCCACCGGCCGGGCATTGAATTGCGCTGTCGCCAACTCTTTCACCGGTATGGCCGCCAAGAGGTGTGCTGGGAGCAATGCGATAGACGTGTATTCCAGGAAGGGGGTGAAAGCGTCTCTGAGGGTGAACTTCACGGCGAAGTCGCCGTCTTGCTCCACGGCAACGTTGCGCCAGAGCCTGGCCAGGTCGGGAGGTCCCGGATAGTCCGGATGCTGCAGCACCCTCACCGTGTAGATCACATCTTCGGCAGTAAACGGCGCTCCATCGTGCCACTTGATATCTTTTCGGAGTTGAAAGGCATAGCTGCGGCCATCGGGGGAGATAGTCCAGCTCTCGGCCAGGTCCGGAAGGATATCTCCCTTCCCTGTGACCTTGGTCAGGCCGTTGAACAGCAAGGGGATGAAGTCCTGGTCGACCCCGTACAGTGGTGCCAGGAGAGGATTTAGATTGGTCGGGCTCCCGGCAAGGCCCTCCACGAAGGTTCCGCCGGGCGCAGGGACGGTCTGGGTTGCGGTGTTAAGGGCAAAATAGCCAACGAGGGCGAGGATCGCCGAGGAGCCGACCAGGGCAACGATGACTTGCCCTTTCCAGGTGCTGGTGGGCACTATTCTCACTCACCGCAGGTAGTTGCCTAGCGACCGAAGCCGGCCGCGCTGAACAGCGAGATCAAGAGAAAGACCGCGGATAGAGCTATGGTGAAGTTGAAGAGGGTTTTCTCGACACCCCGACGGCTGCGGAACACCGAGCCGTCTCCACCGAAAATGCCGCCAAGGCCACCTGCCCCCTTGGCTTGGAGCAGGATCGCTGCGATCAAGGCCACCGATATAATGATCTGCGCCACGTTGAGATATACTGACAAAAGGGCACCTCCGAATCAAGCGCACGGATTATAGCATATCCCCCGGCCAGTGACAATAGCGCTGCCAGGACGGTGCCTGCGCCTGGCACCACGTCGCCCACCCCTGTATAGCTTTCACTACTGCCTGTCCCATCTCGCCGGACCCTACCGGGCGCCGCCAATACGCTATACTCCAACGTGTTCCATATGCAGGAAGTCATTGGTGGGCTCTGGCTGCCTCGCCCAATCGGGCTCCACTGGCGGCTCCTTTGCGGTCAGGCCGTTCTTGCCAGAGGCCGCCGCTGTTTGTGGCATGCCCGTTTGGCTTGTTTGGGCCTGGTTGCCCTGATTCTTCTTCGTCTCCATCTGCATCCTCCTGGTCCCGCGGCCGGACCAAGCCATGTTCCCGTGGGATAAACAAAGCTCTCATCCCGATAAGGGACGAGAGCTTTAACCCGCGGTACCACCCTAGTTGACTGCACCGTGCCTTCAGGCAGATCAGCGCGTTGACACGAAAACAAAAAACCCCGTCCCCTGGTCTAAAGAGACGCTCTCCACCCAGTAACCCACGACGGGCCTGGCAAGCTAGATGGGCGGCACCTTCGAGCAACCAGAAGGGGGACGGGAGCTTTGTCCGCCTGGGGGCTCTCTACACTTGGAGCCCTCCAGTGCAATCCACTTGAGCACTGTATCGGGTGCCAGCCGATCAGGTCTACTGGCTGGGGGCGCGTTTCCGAACCTCCCCGTTCGACCCAATGGCTCAGAGGCGAGTTCAAGGGCGTCTCCCTGCTGGCTCACACCATCACCGCCAGCTCTCTGGAAGGGGCACACTCTCTACTATTCCCCGTCATCGCCGGTTTTCAGTTGTTATTAATATACCATAATTGGACCAGGAAAGTCAATACTTGAATGTGCGGGGGCCAGGACATACTATACACTCCTCCGGCTACGCTGAATACGTGCAGCTTGTGTTAGAATGGTCGGGTCGTAGGCGTATCACCGAGGAGGATGCAAAGCAGTATGAGACCTGGACCCC
>JBFMCB010000248.1:0-3205 GCA_040754915.1 Chloroflexota bacterium | reverse complement strand
GCCTTGCAACAGGCCCAGATGACGGTCAAGTCAGGTTCTTTACCAGTATAGGAATTGCGGCCGCGGAAAGGGAAGAGGGCCTACAACCGTATCAATAGCGGTATCAGGATAGGCACCAGGGCGGAGAGCACGGCCCCGGAGATGAAGGCCAATAGGGCGGCCTCAGGGCCGGCGGCCCGGGCGATGATGGGCAGGGTGGTATCCATGGTGGTAGCTCCGCCGGGTGCGATGGCGGTCATCTTGCCCAGGTGTCGAGCCAAAAACGGCATGGTTACCACGGCAAAGAGCTCTCGTATGACATTGGTGAGAAACGACAGGGCGCCAGTTTGAAGACTGTAGATTTGAGCCAGGAGCACCCCCGAGAGACTGTACCAGCCGAATCCGGCGCCGATGGCGCTGGATTCGTTCAGCGGCAGGCCCAAAAGGCAGCCGGCCAATGTCGCCCCGGCCAGGCTGCCGGTGGCGATGCAAAATGGCAGGGATAGCGCCCTGAAGCCCAGCTTTCGGAGTTCGCGCCAGGCGCTCCTGCTGCGCCCCAGGTCGATGCCGACCCCGAAGAGCGTTAGCCCCAAGGCGGCAGCGGTTATCGAATCCAATGCCGCGGTGTAGGCTCTGGGCAAGAGGCCCAGGCTACCGGCCAGGATGCCTCCTAGCACCGAGGCCAATATCAGCCAGGTCACTTTTCACCCCTTCTGATTAGAAGCCTTTCCCACGGCCATACCAGGACAATACTGCCCCCAGCAGCGGCCAAGGCCAGGAGCAGGGCCTGGGTACCCATAACCGGCAAGTTGCCCAGAAGCTGTCCATCAATGCCGATGCCGGCGCCCATGGTGAACAATAGAACGGCCAGTCCGGCCAAGGCAATGCGCCCGGCCCAAGGGGTGAGCTCCTCTGGGATCACCCCCACCAGGCCTAGAGCAACTCCCAGGGCCAAAGGAAGGAAGATCATCCACATATAGTGCCGACGCTGGTTGACGGACTAGCGCTGATCCCAGCTAAACTTGCGGACGAAAGGAGACAAGGATTTCACGGCATTGATGGTCAGGACCCGATCGCCCTCAAAACTGTCGTACCAGGCACTGCCTTCGAGTTTGCCCGATAATATCCAGGGACAAAAGGCGAAAAGATAATCGGGCAGGGCCTGGCCATTGGATAGCTTTCCGACGCGAAACCAGTTGAAAACCGCCAGGTGATAGTTTCGGTGTAGGTTATCGTCCACTTTGGGAAAGCGGTCGTCATCGGTGGCCTTGTACTTCCAGCCGCCTTCGCCCACCACCATAGGCGGCAGCTTCCCAGCTTCTTTTTGATAGATTTCGGCGAAGACCAGGAAGCCCAGAACGGAGTTTACGTCCTCGGTGTAGTCAGGCGGATGGTTCAGGCCATAGGAATGGGGGACAAAGAACATGCGATTGAATATGGCCTCGCCTTGCCGTGCTTTCAATTCCCTGATGGCAGAGATCAGCCAATCCTGGTTAACGAACTGCCACCCCACCAGCCCGCCGGCGTTATAGACGTCCCGGGAGGCCTGTAGCAAATTCTTTAAGAAAAGAGCGCGATCCGCGGGCTTGCCATCCCACTCCTCGGGCAGGCTCGGCTCATTGTAGAGCTGCATATACGGTGCCATCCCCAATCGCTTTAGCAAGTTCACATCCCGTTCCCAGCCGAAGTAAGCCTCATTTGGTCGGAGCATCTTTCGCCACACCGCCGTGATGCCAGCGGCCTGGAGGCGCTTCGCCGCCTTTTCCAGTTGGATTTCATCGCCATAGACGACCAGGGTCCACTTCATGTGCATTTCGACCATTCGAGCGATCTGGCGGTCCAGCTCGCCTTCGCTGTAATAGGCATCGCCAAGAAAGTGGATGCCCAGGCCGTTGTCTCCGATTGGCCGCGGCCAGTCCCGCAGTGCCAGAGGGGGTTGGCTTTTCAGCGTCAACTTTTCTCCGGACGAAGTCGGTGTCACCACCATGGTAGATGTTGGGGCCGTCGCCGTTGGACTGGAGGGTTTAGGGGGTTCGATGGGCGCGACTACCAGGGTAGACGTAGGAGTAGCACTCGGCCTAGCCAGCGTGCCCAGGGCCAACAGGAGCACCACGCCGACGCCCAGGGCTAGAATTAAGGCGATGCCAAGTGCTAAGAGACCAATTTTCAGCTTCATGCCCGATCTTCTCCAAGGTCTGGAGGTGGCCAGGTGGCTGGCCGATTTCGGCATTATAGCACCTTAGTCGGTCTCCTGTCGAGCCTTTAGCGGAGGTTCCTGACACATTGCCCGTTTCTTTACCAGCAAAGAAAATTGGCCCCCGCACAAAAGCACATTGACAAACGCGAACGCCGGTGCTAAACTGGCAAATAAGATATAATTTATCCTTTTATGGGAGGGGCTATGGAACTCTCCAGACGTGGTGACTACGCGGTGCGCGCCATGTTGGACGTGGCTACCAGGCCCGTAGACCGGATGACAGTGACTAAGGAGATCGCACTCCGACAGGATATCCCGCCGGTCTTCTTGACCAAAATCGTCTCCAGCCTGTCTCAGGCGGGGCTCCTGCGCACGTACCGGGGAGTGGCGGGAGGTGTTGCCCTGGGCAAGCCCGCCGATCAGATCAGTCTCCTTCAGATCATCGAAGCGGTGGATGGGCCTATTTACATTAACCGCTGCTTGATCAGGCCGGGGGAATGTGACCGGGACCGGACTTGCCCCGCCCACGAGCTCTGGGTTCAAGCCCAAGGAGAGCTGCTTGGACTCTTGGCCAATAAGTCCCTGGCCGACCTGGCACGGCGGGCTCAAGAACTGCAACAAGTTCCGACGGCCGGCTTTGCCGCCTAGTGCGAGTTCTACTAGCCCTACTTGCCGGTTCACGCCCGTCCAGGTGACGGCCCTATGGTGCCAGCCTTCTTGTCCTGGCGGCCCAGGTCCTTGAGGGCTTCCCTGGTGCGCTCCAGGATCTTGCGGATCTCCGCCAGCGTGTTTTTCCTCAACTCCTGCAACTGCTGTTTGGCCTGTTCCGGGGTGATCTTCCCGGCGCGCAACTCCTCCAGGACCCTGCGTGCATCGGCTCGGGCGCCCTGCTCAACCCTGTGGATGTCTTGCCTCGCGTCCTGAAGGATCCTCAGCCCTTTCGCGCGTTCCTCCGGAGGTAGGTGCTTGAATTTGGCCTGCAGTTTTCGGAGAGCGTGTTGAGCCCTATGTTGAAGCCTCAGGTCTTGC
>JBFMCB010000247.1:0-3227 GCA_040754915.1 Chloroflexota bacterium | reverse complement strand
CGACTTCGAGCCACTTCCCCATTGGGAGATCGGCGAGCGATTGGGCATCATCGATTTCGAGCGCGGCGTGAAAATGTCTGGGACGCGGTTCTATCTTCTGAGAGGCCTGGGCGCCAGACTCCAGCGGGCCTTGATCACCTGGATGCTGGACCTTCACGTGAACGACCACGGCTACCAGGAGATCTATCCCCCCTTCGTGGTCAAAGAGGAGTGCCTGGTGGGGGCGGCCCAGCTCCCCAAGTTCCGCGACAACCTCTATCACGACGTGGAGGACGACGTGTGGATGGTTCCCACCGCCGAGGTGCCCCTGACCAACCTGCACCGGGACGAGATCCTGGACGCCACTGCGCTGCCGCGGCGCTATGTGGCCTACACCCCCTGTTTCCGCCGGGAGAAGATGTCCGCCGGCCGCGATGTCCGCGGCATCAAGCGAGGCCACCAGTTCGACAAGGTGGAGATGTATAAGTTCACCCGGCCTCAGGACTCCTACCATGAGCTGGAGAAGTTGGTGGATAACGCCGAGGAGGTTTGCCGGAGGCTGGAGATAGCCTATCGAGTGGTCGAGGTGTGCACCGGTGACCTGGGCTTCAGCACAACCAAGACCTATGACGTGGAGATGTGGGCCCCGGGTTGTGGGGAGTGGCTGGAGGTCAGCTCGTGTTCCAACTGCGAGGAGTTCCAGGCCCGCCGGGCTAACACCCGCTATCGGCCCACGCCCACCGCCCGACCCGAGTTCGTGCACACGCTCAACGGTTCGGGCCTGGCCCTGCCCCGGACTGTCATTGCCGTCCTGGAGAACTACCAACAAACTGATGGCTCGGTCCTGGTGCCGGAGGTCTTGCGCCCGTACATGGGCGATGTCCGGGTCATCCGATAGGAGCAGCGGTCAGCGGCCATTGTCAGACGCCATGTTTTGGGGGTCCCATGCGCATACTTGCCATCGACATTGGGACAGGCACTCAAGACATACTCCTCTACGACAGTTCAGTGGCCGTCGAGAGTTGCTTCAAAACGGTTGCGCCCTCGCCGACCCAGATGCTGGCAGAGAGGATCAGGCAGGCCACCAGGGAGGGGCTTGACCTGGCTCTTTGGGGCGTGAACATGGGCGGCGGTCCCATCGCCTGGGCTCTGGAGAGCCACCTGAGGGCTGGGCACCGGGTGGTTAGCACCCCGGAGGCCGCCCACACCTTCAACGATGACCTGGCGGTGGTACAGTCCATGGGGGTGCAACTGGTCGAGGCGGGCGAGTTGCCCCTGGGAGACGACTGGCTCCGCTTGAAGTTGCGAGACTTAGACCTGGCCCTGATCCGGCGCGCCCTGGGGGCCTTCGGCCTGGACACGGACTTCGACGGCGTCGCCGTGGCTGCACTGGACCACGGCAACGCGCCCCCGGAGGTGAGCGACCGCCTCTTCCGATTTCAGCACCTGCGGCGGGCGGTGGCGGCCCGGGACGACCTGTACGCTTTCGCCTACATGGCCGAGGAGTTGCCCGACTACCTCACCCGGCTGCGGGCCATTGCCGAGTCTGGGGGCCAGGTTCCCATGCTCCTCATGGACACCGGCCCGGCCGCCGCCCTGGGGGCCTTGGACGACCCGCAAGTGGCTGGCCAGCGAGAGCTTCTTTTGGCCAACCTGGGTAACATGCACGCCCTGGCTTTCGACATTGAAAATGGCCACATCAAGGGGTTTTTTGAGCACCACACTGGCCTGCTCACCAAGCAGAAACTGGAGAGCCTAATAGAGAAGCTCTGCCGGGGCGACCTGGAGGACCAGGAGGTATTTGAAGACGGTGGCCACGGAAGCTACGTCCTAGCTCGCGCTGGTGCCGGGAAAGTGCCCTTCCTGTCGGTGACCGGCCCCAGGCGGAGCCTTTTGAGGGGCTCTGTCTTGAACCCCTACTTTGCTGCCCCCCACGGTGACATGATGTTAACGGGGTGCTACGGTTTGGTACGCGCCTTCGGCGAGAAGGTACCAGAGTGGAGGGAGGAGATCCAGGGCTCCTTGTGGGAAGCCTCGCCTTGAATTGACCCATCCTCCGGGTTCTGGTATACTTTAAGTGGAGAGGTGTCCGAGCGGTTGATGGTAGCTGTCTTGAAAACAGCCGGGCGCAAGCCCCGTGGGTTCGAATCCCACCCTCTCCGCCAGTTAGGAGGTGGGTCGCCTTCTGCGACTAAATGATAGGGTTTTTCAGGCGAAAAATTAAACAGCGCTCTTATAAGATAAAGTTCGAACTAATCTTTTTCAGAAATTCTTTCTGAGATTCTAAATTTCCTTCTGAAAGTATCTTGCGTCTCTCAAAGTGGTTACGAAAGAGATCGCCCGTTCGAACCAATTATTGCCCTCATCTGCAAAATCTCTTATTCTCTTGCAATTCTTTCTTTTGCTTGGTGAGACTATTTTTCTTCGTTTGATATTCCTCAAGGGCTAGGATGCCTTCGAGGTAAGCATCTATAAGCCGGCTTGTTTTGCGCCTATTTCGCTTAATTTTTTCTGGAGATTTTGCAGATGGGTAAGTGATGATTGGGCGAATTGTTCCTTGTCTTTTTCGAACTCTAAAAAATATTCTGCGCCCAATCACCGCTTAAAGAAACCTTTTGAGCGACAGATCGAACCTGTTTAGGCTTCACCTATAATCCCCCCATCGAATCCGACAAGCCTAAGGAATGAAAAATGGAATCATATAAAAAGATGGCAGAAATCCTCAAACAGCATAAAAATGAGCTTGCTAAGAAATACAAGGTAACAGAAATAGGAATGTTTGGCTCTTATGTTAGAGGAGAGCAAAAAAAGAGGAGTGATGTAGACATCCTCGTTGAGTTTGAAGAAGTCCCTGACCTGTTTAAATTTCTTGAACTGGAGAGGTATCTTGAAAGACTTATCGGGCTGAGGGTTGAACTGGTCAGGAAAAAAGCACTGAGAGAAGAACTAAAAGACATAATTTTAAGTGAAGTGGTTAATATATGAAACGGGAATACAGCCTTTTCGTTAAGGACATATTGGAGGCTATAGAAAAAATTGAAGAATTTGTTGGTAATATTGGTTTTGATGAATTTGTCAGGGATGATAAAACTTCCAGTGCTGTAGTAAGAAAACTTGAGGTATGCATAATCCGGCCCATGCCGACCAGCGATTCCGATGGATGCCGTCCACCCATTCCGGGCCATGCCGACCACCTGTTCCGGTGGCATGGCGTCCACTTTTTGGGGGACACCGGAATCCGTGGTTGC
>JBFMCB010000246.1:0-3268 GCA_040754915.1 Chloroflexota bacterium | reverse complement strand
TGCTGCCCTCCACGTTCTGGCCAATGGCCTTCAGCGGCGCCCTAGCAATTAGCACCACTGGCACTCTTCCTCTCGCCACCATGCTGGATCGCACCAGCCAAAGCAGGGATCGCATACGTGACACCACGTAGTCACCTCCCTAACCCCCGCTTATTCGCACCGCATGGACTCGGCCGGCGGCACATGTGCCGCCTGCCAGGCCGGATACAGCGCGCTGCCAATGCTGACCATCAAGATAAACACGACCCCAGCGGCCGAGGCTTGTGGCCACCCCAAAGGCCGTTCGCCCCCCAGGATTTTCAAAAGCGCCATGCCCGAGAAGCTCCCGCTGAGACCGCCGGCCATGCCCAGCAACGCGGCTTGGCCAACAAACACCCAGACGATATGGGCCTTCCGCCACCCGATGGCCAAGAGAACCCCGATCTCCGCCCGCCGACGCCGTACTTCGGTCAGGACCAGATCAGCGATGGCGACCCCGGCAATGACCAGACAGACGACCAGCAGCAGGTAATAGTACCATCCCGCCAAGCCGAGGAGATGGTCGCCCAAACGGGTCGTCCCCAAAAAGCGTTCGAGGTCGCCCCCGATCCCCAAAAGCATCACCAACAGCGTCGTGGTTGCCGTCAGCATCAGGAAGCTCAGGGTGGATAACCCCCTCCGCTCCATCAGGCCCCGCAGGCTCAAAGCCCACATGGAGGAGAGTGCTACCCGCCAGCGGGAAGGGGTAACGGTCCCTTGTCGCATGGCCGTGACCGGGCGGAGGGCATCCACCTGGCGTAAGGCGTAAGAAGAAGCCAGCAGACAGAGGAGGAAGGTAACCGGAGGCACGGAGACGAACTGACCCCAGGTGAAGCTCAGCTTGAGCCAGTGGCCGATCAGCCAGCCAACCCCTAGGGCCAGCAAGCCCCCTACCCCTCCCAGCAGGCCCGCTTCCAGGAGGACGGCGGCACGGATGGCGCCGGGCCGCCAGCCGAGGGCGTGGAGCAAGCTCCACTGGCGGGTGCGGGCCAGGGTCGAACTGGCCAACAAAATGGCGATGGCGCTGAGGCAGGTGACGAAGGCGGTCAGCGAAAGGACCAGGTTGGCCCAATTCACCCGATGGGCGATGGCCCGGTTGGCGCCTTTGACCACCCATCCTTCCTCCACATAGCCCAGCGGTGGGATGTCCTCGTAGCCGGGAATATACACCATGGTACGGTTGAGGGATGAGCCCAGGGTGATGTCCACGTGGAGGCCAGTCCAGCGCTCGATCTCAGCGGCCACCGCTTCAACCAACGCCTGACTTTTGACGTTGCGTTGTTCAGTTCCAGTCACGCGGACCCGAATAGCACTGATGTAGTCCTCGCGGCCGGTGAGCCACTGGGCAGTGTCCAGCGTGACCAGGGCGTAGGGAGGAGGTAGCAGGTAATTGATCGGCGCATTCAGGGTAGGGCGGATAAGCTGTGGTGAGAGGATAGTCCCGTCCGGGGCGTACTTGAGAAGCGCATAGGGGGGATAATACACCTCCAGAGGCACATCTATCAGACCGGTCGGGTTGATCCCCAAGCGGGGAGGATCGTAGACCCCCACCTGTTCCCAGCGGATAGTCCGGCGCAGGGATTCCGGCTGTAGCGTCGAACTCTTGCGGAATATCACCTCCCCATAGTCGGTCTTTCCTTGAGGGATGGCCTCTAAGACAAAAGAGGCGGGGATTTCAGGTTTTGACGATGTCCGATATGAGACAGGCGAGGGGATCATAATGGAAAAACCTCCACCAATTAAGAAGGTCCCAAATTCAATCCGGTATCGTCCCTGGCGTTCAGAAGCGCCGCCGAGGAAGGCCAGGACAGCCGTCTGAGGTGAGATGGTATCGCTCAGCAGCAGGGTAGAGGTCACATTTTGCATGAAGTTAACCAAGTGGTCGCTGGGCACACCCATGAGATCGAAACTTTCTGGCAGGTTATACCGCTCCAACTGCACCTGGGTATAGGCATTTAGATAAGGAGCACCATTGACCAGAATAGGTATGAGGGTTACCTTTGTCTCTCCTGAGGGGAGTGCAACTTTTTTCTCTCCGGTCGCTAATCTAATTTTTACTTCATCTTCCCTGGGGTGGTCATCTGGACGGAGGTAGCGCCCACTGGTGATGGCGGCGTCCAAATTTAAGAGACGCGTCTCTTCCTCGGGATCAAGGCCCACGATAGGAACGCTGAGCCCCCAACCGGCCAAGAATGGGAACTCGAAGCTGCTCATGTAAAACACCCGGCGATCCACAGATTTGGGAGGAGGACAACAAGCCAGATGGGCAGGGAGGTTAACAATGTAACGTTCTTCATCCCATACCCGAAAGGTCTGCACACCGTTACTGACAAAGGCTTGAACCTGGAGACGATAGATTCCGTAAATCGTTTCCGAGGGTGATGAACCACTCTCAGGCCGCCAGCCCTTTGGCACCATTGGCAACCTGGCAAAAATGTGGGGGGTCCCACCATACGTAAACCCCACTGGCGCGACAGGGGCTGCCACCTCAACACCAGGGATACGTTTGATCGCCTCATATTGTTGGCTGGTTATGCCGCCGGTATAGACGTTACTCAGGTAATTTGGCTCGACAAGCCCGTGTCGTTCCTCAAGCTCAGAAAGGGTGCCTTTGGGTCGCACCAGGAGATCATAAGTGGTCCGCCAGTACAGATCCAGGCTTTCATTCACAACATATTGAGTCGTCCGCAAAGTGGAGGAGAGAATACCCCATCCACCTCCACTCGTGATGAGGGCAAGAAGTATCAGCACCGTATATACCTTTTGGGCCCAGAGAAAGCGAACGATGATCCGCAGCATGTGCCGTCTCCTTATGCCATAGGTAGAGCATGGGAGCCTCCAGACCCGACCGGAGGCTCCCACCTCGGCGATGATCAGCACTGGCCAGCCTCTTTCCACCAACAATAGATGTCGCAGCAGCCCGTTGGGCAATAGTCAGGCTCGTTACAACAGCGGTGGCACCAATATTGCCAGTACTGATGGGTATGGGTGTCACACATCCATAACCCGGTGTAGTAGTCCCAACAGTATGTGAGTGGCTGCGGTGGAGTTGACGGCGCTGCATAGGCGACGTGGCTGGCCACTGCCAGCACCAGCGATGCCACCAGCATCACCGCCAAGACGCCCATGATCACCCGGTTCATCTTGTCATGCTTCAGCATTTCTGTCACCTCCCTTCCAGGTCAGCTTTCTTCAATCGGGTTTCTACCTCCCCCACCTTGCGTTCCCCCTCCTTCTGCCTTGCGCAGAA
>JBFMCB010000245.1:0-3301 GCA_040754915.1 Chloroflexota bacterium | reverse complement strand
GGACGTCATGGAACTCCGTATCTGGTGGAATAACGACCTGGTCCACTCGCTTGCCCTTCCACTAAAGGGATTCACTGTCCATCTTTGAAGTGAAAAAGTGTCTACTTTTCAGCTGCTCCTAACATACTTGTGAAAAGTGCTAAAATCCGGCAAAATGTGGCGTCCTGGGTGGCAACCCCCAAGATATGACTTGGGACGAGATCAAACCCTACCGCAAATATCGCGGTCTCTGAAAGCAACGAAGATGAATCGGGATCGGCTTCTGCAAATCGCCCTAAGCACAGTGATATTGATTTCCATCGTCACCTGGCCGGCATCGGCCCAGCCGCCGGTGCCACCCAGCCCCACCCTGGTGCCGCCGGGCCCGCCCCAGGCAGGAGGCTTTGCGCCGGGGGAGGTGCTCCTTAAGTTCAAGCCAGGGACCACCGCCTTCGCCCGAGGCTTGGCGGCTGCCCAGGTGGCAGCACAAGAGGTAGATCATATCCCTCAGATCAACGTGCGCCGGTGGAAGGTGACCCCGGGCAAAGAGCTGGAGACCATCGCCGCCCTGAAGAAGAACCCCACCGTGCAGTACGCCGAGCTGAACTACATCGCCTACGCGATCGGTACGCCCAGCGACACCTATTTTTCGTATCAATGGGGTATGGCCAAGATCAACGCGCCCCAGGCCTGGGACATTACAACGGGCATCTCCACGACAAAGATCGCTATTCTGGACACAGGAATCGACGCCGATCACGAGGATCTGGCGAGCAAGACGGTGTTGAGGAGAAACCTCACTACCTCCGGGACCGACGACGATCTGTATGGTCACGGAACACACGTGGCGGGGATTGCCGCCGCGGCGACCAACAATGGAATAGGCGTGGCTGGGGTTGGCTATAACGCCGTGCTCATGTCCTATAAGGTGCTTGGGGATGATGGCGTGGGATCTTACTCATGGCTCGCTAATGGCATAACTTGGGCTGCCGATGATGGCGCCAAGGTAATCAACATGAGCCTCGCCGGGCTTTATCCAAGCCAAGCGCTACAGGATGCGGTCAACTACGCTCACGGTAAGGGCTCATTGATTGTCGCAGCAGCGGGCAATTGCGCCCAGAGCTGCTGGGACCCAGTTAGTCAGCGGTATCTTACCAACCCCGACATGTATCCGGCCGCGTATGCAAATGTGGTGGCGGTTGCCGCTACCAACCAGAGTGACCAGTGGGCCACTTTTTCTGAATATCGACCTTACGTAGACCTGGCGGCACCAGGTGTCAGCATCTTCTCCACCCTGCCAAACCATTCCAACTGGATCAGCACGAACTACGGTTACCCGCTGAATTATTATTACCTGCAAGGCACCTCGATGGCCACACCGCACGTGTCGGGGCTGGCGGCGCTGATTTGGACGGTGGCTCCGGACGTGACCAACGACCAGGTGGAGAGCATCATGGAGTCCACAGCGGTGGACCTGGGGGTAGTCGGCCGTGACGACTACTTCGGCTGGGGACGCATTGACGCCTACGCCGCCGTGAAAAAGGCCTCGCCCACCCTGAGCGCCAGCCCGGCCAGCTTGTTTTATATGGCTGACGACACCACGGACCCCGGCAGCAAATCAGTGACTGTCAGCAACTCGGCCTACAACCAGGTCATCACCTGGGCCGCCACGGTGCCGACCTCCACGGCCTGGCTCACCGTGACACCCACGACCGGCATCGCCACCACCTCGAGCCCCGCCACATTGAGCGTCCAGGCGAGCAGGCCGGGGGCCTACGGCACGTACACATCGCCCATAACCATCACCAGCACCACCCAGTACGTACAGGACAGCCCCCAGGTGGTGAACGTCACCCTTTTCTACACCTCCACCATCCCGCGGGTGTATCTACCGATCGTCTTCAAGAACTACTAGTCCAGCGGCGAGCCTCGAGCGGCGAACCACAAGGCTGCCGGACGAGGCAAGGTTAGCAGTCGGCAGGAGTGCCCTTCGGGATTCGCTGATCATCGGCCTTTGGAAGACTTGCCCCGAGGCGGAGGCGCTGGTTACTCGGAATACCCGCACTTTTCTAGCCGGTGTCGCCCGTCCATCCTGACGCCGGCCGAGTACATCCAAAACAGCCTTACTCTCTGACACTTGGCCAAGTATTTCACGGAGGAAAAAAGGTGAAGTTAGATTATGGCAGGATCTTTCTCCTGGGGTTCGGGTTCTTCGGCATCAGCCTGGTCTGGTCCATCTACAATTCCTACGTCCCCGTTTTCCTGGCCAAGGGCTTCGCCCTGCCCGCCGCTATGGTGGGCTTCATCATGACCCTGGACAACATCGCCGCCCTCTTCATCCAGCCGGTCATCGGCGTCGTGAGCGACGCCACCCGCACCCCAATCGGCCGCCGCATGCCCTACCTGCTCATCGGGGCACCCATCGCCGCTATAGCGTTCGCATTGGTCCCGCTAGGACGATCGCTTCCACTCTTCATGGGCACCATCATCGTCATGCTCCTGGCCATGAGCGTCTTCCGCACGCCTACCATCGCCCTGATGCCCGACATCACTCCATCACCCCTGCGCTCCAAGGCCAACGGCGTGATCAACCTCATGGGCGGGTTGGGCGCGCTCCTGGCCTTCTTTGTGGGGGCAAAGCTCTACGATATGGGTCGGCCTGCGCCTTTTTGGGTGTCCTCAGTGGTGCTGGTCCTGGCGATCCTGGTGGTATTCTGGAAGATCAAAGAGCCGAAGGAATACACGGAGAAGGCGGCCGACGCGCCAGCGAACCTGCGAAAGGACCTGCGAGTGGTGTGGGCCGAGGGAGGCTCCAGCGCCCTCTCGCTTCTCTTGGCCATCTTCTTCTGGTTCTTGGGTTACACCGCTATCGAGGCGTTCTTTACCCTCTATGGGGTGGAGGTGTTAAAGATCAAGGAGAGTTCCGCCGCCTTCATGCTGGGCTTCCTGGCGTTGACGTTTCTCGTCTTCGCCATACCCAGTGGGTTCATCGCCACCAGGTTCGGACGGCGGCCTACCATCATCATCGGCCTGGCCATCATGCTGGCCTCTACACTGGTGCCGTTCTTCATGCCCAGTACAGCGGTCGTTCAAATCATACTGGTCACCGCCGGCTTTGGCTGGGCACTCATTAATATCAACTCCCTCCCTATGGTCGTGGATATCTCTACCGAGAGCCTCCTGGGCACATTTACCGGCCTATACTACCTCTTCTCTACCCTGGCGGCCATCGCCGGCCCTACGGTGGCGGGCACCATGATCCAGAACACAGGCAATAATTACTCCACGTTGTTCCTCATGGCGCCAGCCTGCATGGCCATGG
>JBFMCB010000244.1:0-3321 GCA_040754915.1 Chloroflexota bacterium | reverse complement strand
GTCGCTTACTTCCTTCAGTGAATAAAGTAATTATATTATACCACAAAACTACCCCTTGTCAATAGCCGCTAGCCACCTATAACGAAGAGACCCAGGCCCAACGTGGTCACCCGGGTCACCTGGCCCAAATATCCTCCGGGAGCCCCAGGCGTAAGAGCTAGAGGTTGAAGTAAAGGGGAAAACAACCCTATCCCAAACCTGGCCAAGGCCGAGGCGGAGAGAAGGAATCATCCATTCACGCTAAAGCGCCTGAAATTGGGCCAATAGTCCTGGATCAATCCTATAACTCAACCAGCGAACTTCTCGACACGAGAGCTGCCCTCTGGCCCGCCAAACACAGAAAAGGCCACCGCAACGTGGTGGCCAACAAAGTGCCGGGCCTGCGCGCCGGGGAGCCTTAACGACGGCTTTTCAAGAACCTCTCCTCCAATAGGTCCACCAAGCCCTTGGCATCGTCCAAGGCGAACTGTGGCACGTCAATGGGAAAGGTCTGGTCGGTAGCGATGGCCACCAGCTCCTCCGGCGAACACAATAGCTCTGGGCTGACCGTTTTCCGGGAGACCTCGATCTTGGGTTTAGGGCCGCGTTTGTAGCCCTCGGTGAGGATGATGTCCACGTCCGGCAGCAACTCCGCGATCTCGTCCAGTGACAACTCCCGCCGGGTTCGCTTTATCATTGCTAGTTTCTGTCCAGAAGAGATGACAACGGCGTCAGCACCAGCTCGGGCGTGCCGCCAGGTGTCCTTCCCCTCCCGGTCGATCTCGAAGCCGTGGGTGTCATGCTTGACCGTGGCAACCCGATAGCCCCGGCGATTGAACTCCGGGATCAGCTTTTCTAGGAGAGTGGTCTTCCCGCTTTCCGACTTTCCCACTATGGAGATTATGGGCACGGATTCATTGCGCATCCTGCTGGTCAGTGCACCCCGCCCCGGCTTTCTGTTGAGGGTTCTGGTGATATCTCGAAGACGAAACTGATATATGACTTGTTTAAGATCGCCACCTCGCCGCTGAAACTAGCCTGGGGCCTGAGCAGGTAGGCGATGGAGGCCTTGGTGATCGGGACGAACTGGCCCGGGGTCACTAGCAACACCTCGCGGGCGTCCAGGTCACCGGTTTGGTGGAGTCCCCCAGAGACCTCAAAGCCAGGGAGGCCGATCAGGACCTGACGCACCTTCTTCTGAACGAAAGCGAAAATGCGTTTTTGCTGGCGGCCCTCCATGGCCCGCTCCGTCTCATGGGGTATGGCGAAGAGGATCCTCTCCTTGGCCAGTTGGACCAGGGGGACAACTACCGGCGCGGCTCGCGGTTTGCACAGGCGGACAACCTCCGCTTTCTCCACATTCACGATGGTCTCGGTCGTAATGTTCAGGAAATCGGAAAGTCGAGCATGACGGGTCTTCACTACGCCCTTGATCCAGTGATCGGCGGTGAATACCTCTACGGCCAACGGTGTCGGTTGAAGGTAATCGAACATCTGACCTCCTTGCACACCAGTGTTGCCGCCTCGGAAAATCCTTTGGCGGAAGCTATCAGCCGGATTCCCTCGCTCGCACCGGAGATTCCGGGTCCTCCAGGAAAGCCCGCACCAGATTGGCCACAGAGAAATGTCCCAGGGTAACCAGCCTGATCCAATGCTCGCCGCCCAGGGCGCGGCGGCTTATCTCCTGAAGATCCCACCCCTCTTTGTACGACCTCAGGACCTTCTCCCGCGCCTCTTCCAGGTAGGCGATCTTGGCCTCCAGGGCCCTCTCGGGCCCTTCCACCACGTGGCCGCTTCCGGTGAAAAGAAAGCGCGCCCTCAATCCAGCCAGGGTTTTGAGCGAGGCGATGATCTGGTAGACATTGAAGTCCCGGCAGAAGACCGGGCTTAGCCCTCCGGTGTAGGCATCGCCGGAAAAAAGCCAGCCGCGCTCCGGCTCGTAAAGGCTCACGTGATCCGGCGAATGTCCCGGCGTGCTTATGACCTGAAAACAATGGCTGCGTGTCGCTATGGCCGGCCCCACGGCCTCCGCCCGGGATGGCAGAGGATAGCCCCAGACGAACCGCCGATACGGTTGCAGCTCCATGAGCCTGGGTTGCGCCAGGTAGGGCAGCGCCAGCGGGTGGGCCTGAATTTTCACCCCACGCAGCCGTTGCAAGAGGCCATTGTTGCCGCAATGGTCCTCGTGCCAGTGCGTGTTCACGACGCCTGCGATGGGCAGGCCCTCCGTTGCCTCCCGAAACTCCCGGCTCACACTGCGGGCTCCCGTATCTATGAGCAGCCCGTCCACCCAATAGGCCGCCGTCCGATACAGGCCTCGTCCCAGGATATCCCTGGCCATCCGGAACGCACGCACGCCATGGAAGTCTTCGACCTGGATCATCCCGACAATGCCTTAGCCCGTTCCAGATCGGCTCTGGTGTTGATGTTAAAGAAAGACAACCCACCCGGATCGAAGTCTTGTATCTCCCCTTTCTCCACGTGCCGAACGCGCACCTGGCCAAAGAAGTTAATTATCTTGAAATCTCCGCTCTGCAAGAGCCCTAGCATAGGCCCCAGGCAATTCTTGGAGTAAATGGCGTGGAGAGGCTCCACGTGCCCCCCAAGCCTGGGGATCACCACATCATAGCCGGGAGCCAAACCGGCCATGTATGATAGCAATCCCGGATTGAGGAACGGCATGTCGCAAGCCACCACGAAACTGTGAAAATCCCTGGCCGCCAACAACCCGGAATATATCCCACCCAAAGAGCCTTTTCCAGGGTAGACATCCCTCACCAACTTGGTCCCAGGATAGGTGTGGGCTTGAGCGATATTGCCCACGATGATCACGTCGTCGCTGATGGCCGCCATCTTCTCCACCGTGGCCGCCAAGAGCGTCCGTCCACCCCATTCCAGGGAGGCTTTGTCGGTTCCCAGGCGTCGGCTGCGGCCGCCCGCCAAAACCAGGGCGGTCACCGCTATTCTTCCTTGGCGCCCTTTTGCGTGTCTTCTTTTCCTGGGCCCTCTTCTTCCCTAGTCGCCCGGCGGAACTCCCTGATGCTTTTCCCCAAGGCGCCGCCGATCTCCGGCAACCGGCCCACCCCGAAAATAATGACCACGATCAGCAGGACTAATAGTAGCTCTGGCAGGCCTAACGATGGCATTTCCCTCTCTCCCAAGCTATCTTTCCAAATTATAGCAGCATTCGGCTCTTAAGACAAGAACGACGGCTAGAGTCAACAGCCTGAACGAAATGCTGTTAGGAGCAGCTGAAAAGTAGACACTTTTTCACTTCAAAGATGGACAGTGAATCCCTTTAGTGGAAGGGCAAGCGAGTGGACCAGGTCGTTATTCCACCAG
>JBFMCB010000243.1:0-3348 GCA_040754915.1 Chloroflexota bacterium | reverse complement strand
GTCGCCCACCAGCAGCCGGCCGTTGCCGGCGAATTCCAGGTCGGCTGGCGGGCCAACGAGGCCCAGTTCCGCCAGGGGGATGCTGTCCCGCAGCCAGCCGCCCGGGGTGAGCACGTGGAGCACACCGCCGTGGTGGACGCAGACCCGCTCGCCGTCAAAGGCCAGGTGGTCTACGGTATGGATCCTGGTCAGCTGCAGGTAGGCGTACCCCCTGGCCCCGGCAATGGCCAAGGTGGCCAGCAGCAGTAGGCACACCACCAGGGTCTGCCAGTTGAGCTGCAGGGTGAGGTCAAGGCCGCCGGAGGCCCTGATGGCCTCGACCGCCGCGCCATGGGTGGACTCTACCCTGGGGGCAAACAGGCCGGGGCCGCAGAGGAAGAATCTCTCTTCGCCCTCCTGCAGGGCGAAGGGCACTCGGTTGGAGCGGACCCAGTCCACCTGCACCGACAGCTCGTGGGCGCCCACCGCCAGATCGAGCGCCACCTGCTGGCCGCTCTTCACCGTGGCAACATCCCGGCCGTCCACTGTCACCTGGAAGGTCCGCAGAGCACCGACCAGGGACCTCTTCCGCTGAACGATCAGTCTGGGCACGTCGTATCCTCCTGGGTCTGGATAGCATAGGGAACAACGGGCTGCCCATCTCGACTCACCAGTGCTTGCACCTCCGCCTCCGGCAAGGATGGTATTCCTTCTACTGTACAGGGCCGTACAGAATCTCCACAAGACATGGGGGCCAGATTGCCTGACGACACCGGCCACCGACGCCTCCCGCAGCCTGTCTCCGCTCGCCAAGGCTGCACGGGGGTGTCGAGACGTCGATGCCCCCGGCAGCGGTGGCACCTGCTCGATGACGGCCCGCAGCCCGTCGACCGGGGAGAAACGTTCCCTGCTGAATTGGGGGGTTGAAGACTGATTTCGGTATTTGTATGGTGGTTGTGTAGACATCCGCTTGCATGCAGGCCCGCCCATGCGTCCACACCCACCATAAAGCGGACCACAGGACGACCATTGCACTGGAGTAGCCCAGCCCAGCGAGAGATGGAACCCTGTGCTAAAAGAGGTGGAGGAGCCTTCCCTATGCCAATCTCCGCGACATCCAAGAGGCCTGAGCCCCGGGATGCATCAATCAACCTGCGAGCCAGTCAGAGACAGCGCGAGCTCATCGACCGGGCGGCCGAGACGCTTGGCAAAAACCGGTCCGATTTCATGTTGGAGGCGGCCTGCCGGGAGGCGGATGCTGTGCTCCTGAACCGGCGTTTCTTCCTGCTCGACGAGCAGACATACCAGGATTTCGCTGCAGCCCTCGATGCGCCGCCCGGCGACAATCCTCGGCTGCGCCACCTCCTGGCCACCAAGGCGCCCTGGGAGTGACTCTCGGCGTGGAGGTGGTCGGAGCGCCAGAACACCTGACCCCGGCCCATGATGTGGCCTCGTTTGCGTCAGGGGTACCCGCCCTCGACGATTGGCTGCGGCAACGCGCACTGGACAATGAAAGGGCACACTCCTCGCGGACATACGTGGCCGTTGCTGGAGGCCGGGTTGTCGGCTATTACGCGCTGGCGAACGGCGCCGTGGCGCAAGCCACGGCTTCTGGACGAATCCGGCGCAACATGCCAGAACCGATACCGGTGATGCTGATCGGACGCCTCGCCGTGGATCGAGCCTACCAGGGGAGGGGGTTGGGCCGAGGACTGTTGCGGGATGCGATTTTGCGGACGCTCCAGGCCGCCGCGATCGCCGGCATCCGGGCCATTCTCGTCCACGCGCTCTCCGAAGGCGCCAGGCGTTTCTATCTCCACCACGGCTTCGTGGAATCGCCTGTGGCGCCGATGACCCTCATGATCACCCTGGCGGATGCCGAGCAGGCACTGAAGACCGCTCATCGTTGCTGTTGATCGAGTCGGGAACGGCGGCCGCAGGGCGTGTAGCAAGGGGGGAAGCGGAAATCTGGGCATGGGGTCGGCCAGAACCGGCGCCTCCTTCGATTATGGTCAGCGACGGTGTGCCAACGGTCTGCCGACCGCGGCCACCAGCTTCCGATGCAGGGCCTCCTCCGCCTGCAAGGGGAGCGCTCGGCAACGACGTCCCCTGCTTCGCATCTTCCCGGGTTGCCAAATGCCCCAAGCATGTAGTAATGTTTCTACATAAAGGAGGTTCTCAACAATGACTACGATGATAGTAACGAGCCGTGCCTTCAATCAGGATATCAGCCGCGCCAAGAGAGCGGCTCTCGATGGTCCAGTCATTATTACGGACCGTGGCCGTCCAGCCCATGTATTGCTGTCTATCGAGGAATATCAGAAACTGACGGGTGAGTCAGTGAACATCATCGACATGCTGGCGTTGCCTGGCGTTGAAGATGTTGCATTCAATCCGCCCCCGGCGACAACTCTTTACCAACCGGCGGACTTCTCCTGATGTTCCTTCTTGACACTAATGTTGTGTCCGAATTGCGCAAGGCAAGGGCTGGGAAGGCGGACAAGAACCTGACATCCTGGGCATCAAGTGTTTTGCCAGGGAGCCTGTTTCTTTCCGCCATTACCATTTTGGAGCTGGAACGAGGCGTGCTTCTCGTTGAACGTCGTGATCCGGCGCAAGGTGCTCTCCTTCGCACCTGGATGGATGGCCATGTGCTGCCGGCGTTTGCCGGCAGGGTGCTGCCCGTTGACACGGCTGTAGCGCAATGCTGCGCCAGACTCCACATTCCAGACCCGCGCTCTGACCGTGACGCCATTATCGCTGCAACCGCCATTGTCCACGGCATGACCGTTGTGACGAGAAACGTTGCCGACTTTGATCGGATCAGCAATCTCAAGGTCTTCAACCCATGGACCAAACCTTGTGCTTGAAAATTGCAATCTTGACAACATGAGCAGGCATGCACCATGGGGCTCAACCTGGAAAGTCAACCGCATTCTACGGCATGACATGAGTGCCGGATGCCTCGCGCCACCGGCCGCCGGCGTTTCCCGAAGCCTGCCCCCGCTCGCCAAGGCTTCACGGGGGTGTCGAGGCCTCGATGCCCCCGGCAAGGGGTGGCACCTGCTCGATGACGGCCAGCAGCTCGTCAACCGGGAAGAAGAAAGATTACAGACGATCCCTTTCGTCGGCCTCGACATCCGGGACCTGGGAGAGGGCCGCTTCGTACCCGGCGCGTAACCGTTCACCTGGGGTAACCGAAGGTCTGGTCCTCGGCCACTCCGGGGCCAAAAAAGTACGTACGTTCTTGCCGGCCATGGGGTAAATAGACCCCATGGAACAGGCATGGAGGTATCGAGGGCGTCTGATCACCGGGGAGGATATCGCCCTCATCCGCGGCATCATCGCCGAAAATCCAATGGCGAGCCG
>JBFMCB010000242.1:0-3349 GCA_040754915.1 Chloroflexota bacterium | reverse complement strand
CCTAACACGGTCTCTAGGCAATTGGTATAAGAATCTTGCCTCTTTGTTAATTCACCCTATGAAGATGCCTAGTGCCATTAACCTCTTGACAAAAGAACGCATGTTCTATATAATATAAGTGCTTTCCTTTCATGGTCGAAGCAAAGAGAAAGGTAGTTCAATGGTGGCGGCATGGACATCGCGTGTCTTTTTATCCCGCACTTCGTGGTCCGAGTGGAGCAGCAAAGAGAGCCGGGGCTCGAGCGAAGGCCGGTTATAGTGATCAAGTCTGGCAGCCAGGGCCGGACTGTGGCCGACGCCTCGGAGGATGCTAACGGGATTATCCCTGGCATGTCGCTTTCGCAGGCTATTTCCCGGTGCCCGGAGGCGACGACCATCCCTTCGGACCCACCACGCTATCAGGAAGCCTGGAACCACATCCTGGATGGTTTGGAGAGCTCCAGTCCCTTTGTCGAGGACGGCGGCCTGGGATGCGCCTATGTGGACGTTGAAGGGATGGCACACCTCTATGGGGGAGAGGACAATATGGCCCGTGTGCTGCTGGCAGCAGTGGCGCCTCACTGGGGTGCGCGGAGCGGGATGGCGCCGTCCAAGTTCTCGGCCTACATCGCCGCCACTACTTCGGCCCCGGGTAAGTGGTCACGGGTTCCTGAAGATGTGCCAAGCTATCTCGCTCCCTTTCCGGTGGACGTTCTACCCATGGTCGGGAAAGTCATTGAGCGTCTTCATAGCTTTGGCCTTCATGCCCTCCGTGACGTGGCAGGTTTACCTTTGAGTGCGCTGCAGGCGCAGTTCGGCCGGCAAGGTAAGCTGGCCTGGGAGTTGGCCAACGGCATCGACCGGCGTCCTTTAATGCCACGCCAACCCCAGATAGTGGTCAGGGAGTCGATGAACTTCTCGGCGCCGGTGATCACCACCGAGGCCCTGCTGATGGCATTGGAGAGTCTACTGGGGAGAGCCTTTGGCCGGGCAGAGCTGCGAGGACGTTGCGCCAGGATGGCTCTCCTGGAGGTCGAGATCTACCGGGCATCTTCCTTTGCAAGACGGGTCGCCTTCAAGGAGCCGGTGGCGGGGAAAGAGCGAGCCTATTTCGTTTTCAAGAACCTGCTGGCCGACCTTCGCCTGCCGGGGCCCGTGGAGGCCATTTCACTCACCCTTTCGGGAATCGGGGGTGAGGCCGGTCGGCAAACCAGCCTCCTAAGCGATGTTCGCCAGCGGGATGATCTAAACGAGGCTATGCGTGAGCTACAAGCCCGTTTCTCCGGCAGAGTGCCGGTCTATAGGGTGCGGGAGGTGGAGCCATGGTCGAGGATCCCCGAGAGAAGGCGGGTCTTGGTGCCGTACTGCCCATAGGCCAGCCACGGCTTATAGAGGTCAAGGCCGATGGGAGGCACTGGCCGATGGCGGTGCGAATGGGCCGCCGCTGGCTGGCCGCTCAGGTGTTGGATCTCTGGCGAATCGACGATGAATGGTGGCGGCGGGAGCCGGTATCGCGGGCATATTTCTCAGTGCTACTAGGGGATTCGTACCGATGGATCATATTCCAGGACCTGATAAAGGGCAAATGGTTTCGCCAGGACCACGGCTGAGGTACTAGGCAGGATTGTACATGACTACGTACGCCGAGCTTCACTGCCATAGCTACTTTTCTTTTCACGATGGTGCTTCTTCTATCGATGAGCTAGCGCTGCGTGCCAGGGAGCTGGGCTACCCAGCCCTCGCCATCACCGACCACGATAACCTCTGCGGTGCCCTTCGCTTCAGCCAGGTGGCCAAAACCTGGGACATTCGGCCAATTATCGGCGCCGAACTCACCATCAAGGGCAGCTATCACCTGACTCTACTAGCCGAAAACCACCAGGGCTACTCTAACCTCTGCCGCCTTATCTCCTCTGCCCACGTATACAACTCTCGAGGGGAGCCGACCCTGGCGCAAGACGTCTTGGCCGAGCATACCGAGGGCCTTGTCTGCCTCTCCGGGTGCCCCAAGGGTCAGATCGCGTCTTTGCTTACCGCGTCGCGTTGGGAGGAGGCCATAGCTCTGGCCCGACAGTACCTGGAGTGGTTTGGGAATAAGAGCCTCTACCTGGAGATCCAAAACAACCTCTGCTACGGGGACAAGGAGCGGAACCGGAGACTCGTTGCCCTCTCCCAAGAACTGGGCATTCAGATGGTGGCAACCAACAACGTCCACTATCACGTCCGGGAGCGCCACCGGCTTGGGGACGCTCTGGTAGCTATCCGGCATTGCCAAAGCCTCGACGAGACCCACCGTGAGCGTAGGCCCAACTCTGAGTTTCACCTCAAGTCAGCCCAAGAGATGGCTGACCTCTTCGCCGACTACCCGGGGGCCGTGGCCAATACTCTGAGAATCGCCGAGCGCTGCAACTTCGACCTGACCGGGGGCCTGGACTACCGTTTCCCGGACTATCCCGTCCCAGACGGCTACACCGCAGACGCCTACCTGGAGAGGCTGTGCTATGAGGCGGCGGCTCGACGCTACCATGCCATCACGCCCGGGGTGAGGGAGCGCTTGGAAGAGGAGCTGCGCCTGGTAAGAAAGCACAAGCTCTCGGGCTTCTTCCTCATCTACCACGATATCCTGAAGCTGGCGCAGGAGGTGGCAGGAGAGCTAGGACTGGCTTCGCCCGATCGGCCTCTGGAAGAGAACCCGCCGGGGCGCAGCCGGGGCTCCTCTGTGGCTCTCCTTATCGGCTATCTCATCGGCCTCTCGCACATCGACCCTCTAAAGTACAACCTGAGTCTGGAGCGCTTCCTCCACGAGGACCTCTCCACTGTGCCGGACGTAGACCTGGACTTCCCCCGGAACATCAGGGAGGGCCTGATCGTGAAAGTCCACGAGAAATGGGGATGGCAACGCGCCGCCCTCACCGGGATGATTGACACCTACCAGATCAAGGGTGCGGTGCGGGACCTGGGCAAGGCCCTGGGGCTGCCCTCGGACGAGGTCGACCGACTGGCCAAGAAGGTAGAGCACCGTAGCGCCGGTGACCTGGGGGAGGAGATGAGGAGTCTACCGGAGTTCAAAGACAAGGTCGATGCCCCCGGCTGGAGGGACCTGATCGCCCTGGCCAAAGAGCTGGATGGCTTCCCTAAGTACCTGGCCCAGCATCCGGGTGGAATGATCGTTAGCTCCCGCCCCCTCATCGACCTGGTACCAGTGCAGAAGGGGGCCATAGAGGGGCGCTACATCTGCCAGTGGGACAAAGACAGCATTGACGATCTCGCCTTCGTCAAGATCGACTTCCTGGCCCTGGGGGCCCTCTCTCAAATCCAGGAGTGCCTCCAGCTTATCGAGGAACGCCACGGCTATCGCCTGGATCTCTCA
>JBFMCB010000241.1:0-3357 GCA_040754915.1 Chloroflexota bacterium | reverse complement strand
GAAATCAATGATATTTTCTAATCCTGAAGGGGGCGATTACCTGTGGAGACTATGCTGACCATTAAGGAGTTGGCAGCCTATATGAAGATGAACCAGCAGACCGTCTACCGCCTGGCCCAGAAAGGCGAGATTCCTGGCGTAAAGATCGGCGGCTCCTGGCGCTTCAAGCGAGAGATCATCGACCAATGGCTGACCGAGGAGGCGCGTCCTCCCCAGCGTCGCATTCTGGTGGTGGACGATGACCCCCTCACCTGCGAGCTCTTCGCCGACGTCCTCGCCAGCCATGGCCACCGAGTGGTCACGGTCCCCAGTGGCCCCCGGGCTCTGGAGGAGATCAGGAAGGACGGCTTTGACCTGGTCTTCCTGGACCTTATACTGCCAGGAATGAACGGTGTGGAGGTCTTCAAGGCCATCAAGGACATAGACCCTCAGACCGCCGTGATCATCGTCACCGCCTACCCGGACGATGGCCTGATGCAGCAGGCTATCCAGCAAGGCCCTCTGGTGGCGTTGAGCAAGCCGGTGTCGCCCAAGGTCATTTTGGACACCCTGAATCTTCTACAGAGGTAGGGCGTTGTAGAGGCGATCCTGTAGGACAAGTTGCCAACTTGTCCCACCAAAAGGGCGAATACAAAATTCGCCGCTACACCGCTCACAAAACAGCCAGGGGACTACGATGTTAGATTTCCGCAAATCCAAAATCGCAATTCTAAAATCGAAAATCGCAGGTCTAAAGATGCGCAGCCAGCTCATCGCCTCCTTCGCCCTGGTGGCTTTCCTGGGGTTGGGGTTGGCTGGCGGCTACGGCCTCTACCAGTATCAACTCCATCTCCACGAGCACGTGGACAGCGAGTACTCAGCCCGCAATCAAGTCGTGACCAGGGAAATAGAGGTGGTGCTGGACGAGATTCAGGGAGACCTGTCCGTGGCGGCCAACGTCCCTCCTATCCAGGGGATCGTTCGCGCCCGGGCGGGTGGTGGCTACGACCGGGAGGGCGACGCCAGCTACGACGACTGGGTCAAGGAGTTGCAGCACATCTTCGGGGCCATGGAAACGGCCTACCAGCGCTACCTGCAGATCCGCTTCCTGGACGAAAACGGCAACGAACTGGTGCGAGTGGACTGGGATGGCCAGCGGGCTCGGCCCATCCCCCCGGCGGAACTCCAGAATAAGGCCGACCGCCCGTACTTCCAGGAGACGATGAAACTGGCGCCCGGCCAGGTTTACGTCTCCCCCCTGGACCTGAATCAGGAATGGGGGAGAATCGTCATCCCCTACCAGCCCACCATCCGCCTGGCCACCCCTATCTTCGACCGCCAGGGAGAGCGCCGGGGACTGGTCATCGTCAACGTCCTGGGCCAGGACCTCCTCCACCGGCCAGGCGCCCCGCCTCGGGAGGAGGGCACCTTTTTCTTCCTGGCCGATCAGCGCGGCTACTACGTTCACCACAGCGCCGCCCCGGAAAAAGAATGGGGCGGCCCGGAAGACCTGAACACGGGACACTCCTTGTGGGCCGATTTCCCCCAGGCTGCCGGGCAGATCCTCTCCGGCCAGGTCGGTGAGGCCTATGTGGGCGAATGGGAGATCTTCTACACGCCGGTCCAGGTTGACCGGCAGAGAGGTGCCTTTCTGGTCCTGGGCGAGGCCGTGCCCATCAGCGTGATCCAGGCCTCGGTGAAGCGACTTATCTGGATCTTTGGCGGCGTCCTGGCCCTCTCCCTGCTCCTGGCCGTGGGCACGGGCTATTATCTCTCCCGGCGCATCGCCACCCCCCTGGAGGCCCTACGCCAGGGAGCCAAGGAGATCGCCGGAGGAAGGTTCGACCGACGGGTGCAGACCAGGGGTAGCCTGGAGATTGCTGACCTGGCCAACGATTTCAACCAGATGGCCAGTAAGCTCGAGGAGCTGTATAGCAGCCTCCAGGCGGAATACCAGCACCTTTTTGAGAGCGCCAGCGATTCTATCTTCATCCACGACCTGAATGGTCGCTTCCTGGCCGTGAACGAGAACGCCGCTCGTCGCCTGGGCTACAGCCGGGAGGAACTCTTGAGGATGTCGGTGCAGGACGTAGACACCCCGGAGGCGGCAGCCCGGTTCGAGTCTAACCGGCGGCTGTTGGAGGAAAAGGGTTCGCTGATCTTCGAAAGCGCCCACCGGCGCAAGGATAGCTCGGTGATGCCAGTGGAGGCCAGTGTCACCCTAGTGGAGCATCGGGGCCAGCGGGTGGTGCTGAGCTTTGTCCGCGACATCAGCGAGCGCAAGCGGGCCGCGGAGGCGCTGCGCCAGGAGGCCCAGAGGGCCGAGGGGCTGCGCCAGATCGGCGAGGCCATCAACTCTTCCCTGGACCTGGACGTCCTCCTGCAGACGGTCATTGACCAGGCCCGAAACCTCATCGGGGCCGATTACTGCGAGATGCATTTTGGCGAGGGACACGCCGCCACGATTGCCGATTTGGAACCCGGGCGATCCGAAATCGAAAATCATTTCACCAAAGTCTTCTACTGCGGCTTCGACCCGGCCACCTGCACGGTCAAGATCAGGCCCTCCCTCAAAGGGCTCAACGGCGAGATCTTCCGCACCCAGAAGCCCCTGCGCCTGGACGACCACACCCAGCACCCTCGCTCTGTCCCCCTGCCCGAGGGGCACCCCGAAATCGGCTCTTTCCTGGGCGTGCCCATTATCATCGGCGGGAGGTGCGTGGCCGATATCTTGTTCACCCGGGTGCCCGGCGGGAGGCCCTTCACCGAGGCTGACGAGCGAGTGGCCGTGACTATTGCCAACCAGGCCGCGTTGGCTATCCAGAATGCGCAACTCTACGAGCAGGTGAAGACTGAGCGTGTAGAGGAGCAAGCGGCCCTGCTGCGCCTCTCTCAGGAGTTCCTGGGCATCCTGGAGCCCCAGGAGACCATGCGGCGGGCCGTGGCCACTGCTGCCGAGGCCCTGCACGCCGATTGCAGCGACCTCATGCTCCTGGATGAAGACGAGAAGACCCTGACCTTGGGCTTCTCCCGCGGCCGGGAGCACCTCATCGGCCGCCTTCAGGTACCCAACACCGATGACCGCTTCCCCGGCTGCATCGTGCGGCAAAAGACGCCGGTGATCGTTGAAGATGTGGCCAGCGATGGGCGTTTCCAGGTCCCCGCTGCCATGCAGGAGTGCAACGTGGTCTCGGCCCTGGGTGTGCCGGTGATGGTCGGCGAGAAGGCGATAGGGGCCTTGATCGTGGACACGCAAAAGGAGCGCCTTTTCAGCCCGGAGGAGGCCCATTTCCTGAGTTTGATCGCCAACCAGATGGCCCTGGCTATCGAGAAGGCCCGGCACTTCGAGGCGGCAACCAGGGCGGCCCGGGAGCTGGT
>JBFMCB010000240.1:0-3447 GCA_040754915.1 Chloroflexota bacterium | reverse complement strand
TGCCATCTTAAGGTAGTTCCCCATTGGCACCTCCATCGTTTCTTGATGGAGTATGCCGGATTCTCCCTACCTTAACTGGCGGATTTTAACCTGTCCCTCCCTGGCGGGTTTTGGGTGTCCGCTAACAGCAAGACCACTACAGTAGAGATGATCGAGGGAATACGTACTCCCGATAGTGTCATTCACCAGGATCTATGAGCCACCCTTCACCACGGTCTTTGAGCCACCCGGTGCCGGGTACCGAAGTTGTACCATTGTCATGTCATTGGCGTCAATCCCTCCTTCTGTGCGGTGAGAGCCGTTCCCGGTAGCTGGTGCCGTCGATGGCGATCTGGTAGGCTGCGTTGGCCAACCGGTCGAGGGCACTGTTGCCCAGGATGGGATCATCGAAGAGGCTCAGCCACTCGTCGACTCCCCGGTTGCTGGTGATGACCAGGCTTGACCGGCGGTGCCGGGCGATGACGAGCTCGTACATATCGGTCGATTGCTGGGCGGTCATGCGCTGCAAGCCGAAGTCATCGAGGATGAGGAGGTCGGGAGCGAGGAGAGAGCGGAAGGCCTTGTCGAGGGAGTGGTCCACTCTGGCCTGGGCCATTATTCGGAAGAAGTCATCGGCGCGGATGAAGCGGGCGCTGTGGCCGGAGCGCACTGCGGCGTAGCCCAGGGCCTGGGCGAGGAAAGACTTGCCCACGCCGACGGGACCGACGAAGAGGACGTGCTCACGGCGGGAGAGGAAGTCGAGTGAGAAGGCGGCATCGAGGAGCCTGCGGTCCAGCTTTATCCCCGCCGTCCAGTCGAAGTCTTCCAGGCGGCAGATATCCTCGAATCCTGCCTTCTGCAGCTGGACCTCGAGGTGGAGCTGGTCGCGGCGGCTGACCTCGTCGGCGAGCAGGATCTGGAGGAAGGCAGCGTAATCGAGCTGGTCACGCCGCGCCAGGGCGAGCCGCTCGGGCAGGGTATTCAGCATCTGCCCCAGTTTGAGGCGCTTGAGCAGCGGTTTGAGTTCAGCGGTCGTGCTCATCGAGTCATAGTCCTTTCCTAGTCGATAGTGGGACGAGCCCTGCGACGCGGGTGCCATCGGAGAAGGCGAAGACGCTCCCCGGCCGGGCGAAGCGCCCTGGCAGCAGGGGCCTCGGTCTCTCCACAGGCTCGCTCTCGGCCTCCAGGGCTTCGATGAGGATGCGCTCCAGACGGCGCACGTCGATGAGGTCCACCGACAGGGCCTTGTGGCAGGCAGCGTCGAGCCGGGGCGGGGTGTAGCGCTCGCCGAGTCGAAGCAGCTTCTGCGCCTGGCGCACCCTGGCCCACGGCAGCGGGCCGCCGAGGAGCCTGTCGGCAAAGGCGCCGACCGATTCCCCCAATGCCGCAGCCTTGCGGCGGAGGCGGTCCGGACAGCGCAGGGTGTAGCCGGAAAGCTCCGCAGGATAGTCCTCGGGATCGGTGGAGCGGCCGCCCCGCGGCTGGCGGGGATGCACCTTGACCACCATCCCCCGCTTGTAAAGCCGCACCAGCTTGCTGTCGCCGCGCACCTCCAGCCTGGTCCCCGGCGGGCAGGTGCTGTTCGGTGCCGAGTACAGCGCATAGCGATAGGCGATGTGATGGTCGGGATGCACGGTGGCCTCATGCCAGTCCGGCACATCGTAAGGCTCTCCGTCCCACGGCAGCAGGGCCGACCTCTCCTCCTGGTTGAATACCACCAGCGGCAGCTTCCGCGTCGTTCCATGGACGCGGGACCCGGCCACCTCACGGCACCACCTGACGGCCTGAGCCCGGAGGTCGGCAAGGTCGCGGAACTGCCCGCCCTTGAACAGGCGCTCTCGCACGTAGTCGATGTGCCGTTCCACTTTCGGCTTGTCCCGCGGGCGCCGTACCCGTGCCGGGTCAGCGATGAAGCCCCGATGCTGGCTGTACTCGATGAAGCCACGGGTGAGCCGGGGATTGAGGGCGTCGGGACCGGCCACCGCCGCCGGGAAGTTGTCCAGCACCAGGTAACGGGGTATGCCACCGAAGAAGGCCCAGGCCGCCTCCAGACCCTCGATGACGTCCCCCAGTCGCTGGCGCATCAGGGGCCAGACGAAGCTGTGACGGGAGTAGCCGAGGACGATCACCAGCGCCCACACCACCCTGCGCCGGCCACTCTCCGGGTCCAGAATGAGCCCGAGGCGGCCGAAGTCCATCTCGGCCATCTCTCCAGGCCTGGTATCCGCCATCCGCACCGTGCCCCGGCTCCCGGGCAGCCACCCCTGATGGTTCACATAGCGGTAGAGGGACATGTAGGAGACGGCGCAGTCCCCTTGGCCGAGGAGTTCGTGGATTCGAGTGAGCGTGAGCCGGTCCTTCTGCAGCCAGTCGCAGATTCGCTCAGCCCAGGGCTGCAACGCCTCCTCGGTCGGACGTGCCACTTTCCGGGGTCCGGCCACATTCAGCCGCACCAGTGCCAGTACCTGCTCCTCGGTCAGGGACGGTCCATCGCGCACAAGGCCGCACCTCTCCGCGGCCCGCAGGTACCTCGCTACGGTGTTGCGGGACAGGCCGGTCGCCCTTGCCAGAGCGCGGACGCCTTCCCCTGCCTGCCACCGCCGCACCATCTCTGTTACTTCCACTCGGGAAACCTCCTTGAATGCCACTGCCGCTCCTCTTTACAGGTTTGCAGCAATGGTAGTCCATTACTCCCCCGAGTGGCTCAATGTTCCTGGTGAAGTGGCTCAATGTTCTTGGTAAACCAGCCTTACACCTGGCTCAATGTTGCTGGTGAATCACAGGGAACCTGTTCGCTACTCGTTGTATCCTGCATCAATTTCGAGAATCGTCTTCGATATCTGCAATACGGGGCCTCTTCCAGCGGATGGAGTATCGGTGGTGTGCATCGCGTCTAAGGTGGGCAGCGACTGCAGCCACGAGTTGTCGCTAGAGGAGCGAGTACCGGCTATTCATTTCCCAGGTGGCAAAACAAGATGCGTGTTTGAGGAAGCGCCTGGCACCAATGGGCAACTGAACGTACAGATGAATGACGAAGTCAGCATCGTGATTCGTATAACCTACAGGAACAAACTCACAAACAGGGAGCATGCGACACTGCGATCGTATCTAATGAAATGCAACCCGCCGCAAGATCAAGCTGTGCTAATCCCCCTGTCTGACAGAGATTCGTGGACATAGCATGTCGAAAGAGCGATCGTACATGGACTTCAGATTATCCAACGTTGAGAGCCTGCGATGCAGCGGTAATGGCACCCTCAGAACTGCTTAACGAAGACCCTATAGTTTCCCCAGCCCTCCGCCAACGGCCGCTGCGACCCTTCTCCCCTTGCCCTGAATCGCGGTATCGACTAGAATACCCGCGCAGGTTTGAGGCGGAGTTAGATGAAACCGGGATGAAAGCGGCGGTTATCGGAGTCCGGCTGCTCGCGCTGGCGCTGGTCGCGGCCTGCGCCGGCTGCGGCCCTC
>JBFMCB010000239.1:0-3548 GCA_040754915.1 Chloroflexota bacterium | reverse complement strand
TGGAGTGGCCGTACCCTTGCGGCAGAGGCTAGACCTCTACCGGAGAGTGCTCGGAGCCTTGGAGGAGCGGTGCAGGCTCGTAACCATGTCCGCCATGGCCCACGAGCTCGAGGGGTGTCTCTGAAGGTTCAGCCTGTCTTGGAGCGCCAGTGGGAACCTGTTGATTCGGCTGCCGGAACTCGGGTAGGTGCCATGGGCGCTGGGTTGCCAGGAGCTATCTACGTATCCCAGCACTGCCGGCAAATGGCCGAGGTGTTTGGCTCGAATTGCGCTGGGATGCGACGGCGCTCGGGGCAGGCCCGGAGACCCCGGGATTCCGGCGTCGGCTCAGGCGTCAATCGCGGTTTTGGCCGGTACTCATATTACGCCGAGCGGCAAATACTGGGCACATCAGGTGGCGGCGTAAGCGACGTGAGGTTCCTGGAAGTAGCGCCGCACCAGATCTCGCCGGCGTTGTCGGGAGCGCACATAGGACATCACGGTGGCGACCATCTCGGCCAAGTTGTGCGGCCGTCGGCGCCCAACCGCGTTGGACTTCACATCCTGGTTGAGCATCTCGTCTGGATTCAGGTCCGGGCTGTAGGCCGGCAGGAAGAAGAGCCGGATCTGGTCGCGGTGGCGCGCCAGCCATTCCTGGGTCTGGCGGGCGCGGTGCGCCGGATGCCCGTCCACCACGAGGAATACCTTCCTGCCGGATTGCCGCCGGAGCCGCCCCAGGAAGTCGATGAAGAGCGCCGCGTTGAGGTTGCCGGTGAACAGCCGGAAGCATAGGTGGCCGCGATTGGTGATCGCCGAGATCATGTTGCAGCCGAACCGCTGGCCCGTCCCGGGCAGCACCGGGGTCCGGCCGCGAGGGCTGTAGCTGCGCCCCGTCTGATGGTCACTGCGCATCCCCATCTCGTCTTCCCACCAGAGGGTGGCTCCTTCCTTCCTGGCCTGCCGTCGCAGGCGGGGATACTCCACCCGCAGCCAGTGCTCGACCGCCGCCGGATCCCGCTCGTAGGCATGCCGCAAGGGCTTCTGAGGCGTCATCCCCCAGCCGCGCAGGTAGCGCCCGACGGTCGACAGCGACACCTTTACTCCGATGCGCTGCACCAGCAACTGCCGTACGGCCTCTCGGGTCCACAGGGCAAAGGGCAGCTTCAGCTGATCGGGACACCGATCGCGAATCCAGCGCTGCACCTGCCGGGCCTGGGCCGCGGTCAGGCGCGGCTCCGGCGGTCGGCCCCGCCGGCCGCTGGCCAACCCCGCCTCGCCCTGCCGCCGGAAGCGCCGCATCCAGCCGGTGATCGCCTGGCGGGAGACGCCGAACAAACGCGTAGCGGCCAACTGCGACTGCCCCTCTTCGGTGATCGCCCGCACCACGCGCCGACGCAGGTCTTCCTGGGCCGCCATCGGCAGGGAACGGGCATCGCTCTTGGCCATGGACCAAAGATACACAAAGCTCCACCACTTGCCCAGTATTTTATGACCGGATTAGTAGCAGCCCCCACCCCAGCCACTCCTCGCCCTTGGGGGCCAGCCGCCTCCCCAACACGCGCCTGATCCCTTTCCCATCGCTACCCACCCAGAGCGCTGCAAAGGACCTTCCACTCCTGGTTTTGAGCTTGCGCCACTCACAGATCAGGGCATTGATACGGTCAATCGCGGCGCGTGTCAGTTCGTCGCGCAAGCGGCTACGCTCAGGCCTGCCAAAGGTCCCACGCCGCAGCGCCATCTCGAGCGCCGCAACAAATGCAGTTGAGCCGCCCGCCGCTTGTCCGCCTCGCCCATCGGGCCGCGTCCCTCGGATCCACCCATCCACGATGATGCCCCACAGCAGCGTGGGTATATATGACCCCAGAGTGTACTCCCTCAAGTTGCCCTGGCCAGCCAGAACGCGATCCTTTACTAGTTCCACGTCCTTCACCCGCTGCACAGGCGCCCCCCACAGTTCCGCGAACTTGACTTCCGCGAAGTGGCCCAGGGCCTTGTGCAGTTCCCACTTGAGGTGATCGTCGATCCACATCACGTTCGACTGGAAATTGCTGAATGGCGGCAGATCGAGGATCGCTCCGTCGCTCAGCACGAGTCCCGCACCCGAGACTATTAAGAAGCCGGATCGCTACCGTAGCTGGCCATTGCCGTGTAGTAGCTCTCCATCACCTTCAGGTTTAGCATCTTCTCGGCGATGCTCTTGAAGTCGGCCTCATTCAGCTTCTTGTCCTTTTGCTTCCCGTCCTCGTCCTCCTCACCGGTCTGGTCCAGCCAATCTAGTGTTGCGTCGCAGAGATTCGCTCACAAAGCCGCTGGATCTTGGCGAGGATGGAGTCGGCCGTGGCGGTCCAGGTGAACGGGGTGGCGTGGGCGTTCCAGTGGTCGGTGTAGCGCTCGATGCGACGGATGAGCTCCTTGACCATCCGATAGGAGCCGCGCCGGATGGCGCGCTGGGTGATGATGTTGAACCAGATCTCGACCTGGTTGAGCCAGGAAGCGTAGGTCGGGGTGAAGTGCAGGTGGAAGCGTGGGTGCTGCGACAGCCAGCGCTTGACCTTCTGGTGCTTGTGGGTGGCGTAGTTGTCGGCCACCAGGTGGACCTCCAGGTCGGCGGGCACCGAGGCCTCGACGTGCCGCAGGAACTGGAGGAACTCTTGGTGGCGGTGGCGGGCCTTGCACTGCGTCAGGACCTGGCCACTCTGGATGTCCAGGGCCGCGAACAGGGTGGTGGTGCCGTGGCGCCGGTAGTCATGGGTCACCCCTTCGACATAGCCCAGGCCCAGGGGCAGCAGAGGTTGGGAACGCTCCAGCGCCTGGATCTGGCTCTTCTCGTCGACACACAGCACCAGGGCATGCTCCGGCGGATTGAGGTACAGGCCGACGATGTCGCGCAGCTTCTCGATGAAGAAGAGATCCGAGGAGATCTTGAAGTGCTCCTGCCGGTGGGGTTGGAGACCGAAGGCCCGCCAGATCCGGTGGACGGTGTCCTTCGACACCCCCGTCTGGTCGGCCATGGTGCGGACCGACCAGTGGGTTTCTTCCGAGGGTTTGCTGTTGAGGGTCTTGAAGAGCACCTGGGCGACCTGCTCGTCGCTGACCGAGCGCGGCGCCCCGGGACGCACCTCGTCATACAGGCCGCTGATCCCCCGGTCCAGGAAGCGCTGCCGCCACTTGCCGACGGTGGCCCGGGAGATCTGCAGGGCCGCTGCAATGTCGGTACTCGGGCAGCCGTCAGCCGCCAGCAGCACGATCTCGGCCCGCCGGACCAAACCATGGGAAAGGCTGCGTGAACGCCGCATGGATTCGAGCTGCTCGCGGTCCGGCTCGCTAAGCACCAACGGCCGCAGTGGTCGTCCAACTGCCATAGGTCTCTCTCCCCGCAAAGGCCATGGAGAAACCTAAGCACGACCACCCCCATTAGGCTAGGAAATTCTACGACGAGACACTAGTGCCGCGTCGCTGGGCTGCTTGGAGGAACCTGCTGTGGCGGACTGGTCTTATCGCGGTACTGCTGCTTCCGGTGCTCGTGCCCCTCCTGCCCAGGCTAGCCCTGCCCCTTGCAGTCGCGGATC
>JBFMCB010000238.1:0-3558 GCA_040754915.1 Chloroflexota bacterium | reverse complement strand
GGTCAGCCTCTTCTGGCAGGCTGAGAAGGCCCCAAGCCGGGACTATACGGTCTTTGTCCATCTGTACGGACCAGCGGGCAATTGGGTCGCTGGTGCCGATGGGCAACCGGTTTACGGCGAGTATCCCATGGGACAATGGACGAAGGGGGAAATCGTGGAGGACATTCATGTAATCGTGCTGGACGCCGCTCTGACGCCGGGTCCCTATCGCGTGGCTGTGGGGTTGTATGACCTTGCCACCGGCCAGCGTTTGTTGGCCGAGCTCAACGGCAAACTGCTGCCCGAGAATGCCTTTTATTTGCAGCCCAACGTGGACTTGATAACACCATAGCTTTCTTTAAACTAGCAATAGTAAAGAATGGGCTCGGCGCAAGGGTATTGGACGAAGATCGATGTTCCCCCACTGGGTCCCTTCGGACGCCCGAACTTGTCAGCCCAGGGCTGGATACGGGTCGGCCCCACTGTGGGGCACGATTCGCCGAGAATTTCTCGCGTCCCCCCGTGCGGGCTTCGTTCAACAACCTTACTCGGCGGCGCAGTTGCACTTCTTGTAGCCGAGTTGGACAAGGTCATCCCGTTCCATCGGTTGCGCCACGCGGTCAAGCCCGGCATGGCCGGCTGGGCGATGATCCACCAGGACTACGCCGGCTCCATCGAAGACTCCATGCTTTGCCTCCAGTATGACCTATACTACGTCAAGCACCAGTCCCTTTGGCTGGACGCGCTGGTCCTGCTGCGAGCTGTGGGGGTACGGTGGGGCTGAGGGGGAGGTAGCGACAGGTAGCAGGCAGCGGGCAGGTGGCAATTTGTTATTCGCGAAATGTGGCGCGGCGGTTGATGAGAAAGAATTCAAAAAAGAACAGACTAGCGGGCGAATTTCAAGATGTAGTCTTGGAACTTGTCGAAGTCACCCAGTCGCGCGCGAAGAAACTCGTAGACGAGATGATCGTCGATCTGGGCATAGACATGAACCAGGCGGTTGCGGAAGCCGGCCATTTTCTCTAGAGTTCGGGTAAATTCCTGGGGAAAGACCTTCTCCTCTCCCAGTACGGTAAAGGCGTCGGCATAGTCCAGCGGTGCGCGGAAACGTTCAGCGGAAATGATGTGGTTGCAGATGTCAATACAGGTCTCGATCGCGACCAGGCAATAGTATTTGGCCGCGCCGGTTTTGTCCGGATCGGATACGAACCGCTCTTTGTCCACCTGAGCCAGAGCCCGAAGATGTTTGAGGTATTCTTGCTGCTGCCGGATGAGTACTTCCACTTTCTCGCGATTAACCATACTGCCTCCCAGCTCGAATATGGGCAAAGAAGGAATCACGCTCAGCATCCGCGAGCGGCTTGAAGTCAAAGTATTCGTCCCGCGTCTTGGTTTCGAAATCAATTCGAAAATCCTCATCTCGAGAACAGAGCAGGATGCCGTGACAGGCGACCTGACCACGGAGAAGCAGCGGAGACCGGTTAATGAGGCGAACGTCGGCGCGGCGTATGCCAGCTCGATGGCAGAGTTCGACTTGTACTTCAAGTTCTAGATTCAACTGTTCGGCAAATGTCAAGGGTTGCCTTGCCACCAAAGCGACGTCAATATCGCTCAGAGGCGTAGTTGAGTTGGCAGCGGCAGAGCCGTAGAGGTAAGCTAACTGAACTGGATGTGGCTTCAGTATCTGCGGCATCTGCTCGCGCAGCCGCTGGACGAGTGTTGATCGGTCGAGCAACTCGGTGGTGCTAATGGCGATCATTGTTCTCTCCCGAGAGATGACGTATCCATTCCCAGACATGCTCATTATAACACAAATGCATCAGCCCAATCATTCTGGTTCCCCGACCAGTTTTCCACACGCGCGTATGACCTATGTCTTTCGCCAGTGAGGAACAGGAGCGGATAGTCTGGCCGAGCAGTTGCACTTCTTGACAATTGTGCTATAATAGTTACAGGTTTTCACCGTAATAGGCAGAGCTCCCAACACACTCTCTGCAACATCTCTCTACAAAGGCAGATATCTTTGCCCGCTTCCTCCCTCTTGTTTCGCCATCGGCCAGCCGAGGATGTCTGAGGTCAAACTCCATAGCCAGCGTTCCGGCCCCGTTTTCCTTCATGGTTGAAGGCCGCCCTGGGCGAGCCCGGCGTCTTTGCGCTTGCCCGTAAATCTCTTGAGCGGAGAACTCCCTTGTTGAACATCGCAGAACTGGAATCGAAAACCCTGGACGAGCTCCAGGAAATGGCCAAGGAGCTGGAGATCTCGGGCTTCACCCGGCTGAAGAAGCAGGAGCTGATCTTTCGGCTGCTGCAGGCGCAAACCGAGCAGCAGGGGAATATCTTCGGCGGTGGCGTCCTGGAGATCATGGAGGACGGCATCGGTTTCCTGCGCGGCGAGCGACTCTTGCCCTCTAACAACGACATCTACGTCTCCCAGTCCCAGATCCGCCGCTTTGGCCTGCGCACCGGCGACATGGTCACCGGGCAAATGCGCCCGCCCAAGGAGAGCGAGAAGTACTACAGCCTGCTGCGGGTGGAGGCGGTCAACGGCCTGGACCCGGAGATCGCCAAGAAACGCCCCCACTTCGACAGCCTGACGCCGGTCTTCCCCCGGGAGCTGCTCAACCTGGAAACGGCGCCGAACATCCTGGCCCCCCGCCTGATCAACCTCCTGGCGCCCATCGGCCGGGGCCAGCGCGGGCTCATCGTCTCCCCCCCGAAAGCGGGCAAGACCACGATCCTGAAACAGATCGCCAACGGCATCACCGGCAACTACAACGACGTCCACCTGATGGTGCTGCTGATCGGCGAGCGCCCGGAGGAGGTCACCGACGTCAAGCGCTCGGTGAAGGCCGAGGTCATCAGCTCCACCTTCGACGAGCCGGTGGAGGACCACTCCATCGTGGCCGAGCTGGGCCTGGAAAGGGCCAAGCGCCTGGTGGAGTGTGGAAAGGACGTGGTGATCCTGATGGACAGCATCACCCGCCTGTCCCGGGCCTACAACCTGAGCGTTCCACCCAGCGGGCGGACCCTGTCCGGGGGCCTGGACCCAGTGGCCCTCTACCCGCCCAAGCGTTTCTTCGGCGCAGCCCGGAAGCTCGAGGAGGGGGGCAGCCTGACCGTCATCGCCACCTGCCTGGTGGATACCGGCAGCCGGATGGACGAAGTGATCTACGAGGAATTCAAGGGTACGGGGAACATGGAGCTGGTGCTAGACCGCAAATTCGCGGAGAAGCGCCTCTTCCCCGCCATCGACGTGGCCCGGTCGGCGACCAGGCGGGAAGAACTGCTCCTGGACGAATGGACCCTGAGGCAGGTCTGGATCATGCGACGCATGCTCAGCGCCATCGGCTCCAGCGGCAGCGGCACCGAGGCCCTGGAAGCCCTGCTGGCCCGGCTGAGCAAGACCAGGGACAACCGCGAGTTCTTGTCGACCCTGAAGGAGATCGTCTAGGTGGCCCTCTACACCGTTTCAGGTTCCACGTTTCACGTTTGGGACCTGAAGCCTAGGACTCGGGACATCCGTTTCCGTTGGGGCCTTAAATCCAGAACATAACAGTAGCATGTCGGATCTCTTTACCC
>JBFMCB010000237.1:0-3628 GCA_040754915.1 Chloroflexota bacterium | reverse complement strand
TTCGCTTCCCTGAAGCAGCAGCTCCCTGAGATCGATGATATAATACGCTACGTCCAACCCATCATCCTTGATGACGTAGCCGTCAAACTAGGACCCTGGAGTGGATACAATGTCCTGGCACATTACCTGAATACCGTGCTCCATTGACAGATCTCCGATGACCTGACGCCTCACTCTTAGCGATGTCAATCGCTTTCATCGTCCCTTGATCCAGCCCGAAGCTACCCTCCCGCCACCGCCGGGACGATGGAGACCTCATCGCCGGGACAGAGTGGCGTAGCCAGCCCCGCCAGGAAGCGCACATCCTCGCCGTTAACATAGACATTGATGAAGCGACGCAGCTCACCCCGCTCGTCGCAGAGGCGCTCGCCCAGGCCGGGGAACCGCGCCTCCAACTGAGCGATGCAGGCGCCGACGGTCTCACTGTTGAGGGTGATCTCCCGTGCCCCCGCCGTCAGATTCCTGAGCGGGGTGGGGATGCGCACGATGCTGCTCATTTCTGAAAACTCTCCCTTCGTGTGTGATTTCTAACCTCTTCCTTGGGACTTCGGTCCGAGAGGGGTATTTGCCCGGCCAGGGCCTGCTCGAAGGAGGCCAGGGTGGGCGTTACGACCAGGGCGGGGGCCAGGGCCTCCGCTATCGCCTCCTGGGTCTTCAGACCGTTGCCAGTGATGTAGGCCACGGTCACCTCGTCGCGGCCGATCTTCCCCCGGTTGGCCAGTTGCTGGAGGGCCGCCACGGTGACACCCGCGGCTGTCTCGGCGAAGAGACCCTCGGTGCGGGCCAGGAGGGCCACCCCTTGGGCGATCTCCTGCTCCTGGACCATCTCGATGTAACCGCCCGATTCGCGAGCCACCCTCAGGGCATAGTGGCCGTCGGCCGGGTTACCTATGGCCAGCGATTTGGCGATGCTCCAGGGCTTCACCGGCCGGATGTCCCAGCTCCCGTCAGCGAAGGCGGCAGCCACCGGCGAGCAACCCGCCGCCTGTGCACCGGTCATGCGGGGTCTTTGGCCAGCGAGGAGGCCCACTTCGGCCAGCTCGTTCCAACCCTTCCAGATCTTGGTGAACAGCGATCCGGAGGCGATGGGGACTACCACATGGTCGGGGGCCCGCCAGCCCAGCTGTTCGGCCACCTCAAAGGCCAGGGTCTTGGAGCCCTCGGCATAGTAGGGGCGCAGGTTGATATTGACGAAGGCCCAGCTATAGCGGTCGGCCACCTCGCTGGCCAGGCGGTTGGCCTGGTCGTAATTTCCCTGAACGGACACCAATGTGGCTCCATAGACGGCCGCGCCAACGATCTTGCCCGGCTCTAGGTCGGCCGGGATGAAGACGTAGGCCCGCAGCCCGGCCTTTGCCGCCTGGGCGGAGACCGCTGCCGCCAGGTTGCCCGTGGAGGCGCAGGCCAGGGTGTCGAAACCGAACTCTAACGCCTTGGCCGTGGCCACCGCCACCACCCGATCCTTGAAGGAGTAGGTGGGGTTGACGCAATCGTTTTTTAGGTAGAGTTCCCGTAAGCCCAGGGCCCTGGCCAGGTTGTTGGCCTTTATCAGCGGCGTCCAGCCGGCACCCAGGTCGGCTTGGGAAGCTCGTTGGACGGGCAGGAGGGCCTGGTAGCGCCAGATGCTGCCTGGACCGGCAGCGATGGCCCCCCGGCTGATGTCCCGCCGGATGGCCTGGTAGTCATAGGTCACCTCCAAGGGCCCCAAGCAGAACTCGCAGACGTGTGCCGGCCCCTGAGGGTACTCGCGCCCGCACTCCCGGCAGCGCAGTGCTTTGACATAGGTCATTCCCTCACTCCTCTCCGAATAAAAAACGCCCCCGTCCCAAGCCGCATCGAAATCCTCGACACGGGCAGGGACGAGAGGCGTTGACCTCGCGGTACCACCCCGCTTCGTCGCCGCCTCACGACGGCGACCTCGGTAAGTACGGGAAGACAGTGACCACTGAACAGCACCGATCACTGAATTCCGATACTCCAGCCTAAGATAACGGTGGCTGTATGGCCTTTGGCAAGGCTTCCGGCCCCACCTACTCTGCAGTCGGCCTCTTCCCCAGAAGAAGCCAAACCATTTCAGCGGGCGGTTCGGGGATCATCTTCGGTAGGCCTTCCCAGCGCCGCTTCCCAGCTACTGCGGCTCTCTGTAGCCGGTACTTTGGCCCACTTACTCTTCCCGTCGTAACCTTTGAAGATATGCTTTGCGGGTAACAAAAAACCCCTTCGCTCATGGAAGAGGTTCACCAGGATAACAGCGCTGTTTTTCCTTCTTCTCTTGCAAGCATATGCCTGCCAGAGTAGACGCCATAGTCCGTCAACGAGATCGGTGGTCGACGATCAGAGGTTTCTCCCTGATCGCTGGCCATCGGCCTAATTGCCAAGTCTCATCGGCCCTGCTCCTTCACCTCTTTGTAAGAGCAGGAAATCCGATCAAGATTTAGGAATTATTTAACACAAATGGCCGGATTTGTCAAGGATTTGGCGCCAAACCGAATGGTCTTTTGGAATCCGGCTTACCATGTCCGCATCATTCCCGCTTCTTTGCTTCTCTCACAGGCGGCGGCTACCCCCTTAAATATAACCATGGATTTTGGTCGTTTCGATCACCCAAGTGTGCAGCTTTTCACGCTGGTCCGGCCATATTGGGCCGGACCAGCGTGATCTCAGCCCCCTGGAGGCTCAGCGGGATGACCAGAGGCCGCCCTCCGATCCCGGCTTCCCGCGCTGCGGCGGCCATGGCCTGCGTGACTCCCTCGGCATCTTCCTGGCAAAGGGCCAGGACCGTTGACCCCGCCCCACTCAGGAAGACCCCCAGGGCCCCCGCCTCCCGCGCTGCCCCAAAGAGCCGTGGCATTGCCGGGAAGAGGGCCTCCCGGTAGGGCTGGTGGAGTCGATCCCGTGTCGCCACGTCCAGCAACTCCAGCCGGCCTTGAGCCAGGGCGGCCACCAGGAGCGCTGCTCGGCCGATATTGTAGACGGCATCAGCCCGCTCCACCCGGCGCGGGAGCACCCGTCTTGCCTCTTTCGTGAGCATGGCAAAGTCAGGGACGAAGAGGGCGGCTTTGAGGCCCGCTGGTACCGGCACCTGGGCACACAATACCCGCCCTGTCTCCTGGACGACGACCACCATGCCGCCTAAAAGCGCCGGAGCCACGTTGTCGGGATGCCCCTCCAGTTGTATGGCCAGGGTCAGGATCTGGTCGCGGGAGAGAGCGTCACCGCAGAGGGAGTTAGCCGCCACTAACCCGGCCACCGTGGCCGCAGCGCTGGAGCCAAGGCCTCGGGCGAGGGGAATGGCATTCTGGAGTTCCAGGCTCAGGCCGGTTAGCCGCTTTCCAACCCGGCGAAAGACGGCCCGCATTGCCTGGAGGACCTGCCTCTCCACTCCGTGGGGCAATATATCCTCCCCCTCATCGATAATGCGCACCGTGAGCCGAGACCGGGTGGCCTCGACGGTGACGACGTTGTACAGCCCCAATGCCATCCCCAAACAATCGAACCCCGATCCCAGGTTGGCAGCAGTGGCAGGGACGCGCACGATAACTTTTGAGTCGGAAATAGTTGCTCTCCCTAACCCCACCCTAACTCCCTCTCTACGCGCTCTAGTTCCGCGGGGATGGCCTGGGGTGGC
>JBFMCB010000236.1:0-3631 GCA_040754915.1 Chloroflexota bacterium | reverse complement strand
TAGAGATTTGATGCCGGTCTTCTCCCGCTCCGTACGCTCCAGGTTGGCGATCCATTCCCTGGCGTTCCTCGAGGCGAGGCGCAGGTTGTCCAGCTCAGCCGAGAACCCCGAACATATCACCCCACCCTCGCCCAGGCTCGCCGGTGGGTCGGGGACTATGGCCTGGCCCACGAGCTGGACCGCCTCGGGGCAAGCTCCCAGGGGGGCAAAAGGCCGGCCGGGGAGGTTCTCTAGGATGCCGTCTAGTTCGGGAATCACCTCCAGGGTCGCCTTGAGCCCAACCAGGTCCCGCGGGGTGGCGATGCCCTGGACCATGCGGCTCGTCAGCCGCTCCAGGTCGTTTATCTTTCCGAGCTTCGAGATCACCTCCTGGCGGGCCTGATGGGCTTCGTGGAAAGCCGCCACGGCCTCTTGCCTGGCCTTGAGCCCCTCCAGCTCCAGGAGGGGCTGGTTGATCCACCGCCGCAGCAGGCGACCGCCCATGGACGTGCGGGTAGCATCCAGGACCCCCAAGAGCGAGCCCCTCTGGCTACCGGTCCGGATGGACTGGGTGATCTCCAGGTTTCTCCTGGTGGCCGGATCCAAGACCATGAACGAGTCGGTGGAATAGATGGCCAGGCTCGACAATAGGGACAGGGCCGCCTTCTGCGTTTCCGCCAGGTACTGGACAATGGCTCCGGCCGCCTGCACCGCCAGGGGCTTGCCAGCGCATCCGAAACCGTCCAGGGTGGCCGCCGCGAAGTGATCCAGCAGGGCCTGCCGAGCCACCTCCAGCTCGAAGTGCCGGGGTTCCAAAGGGGTGAAGTGGCCGTTGCCCCAGGGGAGCCACGGCGGCGGACTCTTTACTGGTAAAGAATCCGGGGCAGTCCTCCCGGCCAGGCGGGCCTCTTCCCTGGGGAACAGACACTCCGCCGGCTGCAGCCTGGCCAGTTCTTGTTGCACCTGTTGGGGGATTGTCTCACCCTGGAGCTGGGTGGCGGCGAACTCGCCCGTGGTCACGTCCACGTAGGCCAGTCCCGCCGCCTTGTCCTCCAGGATCAAGGATGCCAGGTAGTTGTTGCGCTTTTCGGTCAGAAGTTGAGGCTCCACCACCGTGCCGGGCGTGATGACGCGGACCACCTCTCTGGGCACGATGCCTTTCACCGTGGCCGGATCCAGCAGTTGCTCGCACACGGCCACTTTATAACCACGATTGATGAGCCTGGCGATGTAGTTGTCCGCGGCGTGGCAGGGGATGCCGGCCAGAGGAACACGCTGGCCTTTGCCGGCCTCCCGGGAGGTGAGGACGATCTCCAGCTCCCGGGACATGATCCTGGCATCCTCGTCGAAGGTCTCATAGAAGTCGCCCATCCTGAACAAAAGGATGGCGTCGGGATACTGCTTCTTGATGGCCAGGTACTGCCGGCGGATGGGGGTGAGCATAAAGGCTCCCGGGCACGGTCATGGTCGGCTTTACCCTGTTCTCAGGTCAAAATTATACCATATTCACGTCCTGACCGATAGATTAAGACGGACTTGACGAACGGGGGAAAAAGGGGATACAATGAAAGCAGCAGCCGAGTTGACGAAGCGAGCTGTATGGTGAACGCGCCACAGTCAGTGGCTGGCGAGAAGACGGAAGATGGGGCAGATGAGCATTGGTTATTCCCGGTCTCTCCGGCTTACTAAGGTTGAGCAGCGTGCCCTGAGCGAATTTGTGGTCCAGCGCGATAGCATTAATCTGTTGCCAAGTATCAAGGTCTCGATGCCCCTTTAAACCTCGTATAGTGACCGCAAGAGCAGACGCGTCCGCTGGACTGATCAAACCAGGAGCAACCGTGAAGGTGTCGAAACATGTGCGCCCGCGCACAAACCCACCGCCCAGGCCTCGACGCCGTCTGGGCCAGATACCAGCGGGAACGCCTAGAGCCTCCGAGGCAGCCCCAGTTCAACCGATAACTGAGGCTACCATAATGGAGATGGCCCGCCGCATCCAGGAGACCTTCCAACCAGAGAAGGTCATCTTGTTCGGTTCCTACGCCCAAGGGACTGCCGGCCCTGACAGCGACCTGGACTTGCTCGTGGTAATGGAGAGCGGTGAGCGCCCGGCAGCCCGGTCGGCCCGGGTCTCTAGGGCCTGCCGGCCTCCGTTCGTAGCCACAGATATTCTGGTCCGTACCTCAGCCGAACTGGCCTATCGCCTGCAAATCGGTGACTCGTTCTTCAAAGAAATAGTCAAGAACGGAAGGGTGCTCTATGAGCGTGCCACACGCTGAAAAGTGGGTGCAAAAAGTCATTTCAACCTAAAACCAAGGAGGCCACAATGGAGCTCAAGGTCGTCAGGTTGCAGAAGCCCGAGGAGGTCAACCTAATTCTGGGCCAATCCCACTTCATCAAGACCGTGGAGGACCTGTACGAGACCCTGGTGGGAACCGTGCCGGGGATCAAGTTCGGGCTCGCCTTCTGTGAGTCCTCCGGGGCATGCCTGGTCCGTTGGGCTGGGACGGACGAGGAGATGACCGAGCTGGCTAGACAGAACGCCTATGCCCTCTCTGCTGGCCATTGTTTTATCATCTTCCTGAAGAACGCCTACCCGATCAATGTCCTCAACGCCATCAAGATGGTGCCAGAAGTCTGCCGGATCTTCTGCGCCTCCGCCAACTCAGTGGAGGTGCTCGTCGCCGAGACCGATCAGGGCCGCGGCATCCTGGGGGTCGTCGATGGGGCCGCCTCCAAGGGCATAGAGGGGCCCCAGGACATTGAGTGGCGCAAGGGGTTCCTAAGGAAGATCGGGTATAAGTTTTAGGCACCTTCGTAGCACGCAGCATCTACCCCTGTTACTTGCTACGTGCTACCTGTTACCTGCACTTTGGCTCAAGCGGGCCGATAAGCCGAATCCTGTTCCCCCAAGGGGGCGGCGATCATCTGTCTAGGACGACGGTTACCCGCCGCCTCCAGCGGCCAACCCGGAAGTCATAGCGAGACGGGCCGCCTCTCCTCCCCTATTTGGCCTTGCTCCAGGTGGGGTTTGCCCGGCCAACCGGTCACCCGGTTGCCGGTGAGCTCTTACCTCGCCATTTCACCCTTACCAATGGTTAGGGATAACCCTTGGCGGTGTGTTTCTGTTGCACTTTCCTTGAGGTCACCCTCACTGGGTGTTACCCAGCACCCTGCCCTATGGAGTTCGGACTTTCCTCGACCGGCCTGCCCTGTCGGACACCCGGCCGCGACCGCCTGGCCCGCTTGAGCCACATCTAAGGTACCACAGCCCAGGCCAAATGTCAAATAGGCAACCCAACCAGGCCTCACCGGCCTAAGGCCCGGCGTAGAGTATCCTCCCACAATGGCGACACCGGACCGGCCCAGCACTGGCCCTCACGTGCTGCACATCGGCGCTGGGCAGGCCCAGGTGACATCCGCCGCATACATCGTGCTCCAACCTGACCACCGCTCGGCCGCCCTTGGCCTGCCGAAGCTCGTCGTAGAGGGCCGTTATCTCCGCATCGAGGCCGTTGGCCACCGCCGCCCTTTGGCCCCGAAGTCCTGCCATCGTCGCCTCTAGTTCCTCCACTTGAGCCCTTAACCGGACCTGTTCCTCTGCCCAGGCCCTCTCTCGCCCTTCCAGCTCCATCTTCCTGTTATTGCAGGCCAG
>JBFMCB010000235.1:0-3648 GCA_040754915.1 Chloroflexota bacterium | reverse complement strand
TAGCAGCCTACCTGCCGTTCAGGGGCTCGTCGTCGCCGCCACCACGGTAGCTTGGTCGCATACTAAGACCGCAAAAACCAGGGCCAAAGCAATCAAAAGATACGAGTGAAGAGCGATAAGTATTGTATCCCCAGAACTCTGTTTCTAAGCATGAATTAAGGATTTTTGAGGCATTCATCATGATTGTCCACATTGCGCATAACGAACACGTTCCCATGCCGCTCAAAAGTCATGCGATATTTAGCATCGACATAGGCTTCAAAGATTTCCCCCATCCCTTCCACAGGATGACTTCGCAGTCCAGGATGTCTGAAGTCTGCATCAAGCAGGCGGAGTGCCTTATCCACTTTCCTTTGTATGGCCTTGGGCAATTGTTCGTACTGTTTGACGAACCGCTCAGTGAGCTGGATAGGCATTGCAGACTAAGCCTCGCCGGTTGCGCCTGTGTCCTTCTTCACCCGCTTATGGAGAAAGGCTATTGCCTCCTTGGCATTATCGAAGCTGTGGATACGCCCGGCGTGAATATCCTCCTCGGCTTCTCTTTCACCTTCTTGCCAGCGCTTGGTCCAGAACCATGCCTGCTCCTTGTCCACCAGCTTCTTCACTCGCAGCACAATCTCACCGTCCTTCACTACGGCATCGAGGAAGTCGCCTTCCTCGATATTGAGGGCCTGGCGAACAGATTGGGGCAAGGTAACCTGCGCTTTTTTGCGCACTTGGATTAACTCCGACATAGTGAAACCCCTTCTAGTCTGACTTTCCAATAATCTTACTATATCAAAGTAGAAGGAAGATTTCAAGTCCCTCTAAAGACTCCCGGAGACTCGGAGTCTCCGGGAGTCTCTGCTGGACACCATTTTACCGCAGAATCAAAATGACTGGAGTACAGGCTTTAGCCTGTCAATGCCTGCCCGATTGTTGCAACGTTAGCCGGTTATTGATTACCTGGAGGGCGATGATTTCTGACACGGGCCCCGATGTCCCAGAGTTCAACTCCCCCGATGTCCCAGAGTTGAACTCTGGGACATCGGGGCACTCCAACTGCTAATGTTATTTTCAGAGGAGGAGAGGAGGAGCGCGAAGAAACCAAGAAACCTGGTTTCTAGAACAGTATATGAGGAATGCCCGGTAAAGAATATGGCTCCCCGACGAGGATTCGAACCTCGAACCTAGCGGTTAACAGCCGCCCGCTCTACCGTTGAGCTATCGGGGAACCTCACAGCTATATTATACAAGGATGACAGGTCCCAGTCAAGGTGCCCAGCCAACGCTCGGGCGGGTTCACGAACCCGCCCGAAGGGAGCCGCATTTGGCCGGAGCGAAGCGAAGGCGGCAACCCATCGCTGTTGATGGGGCGCTGGAAAACCGGTCCGCGTTCGTCTTGTACTGCAGCCGTTCGTCTTGTACTGTAGCAACGTTTGGGTTATAATTGTCACACCTTGTTACAGGAGTCGGCACATGGCCTTGATGGTCTATAACAGCCTCACGCGGTGCAAGGAGGAGTTCGTCCCGCTGGAACCGGGCCGGGTGCTCATGTACGTGTGCGGGCCCACGGTTTACGACTACACCCACATCGGGCACGCCAAGCTCTACGTGTCCATGGACGTGGTGCTGCGCTACCTGCGGTACCTGGGCTACAAGGTGCGCTACGTGCAAAACATCACCGACGTGGGACACCTGACCGACGACGCCGATGCCGGCGAGGACAAGATCGAGAAACGGGCGGTCCAGGAGCGCGTGGAGCCCATGGAGCTGGCCGAGACCTACACCCGGGAGTACTTCTGGGCCATGGATGCTTTGAACGTGACCCGGCCCGACATCTCGCCCCGGGCCTCGGGCCACGTCATCGAGCAGATCGAGATGGTGAAGGCCCTTCTAGCCAAGGGCCACGCCTACGAGGCCAATGGCTCGGTGTACTTCGACGTGACCAGCTACCCGGCCTACGGCAAGCTCTCCGGCCGCAAGGTGGAGGAGCAGGAGGCTGGAGCGCGGGTGGAGGTCTTGCCCGAGAAACGCCACCCGGCCGACTTCGCCCTGTGGAAGCGGGCCGAGCCCGGCCACATCCTGCGCTGGCCCTCGCCCTGGGGCGAGGGGTACCCGGGCTGGCACGTGGAGTGCTCGGCTATGGCCCAGAAGTACCTGGGCCAGACCTTCGACATCCACGGAGGGGGCCTGGAGAACATCTTCCCCCACAATGAATGCGAGGTGGCCCAGAGCGAGGCGGCTCACGGCGTGCCCTTTGCCTGCTACTGGCTGCACGCCGGCACCCTGACCGTGGACGGCGTGAAGATGGGCAAGTCGCTGGGGAATGCCCTGTTCATCAGGAACCTCTTGGACAAGTACGCACCGGAGGACATACGCTTTTTCATCCTGACCAGCCATTATCGGGGCACCATTGACTTCAGTGACCCGGCCCTCCGGGCGGCGGGGGAGGGCCTGGGGCGCATCCATGGCACGGTGGAGGCGGTGCGCCAGCGCCTGGCCCAGGCCCCCGAGGGCGAGGTGGACGGGGCTTTCGCCAGCAAGCTGGCGGAGCACAAGGCGCGGTTTCTTTCGGCCATGGACGACGACTTCAACGCTCCCGGGGCCATCGGTGTCCTCTTCGACCTGAGCCGGCAGGTCAACTCGCTCCTGGGCACGGGCCAGCCCAACCGGGACACCCTGGAGGAGACAGATAAGCTATACTCCGTCCTGGCCGGGGACATCCTGGGCATCTTGCCATTCTCCGTTTCGGCTCCCCCGGCCCAGGTGGAGGCGAAGCCGTTCATTGATCTCTTGCTCCAAGTGCGCCAGGAGCTACGGGCGGCCAGGCAGTGGGATCTGGCGGACCGGATACGCCAGGGCCTCTCGGCGCTGAACCTCGCCGTGGAGGACACACCCCAGGGGCCGCGGTGGAGGGTTAAGGAATAGGGTTAGGCGAGAGAGTGGAGGTCGTCTGCGGGCGGAATGCGGTGCGGGAGGCCCTGGGCCGGCCGGGCCGGGTGAAGAGGGTGTACCTGGCAGAGGGGGCCAGGCCTGAGGGTCCGGTGGCCGAGATCGCCCGCCTGGCCCAGAGCCAGGGCGTCGCGGTGGAGGTCCGGAGGCGACAGGAGCTGGACCGGCTGGCCGGCCCGGTGGCCCACCAGGGGGTGGTGGCGGAGACCCGGCCCTACGAGTACGCCAGCCTGGTGGAGGTGCTGGACAATGCGACTGCCCCAGGAAATGTGGCGCTCCTCCTGGTCCTGGACTGCCTGCAGGACCCCCAGAACCTGGGGTCGCTGCTGCGCACGGCCGAGGCAGTGGGGGCTCATGGGGTGGTCATCCCGCGGCAGCGGGCTGCCGGCGTGACCCCGGCGGTGGAGCGGGCCTCGGCGGGGGCGGTGGAGCACCTGCGCATTGCCCAGGTGGCCAATCTCACCCAGGCGCTGGAGGCCATGAAGGCGCGGGGCATCTGGGCGGCCGGGCTGGAGAAGGCGGCCCAGAGCAAGCCCTACGACCAGGTGGACTGGCGCTTGCCGGTGGCGCTGGTGGTGGGGAGCGAGGGCCGGGGCATGTCGCGCCTGGTGCGAGAGCATTGCGATTTCTTGGTGGATATCCCCATGCGCGGCCGGGTAGGTTCCCTGAACGCTGCCGTAGCCGGGTCCATCGTCTTGTACGAGATCCTGAGAG
>JBFMCB010000234.1:0-3653 GCA_040754915.1 Chloroflexota bacterium | reverse complement strand
AGGGGCTGAAGCGCACCAGCAGCACTGCCAGCGAAAGGAGTGTGATAGCATCCTGGGCCAGAAAGAAGCCGTCGTTGACGATGCGCAGCGCGCGCAGGTCGGCCTCGCGGCGGGCATTCTGAAGCCTGTCGTAGAAGTTGGCATCCTCGAAAAAGCGCAGATCCAGAGCCAGCGCCTGGCGGATGATCAAGGTGCTGACGTGGTTGGTGAGCTGGGAGTGCAGCAGGTGCTCGGCCAGGGAGCGAAGTTGTCCGGCCACTGCGCCGGTGAAGATGAGGGCAAACTCCAGCCCCAAGTAGGGAGCGACAGATATCAAGCCTTGCGCCGGCGATACCCCCTGGCGGGCAGTTGACACAACACCATCCACGATAAGTTTGGCAACCCAGGCCTGGGCGACGGGCAGGGCGGCGGCCAGGAGCGTCAGCCCGGCCATGGCCAGGGTTGCCGGCCGGCTGCAATCCCAGACCAGGCGGAAGGCGCGCGGGGTGTTGCCGAAGGCCTGCCACGCCTCGCGGGCCCGTCTCCGCCAGCCCGAGTCGTTTTTCGCCGACGTTTCGTGGCCATCCCGACGCCAACGCAAGTTGAGGGACGGTCCTCGCTGCCTGTTGCTCAAGCCGACCCTCGCAGCTCGGCCAGGCGCTCGCGGACGGCTTCGGATTCCGCCTCCAGCGCTTGCAGATAGCGTTCCAGACGCTCAGCCACGTTGGCTTTGCTCTCGAAATGCCGACGGAAGTCGAAAGGAGCCTGCTCCTCAGCCTCTTCTTCACAGGGGCAAGCCCACCAGGGGGGACCACCCCACCGGGCTCGGGATGGGCCCCAACCCCATCGGGGATGCCACATTGGTTCTCTACAACACATGGCTTTCACCTCCGTGTCTCATTCTCAGTTCGTAGTAAGGCACGCAACGCAGTGGAGTGCCGTCGTAACGCCACAAGACGCCGGGGACGCCACTGCGGCTCCGCCTGCGTGGCTGACTACAAACCCAAATTGCGGTTTACCGAGCCTCAATTGTAGGCTTCTCTTTGTCAAATTGGCCCTCGTACTGTGCCAGGAAATGCTCCAGCCGGGCCATGGTGCGGCGGATGTTCACTGCCCAGGCATGCAGGTACTCCAGCCCCTGGTCGGTCAGCTCGTACACCCGGCGCGCCGGCCCGGTACCGCCGGTATCCCACGTGGAACGCACCAGTCCCTCCTCTTCAAGCTGGCGCAGCGTGCGATAGAGTGTGCCCGGGTCGGGGGTAGGATGGTCATTTTCTTCGCCCAGGGCTTCCATCAACTCGTAGCCATGGGCAGGCTTTTTTGCCAGTTGGAGCAACAGCCGGGGCTGGATGAAGCCCCGCACATGACAGCGACAGTTCTCCAGGACCTCCTGGGGATCATGGCACATCTTTCAGCCCTCCAGACACTAAGTGGAAGCAACTTCTATATGCATAATACACATAGCAGTATAACGCATAATCTGCTGTTGTCAAGCCGAACCCTTTGGGAGAATGCTCAAAACCCGGCGATCGCTTGGACCTATCCGCAAAATGCTCCCGCACCCGTCCCCGGATGCGGGAATCCGCCCGCGGGGGGCCTCAGAGCGGGTTTTTCGGATAGGCGATTAGCTCTTGAGGGGCAAGGTGAAGCTGAATCGAGAGCCCTGGCCCGGTTCACTTTCGGCCCATACCCGGCCGCCGTGGGCCTCCACCAACTGCCTGACGATGGCCAGCCCGATGCCCGAGCCGCCGGTGGCCCGGCTGCGCGACCGGTCGGCGCGGTAGAAGCGGTCGAAGACGTGGGGCAGATCCTCGGGGCCGATGCCAATCCCCGTGTCCTGGACGCTCACCTCGACCTCTGAGCCTGCAGCTCTGGCTGCCACGGCGATCTCCCCGCCCGGCGGCGTGTAGGCGATGGCATTGTCCAGCAGGTTCCGCAACACCTGTCCGACCCGCGCGGGGTCGGCGTTTATCGGCGGGAGGTCTGCCGGCAGGTCAACCTGGACCGTGATATCCTTGCCGGTTATCTGAGGCTGAAGAGCGTTCACTACTTTCCTCACGACCTCTGCCAGAGCAAGTGGCTGCCGCACCAGATTGAGTTGCCCCGCCTCAGCCAGGGCCAGATCCTGCAGGTCATCCACCAGACGGTTTAGCAGCATCGCTTCCTCGTATAGAGAATCAATCAGCGTCGGACTGGGCCTGGTCAACCCGTCTCTCAGAGCCTCCAGATAGCCCCGGATGTTGGACAGCGGCGTGCGCAGTTCGTGGGCCACATCGGTTACCATGTTGCGGCGCAATTGCTCGAGGCGGGCCAGGCCCTCGGCCATGGCGTTGAAGGCATGGGCCAGTTCGCCAATCTCGTCTTTGGAACGGACCTCCACCCGCTGGCCGAGGTCGCCCTTCTCCATCTTGCGGGCAACCGCCGTCAGGGCTTCGACCGGGCCCACGATGCGACGGGAGAGGGCCAGGGTTATGAGCACCGCCGCCAACCCGGCGGCCATGACCGCCAGCAAAAGCGAACGATTCACCGACCCGATGAAAACCTCTTCGCTGGCGATACTCCCCGACCCGCCCATCGGGCTGACGTAGATGACACCAACCGGTGTACCTTGGAAGGTGATAAGCGCGGCCGGACCCGACCAGTCCTGGCTCACTGCCTGTCCCACCAGTTTCCGGCTCGAGTCGGCGATGACCTGCCCCTCCCCGTCGGCCAAGACGATCCGTTCGCCGGTGATCTGCCCCATCTGTTCCACTACGGGCTGCACACCATCCCAGCTCCGGCTCTGATCGTAGTACATCGCCAGCAAGGTTTCAAAGCGTTGGTGGCGCAGCATGCCGCCGTGCTCCACATAGCGCTGGAACTCGCTGGTGGCGGCCTGGCTGGCGAACAGGGCGACGGTCCCCACGGCCACCATCATCACGATGATCATCATCAGGAGCAGGCGGAAGCGCAGGCTATGAAACATCTTGCGCCTCGATGAACTTATAACCCACCCCATAGACCGTCTGGATGTAGGTCGGCCGGTTGGGGTCCGGGTCGATCTTTTTACGTAGGTTCATCATGTGTACGTCCACGGTGCGCTCCAGAACCGCGTGGTCGAGGTGGCCGAAAGCCTGATCCAGCAATTGTAGGCGGGAGAAAGCCCGTCCCGGTTGCTTAACCAGGGTCTCCAGCAGCCTGAATTCCTTGGGAGTGAGGCGCACCGGTTCCCCGCGCACCCTGACTTCGTGGCGCACAAAGTCCACAAACAGGTCGCCAAAACGTACTTGCGGCGGGCCCTTATCCTGCTCTTCGCGTACTCGCCGCAGCACGGCTCGCATCCGGGCCAGCAGTTCTCGGGGGCTGAAGGGCTTTGTGACGTAGTCGTCGGCGCCCAGGTCCAGGCCCAGCAGTTTGTCCTCCTCGGTAGTCCTGGCGGTGAGCATGATGATGGGAACCTTGGATTCAGCACGCAGTATCCGGCATACGTCCAGGCCATCCACCGCCGGCAGCATCAGGTCTAACACAATGATGTCCGGCCGCTTCTGACGGGTCAGCTCCAGCGCCTGCCGGCCATCGTAGGCAGCCAGCACCCGGTAGCCATCCTTCTCCAGGTAGAGCTTGATCAAACCCACTGTCTTCCGATCGTCGTCCACCACCAAGACTTTGGCATCAGCCACAGAGGCTTCTCCTCC
>JBFMCB010000233.1:0-3654 GCA_040754915.1 Chloroflexota bacterium | reverse complement strand
GCGACACAGTGCTGGCCGTTGCTTCCTTCAAACGCCGGTGGCTCTCACGGAACCGATAGGATTCACCCTGGAAGGCGAGGATATGGGCGCGGTGCGTCAGGCGGTCCAGGAGCGCGGTCGTGAGGGCGGCGTCCCCCATCACCTCCCCCCAACGGGAAAACTCCAGGTTGCTGGTGATTATGTGGAATATGGAGAATTTGGATCAATTCTCAGCTACCCCCTCCGTGAATTAGCTGTTTAGGAGTCTGGCCTGAAGGCGTCGGTCTATCACTCAGCATGGCAATGAGACGGTCTAAGGCATCGAGGTCTCCGTCGGCAACGGCACGTTCTTCATCAGTGAGCGGTATTTCTTCGAAGAGTCTAAGGAGGTTGGTTTTGGCCTCAAGGAGCTGGGCGCGGTTAGACTCCTTGGGAATGCAGAAGTCGCACCTGGCACATGCCATTCGATGGGGGCATTGGTCAAAAAACTCGTAGGTGCAAAAGCAATGTCCAAGATCATAATACCTCCATGGCTCACCATGGGCAGCCGCGGCTGTCCTCACGGCATCCCTGTCAATCAAGACCTCGATGGCCCTGATGTTACGCGCTAGATATCCGGCATCAGCGTAGGCTTTGGCGAGCCTGGTCGGGGCCACCGCGACGTAATTCTGAGTGCTGGCGGGCGAACGATGCCCCAGCCAGGCCTGCAGCTCGAACAGAGACATGGGTTCGCGGGAGTTTGCGAGCTGGCTGGCAATGGTTGCACGGGCACGGTGACTCGTGATCGTGCCCCGAACGTCTCTCATCGGGATCCCGGCTTTGCGGCAGAGGATCGGGATTAAGGAGCCGTTTATATACTCCCGCGGCAGCGGCCGAGCGCGGTAGCAGAAGAGAAAGTCAACGACCTCTCCAGTCTTTGCGTCCAAAAACGCGGGCTGGCGGGGCCTTGCCTCTTGCCACGCCTCAATCTCCTTGCCCACAACCGCATCGACTGGTTTGGTGAATGCGCTCCCGGTTTTGTTGATCGGGACATCGAGCAGGCATACGACTCCTTGAGGTAGGATCTCTCCTGCGCCACCGACTGATACCTCGTTTCGTTGCCAGCGGACGCAGCCAAGCCTCAAGCGTACGATCTCATCGCTTCTTAGACCGGAAAAGAGCCATACGCTCGCGAGTGCCCGGACTAACGCAACGGGATAGTAGGGTGACCCTGCGTCCGAAGACATATCCTCGTCGGTCAGATTCATGCCCGCCCACATGAGCCACGCCCAGTTATCATCTGAGATGGTGCGGGGCGCAGGCCCGATCAGAGCTTTCACGCTGCCAGGTGTGGCGAATACCCGCCTGGGATCAAAGCGTCGGGGTATCCACTCCCACTCCTCCAAATCCCGAAAGAATGTTCTCATGGCACCGAGATAACTGCTCTTCGACCTCGGCAAGAGCGGTTTGCCGAGACGAGACGACGACTTAGGACAGGCTACATAATCTCCCACCTTCATGTGATCGAGAGCAGAGACCCACTCGAGGCCGAGTTCACGGGTCCACCCTCCCGGCCCGGTCACGTCGGGATAGTGGCTCATAAGCCATCTGCCCACCTTGTGGAGAAAGAGCCGGAGGTGGCGACGGGTTGATGGAGCCAACGTCGAAGATTCTTCCCATCTCTTTATCCAGCCCAGCCACTCGGGGTGGATACATCGTGCATCGGTCATGCGGACCTGCCGGGCCCTGGAGTTTGGGTCCTTGATGGGCTCAAGCGACGATTCTATCAAGCCCACTGCCACCAGAGCTTTGCTGAGTTGAAGGTAATAACCCCGTCTGCTCTTGGGAGCTCCGAGTCGAAACTCGGCGAGTCTTTCAGTGCTGAGAGCTTGCAGGTGTGCGCTCCGGTTGAGGAGAAGAGCCTCGCATATGGTAGCTATCAGAGGCGTGAGTCGATCTGATGCATAGCCCCAGCCGATCAAGACGGCTTGCACCACCTGGACTGCGGACTGGACGGCTTGACGCCCAAAGATCTTCTGGGCGAGGTGCTCACGTTCGAACCCGCCCATGAACCGCACATCAGTGAGGCAGCCCAAACGGTACGCGGCAGCGGCCATGTACTGGCGCACTCCGCCATCAACGAAAACTTCATTGGACCGGAAAAAGTGTGCCTGCGTCGTTCCCAGAACTCGAGACCACGTTTCTTCATTCCAATGCCAGAATGCACTTCCCTCTCGCCCACAGGCCCTGAGGAGGGCTGCAGCCGCCGCGTCCTTTGAGGCGGCATCGTCCTCTACTTCTGCTAACGCATCGCGCACGGGACCCAGGAGTCGTGAGAGCCGATTCTGCAGTTGAATGATGCCTGCTCTTTTTTGATCGCCCCAGCGATGAGGTGAGGCGAGGAGGCAGGATAGGGCCTCTTCCTCTTCTTTGGTCAAGGGAGCCTGGTAAACGGCACCATTGATCCCGCCGCCAAGAGGCGGTACGGGTATGGCATCTCTTCGCTGGGCACTGCTTCCCCCGGTCATTCTGGTTTCTCCAAGCCGGCGCAGGCCTCGGCCAGGACGCGCAGGCGCCATTGGTGGATTTCATCCATTCCCCGCCCCAGTCGTTGGGCCAGGTCGCGAGATGATAGATGGATGTATCGCTGTGTCGTCTCCAGGCTTCTGTGCCCGGCAAAGCGCGCGATTTCGTGGAGGTCCCAACCCGCCCGGGCTAAATCCGTCAAACGAAGATGTCTCAGGGTGTGGGTTGAGAACTGTTCCAATTGAGTGCTGTCCGCGATCCGACGGATGACCTTGGACCAGGTCCAGAAGGTAATCGGAACAGCCCGGTTTCGCCGTGATTCGGATAAGAACAGCTGGCCTCGTTCCGGGCTGAGGGTGCGCCGGTGGCGGAGATACTCTCTCATGAGTGCTCCCGTCGCTTCCGAGTACGGCACCACCCGCTCACCTCCACCTTTGGTGGTCTCTGCACGGATCCGGATCGTTCTGTGGGCCGGGTCGATGTCTTGAGAGGCGATCAGGCATATCTCTTCGCGGCGAAGGGCGGCGTCATAGGCAAGTCCGATCATACAGCGGTTTCGAATCCCTTCTCTTTGTGCCTCCGAGAGAAAAGCCACCCACTGTTCGTCACTGGGAATCCAGGGCAACCTCTTCAGGCGGGGCAGCAACCTCCGTTCATGGGGACCGCCGAACTTCTTGCCAGGTGTGTACCTGCCCCGGCCAACGGGATTGCTGTCTCTGACGCCCTCTTCGAGGAGATGGTCAAAAAAGAGGCGAAGCGCCGTGAGGCGCTGCTGCATGGTGGAGATCGAAAGACCAGCACCTGAATCGAACGCGAGGACTTTTCTGCCCTTCGGGCCAGGACGCCGTCGAAGGTAACCGACGTAGCGAGCCACTTCATCACGCTTTGCGAGCGGCGCACATATGGCTTCCCGCTCGCAAAACTCCATAAACTCTTGAACCCCACGGGCGTAGGCCTCAACTGTATTCTTCGCGAGTCCAAGAAGCACCTGGCATTCCAGCCATTTCTTCGCCATGGGATCACGGCTGACGGCGGGAAATCGCTCCCACCTGATGTCACTCACTTCACATATTCGGGCCACTGATTCCACCTCTTTCCGGAACACCCCAGTTCGCTCCCACGGGTCCACAGAAAGAGTCTATCATGGATTCATATTCCAAGTAACTTATA
>JBFMCB010000232.1:0-3655 GCA_040754915.1 Chloroflexota bacterium | reverse complement strand
CCGTGTTCCTACCGCTTTGATCAGCGTTTCAGACGACGTTCCGAAATCGTAGATATGGGTAAGTTCAACTCCGTGCCTGAAGACATCACCGATTTTTCGCTTCTTGGGTATCCCATCCCCGCGCCAGCCCCCGACGGAAAATCGGCTCAGGTGGCCGCAATACTCCAACCAAATGCCGCGCAGGTAATAGTCCAGGTCTTTTAAGGTGCTGGAGCCACGCATCTCTAAATCCAACCAGAACTCGCTTCGCCAGGCATCCTGGACACGGAGATGATACAACGTCTCGCTTTCGGTTTTCTTTCGCTCGGCCTTCTCGATGATCTCTTGGCGTTTACAACAGGCAGAGAGGTGCTTTGTTACTCCGCTCTTGGCAATTTGCGCTCCGCAGTAACTGCACGTTCCTTTTGATTGTTTCCCACGAGGCATAAACGCGTCCTTTCTTCACTTGATGGCAGCGCGTTCGGTGCGCCCGACTATTGGAATTCTTTACGCATAAAGTCCCACCGTTCAATTCCGTATAAACGGGGTTTTAGGCGGGTTTTTTCCACAAAAACCGCTCTAGGGGGTCTTATGCGGAAATCGCTTCGGTGGGATAATCTGGAAACAGAGAGACCTATTGCTTGCTTTGCTCTGTCTCCGTCTACAGCATAGCACCGAATTTTTCCTAAGTCAACCGTTGGAGGCAAAAATGGAACAGCCAGAATCAGGCGCTCAGCGCGGTCTTGTTCTGTACCGCGAAGTGTCGAAGAAGGAATTAAAGAATCCAATTGCTTCCGCTTGGCTGAGCGAGTATAATGTGGTGCCAAAGGGAATCCCGGCTATTCTACCCATGGGCGAAAGCATTCTGTGCGTTGGCCATAGTAAGTAAGAAAGGTTTACCGTGAGAAGAGAAGTGTACCTGGCCCTGGCCCTGACCGCGCTCCTGGCCTGCGCGCTCCCCACCCTGGCCCCGCCGACCCCGACACTCACGCCGGTCCCGGCCGCCACCAACACCCCGAGCCAGCCAGCGGCTTCACCCACACCGGTGCTGGCCTCCGAGGCTATCGCCAACGCCGCCCGGCTGGCCGCCCTGAAGACGCCGCCCAGGGACCTTTATTCTCTGACTGGGCGCCTGAAGTTGAAGTCCCAGGAGCCCATCGCGCGCGTCGTCAACCCCCAGCCGCCCAACTATCAGATCGGTCACCAGGATGTCTTTTGGGTCTCAGACCAGGACGTGAAAGTGTACCGGCAGATCACCGCCACCTTGCGTTACATCACCCCTCACAGCTATATGTACGTGGAAAACGGCGTCAACGTGGATCTGGAACGGCTTAAGACCTCGGCGGAGCTCTTTGAGAGCCGCATCTATCCCACCAACCGCCAGAACTTCGGCAGCGAGTGGACCCCCGGGGTAGACAACGACCCCCACATCACCATCTTGAACGCCCGCTTCAGCGGCGCCGCCGGCTACTACTCCAGCGCCGACGAGTATCCCCAGGTGGTGAATAGGTATTCTAACCAGCGGGAGATGTTCTACATGAACGTGGATGGGCTGGTGCCCGGCACCACGGCGTACAACTCCACCCTGGCCCATGAGTTTCAACACATGATCCACTGGTACCAGGACCAGAGCGAAGAGGGCTGGATCAACGAGGGCTTGTCCCAGCTGGCCGAGAAGATCAATGGCTTCCGTGGCGACGGAGCGGTGCAATACTACCTGCGCAACCCGGACACCCAGCTCAACGCCTGGAAGGATGACCCGGAGAAGTCCCTGCCTCACTACGGCGCCAGCTTCCTTTTCCTGGACTATCTGGCGGAGAAGTACGGCGGATATGCTCTCCTGCGGGACATCGTGGCCGAAAAGACCCACGGCCCGGCGGGCATCACCGCCGCCCTGGCCCGACGGGGCTCGAACCAGACCTTCGACGGCGTGTTCGAGGACTGGGTCATCGCCAATTATGTGAACGACGCCCAGGTGGCCGGCGGCAGGTACGGCTACGCCGACATCCGGGGCAAGGCCAGCCTGGACCTGACCCACAGCCAGGCCCCCCTGACCCGCTCCCTCCAGGGGCACCAGCATGCCGCCAGGTACCAGGAGTTGCGCTTCCCCCGCGGCGATGTGACTATCTTCTTCACCGGGACAACTCAGGTAAGACTTCTGGACAATCAGCCCCACAGCGGCAGGCACCAGTGGTGGGGCAACCGCGGCGATCTCATGGACACCTCCCTGACCAAAGAGTTCGACCTATCGGGCCTCTCCGGGGCGACCCTCACCGCCTGGCTGTGGTACGATATCGAGCGTGATTTCGACTATGCCTATATCGAGGCCTCCTCCGACGGCGGCGCCACCTGGGAGACCTTGCGCGGCCGGTACACTACCGATACCAACCCCAACGGCAACAACCTGGGCCACGGCTATACTGGCAAGAGCGGTGGAGGGGAGAAGCCGGAATGGGTCCAGGAGTTCATCGACCTCTCGCCTTATGCCGGGAAGAGGATCAGGCTGCGGTTCGAGTGCGTCACCGACGACGCCTACAACGCCCCCGGCTTTGCGGTGGACGACGTGAGCATCCCCGAGCTGAACTACACCGATGACGCCGAGGCCGACAACGGCTGGGAGTCCCTGGGTTTCCTGCGCTCGAACAACTACGTTCCCCAGCGCTTCTGGGTCCAGGTGATAAAATATGGCGAAAGCGTGGCAGTCGAGAGCGTCCCCCTGGACGGCGATCAGCGCGGCCACCTGACGGTGAGAGGCTTCGGCGGGCAGCTCAAGCGGGCGGTCCTGGTCGTCGCGCCCATGGCGCCGGTGACCACCGAGCCTGCCTCCTACCGCTACGCCATCGTTCCGGCCAGCAGTCAATGAGGTCTCACCATGCTCAACGTCTACCAGCTCAACATCTTCCTGGCGGTGGTGGACTCCCGCAGCTTCTCCGCTGCCGCTGACCGGGTGCATCTCACCCAGCCGGCGGTGAGCCTGGCCATCCGCGCTCTGGAGAAACAACTGGGAGTCAAGCTTTTTCAAAGGGACGGCCCGCGCCTGGAGCTCACCGAGGCCGGAGAGGCCCTGTTGCCCGCCGCTCGTAACCTGGTGGAGCTTTCCAGCCGCACCGAGGAGGCGATCTGCGCCTTGCGTGGGGTGGTCACCGGCGACCTCGTCCTGGGCTGCAGCACCGCCGCGGCTGAGCACGTCTTGCCCCGGCTCATCGGCATGTACACCGAACGATACCCGCTGGTCCACGTCTCTCTGGAGATGGCAGAGACCGTTGCCATCCTGGACAAGTTACGCCATCAGGAGATCGACGTGGGGGTGATCGGGGTGAAGCCCGCCGAAAAGCTATTGGAATGCCGCAAGCTCTTCGACGACGAACTGGTGCTCATCGTCCCCGCCAGCCATCCTTGGGCCGCCCGTGAAAGCGTGACCGCTCAAGAATTGAAAGGTATCCCGATCATCCTGCGTGAGCCGGGTTCTGGCACCCGTCAGACCTTCTTGGACGCCTTGCGCTCGAAGGGCATTTCCCTTGGGGACCTGGACGTCCGCATGGAGGCTAGGAGCTCGCAATGCGCAGCGCTGGCGGTGGAGGCCGGCCTGGGCGTCTCGGTGGTCTCCCGGTATGCCCTGCGCCGTTTCGCCGGCAACATCAAAGAGGTCAATCTAGAAGACGTGACCCTGCGCCGG
>JBFMCB010000231.1:0-3723 GCA_040754915.1 Chloroflexota bacterium | reverse complement strand
CGTCCCAGGGCCACCCGTGTATCGCGCACCAGGACAATAAGGGGCCCCTGGCCGAAGTTCTGGACCATAGTCACCTCGGCACCGGGGACGAAGCCCAGGGCCGCCAGGCGGCTCACCAATCCCCGTCCCCCGGCCAGTCCGTGCACCATACCCACTTGGCCGGGACTCAGGGCGCTTAACGGCATGGCGCTCATGCTCATAAATCCATCCACCGTTCTTGCCAGGCGTTTCACAGCCTGGCAGGCGAAGTCTGACTCTAGAGAAGTCGTACCATGATCTGGGAGGCCACCTCCCACCCTAGGGGATGCCATGCCTCCCCTATCCGCACGGTCAACGGCCCTTGAAAAGGAGCCACCGCTTCTATCTGGACCGTGGCCTGGGGCTTCAGGCCCAGGGCGGTCAGATACTGAAGCATCTCGACTTTCTCCTCCGGCACCCATAGCACAACACCTCTCTGCCCTGGCTCCAGGGCACTCAGTGGCCGGGCAGCCTCCACAGTCACTTCTCCCAGAGCGGTGGGCATCGGATGCCCGTGAGGGCAGGTTTGGGGTGCCTCCAGGAAGTCGGCCAGCCGTTCCTCCACCAGAGGCGAGGTGACGTGCTCCAGGCGGCAGGCCTCCTCATGGACCTGATCCCAGGGCAAGCCCAACGTGTCCGTCAGGAACCGCTCCCACAGGCGGTGGCGGCGGATCACGGCCAGGGCTTGGGCTTGGCCCTCGGCGGTGAGGGTCACCCCTTTGTAGGGCTCATAGGCCGCCAGCCCCTGCTCGGCAAGCTTCCGCACCATCTCGCTGACCGAGGGTGAGGAGACGCTCAATCGCTCAGCCAGGCTCGATACGGCCAGCGGCTCCCTTTCTCCACCGAGCTTGTAGATGGCCTCTAAATACTCTTCGGTGCTCCGAGTTGCCATGGCTCTCGTCCCCCATAGAAATAGGCATGCCTAATTATTAAATTAGGCATGCCTATTATAGTCTTGATTCCTTGATCCTGTCAAGGGCTCTTTCTACTAGTAAAGAAATCCACAAAAAAAGACAGGCTGGCCTCTTCGACCTTCGTGTTCTTCACTCTTTTGACTAGTTGAAGAAGATCTATGCTGCCAATTGCCCTGCCGATCATACTCCGTAAAGCACCCGGCCTCCCCCGGTGACTAGGTCGGTCCGGCTCGTCTGGCTTTGCCTCTGACCAAAGAGGGGCGCCAGGGCCGGAGTTTTCTTTATCGGGGCTGGGACTGGCCCAGAAGCCAGGCAACCCAAGCGGCCAGGCCCTCGCCGGTGGCGCAGGAGAGGCTGAGAAGCGGAGCTTTGGGGTTAATCGCCCGCAGCCCACGGCTAAAGCGGGCCAGATCGAAGGCAATGTAAGGCAGAAGGTCCGTCTTATTCAGGACCACGGCGTCGGCCGCGGAGAACATACCGGGATATTTGAAAGGCTTGTCGTCACCCTCGGGGACGCTGGCGATGACCACCGCCCGGTGGGCACCCAGCCGGAAATTCGCCGGGCAAACCAGATTGCCCACATTCTCGATGAGCAGGATATCCAACTGCTCCAGTGGCAATGACTCCAGGGCCCTGGACACCTGAGGCGCATCCAGGTGGCAACCGCCGCCGGTGTTGATCTGGACCGCCGGGACCTTTTCCCGGGCCACCCGGTCAGCATCGATGCGGGAAGCCAGGTCACCCTCGATGACACCCAAACGGGCCCGCCCTCGGGTGGCCGCGATGGTGGCCAGGATCAGGCTGGTCTTGCCCGCCCCTGGCGAGGCCATGAGGTTTACCGCCAGGATCCCTTTTTCATCCAGGAGTCTCTGGTTGGATTGGGCGATCTGGTCGTTGGCGCTGAGTATCTCCCGCACTACTTGGACTCGCATTTCGGTGGCCTCCGTCATGGCTATGACTAGTCAACATCGATGCTCTCAACATAGAATTCAGTGCCGCTCACCATCTCCAGCCGTGACCCGCCGCAGTGGGGGCAGGCCAGACCTTGTTCGAGTTCTTCCATCTTGAAGTCGAAGTGCTCGTCGCACTCCGCGCAGCAGAGCTGTGGCGGCACCCGACGGAAGTTCAGGGCTGCGCCAGCCGCCGGGGTATCCTTGCTCAGGAAATCGAAGTAGAACTGGACGGAGTCGTCTACAATGCTAGACATATCTCCGACGACCAGGTTGATGGCCGTCACCTTCCTGGCGTGAACCCTGGCCGCCTCCTCCAGGGCGATGGCGAGGATGTTTTCGGTTACCGGTAGCTCGTGCAATTGGCCCTCCTTGGGTCCTGCGAGTATACCCGGGGGTCGGGCTAGAGTCAAGGCCGCGCATCGGTCAGTAGCGAATAAAGGGAGCCGATTCCGGGGCCGATGTAACCATGGCGGCTCGGCCTAACAACCGATCGGTCGGATGGATACCCAGTCTAACTCCAACCACTGCCGGCCGGGCACGGCCAAGAGGCCGAAGCGCAGGGTGCCCCAGGGCGTGACCATCGCGTACTGGTTGTCCACCCAGGCCACAAAGCCCAAGGGCCCTCTGGGGGGCGAGGGCGCTCGTAACACTTGAGCACCGTCCACCCGGAAGATCGCCTCTCGGGGCAGCCAGTCGATCTCGTAGGTGTGCCAGGAGGTCAGGTTTGCTTGGTCCGGGTCCAGCACCGCCTCCTGGGCGCCGGTAAGACGCTGAAGCAGGCTGGCAGCCAACCCCGGGGATCGACATAGGCGCCCCCAGAGCATCGCCGCGACCACCAGCGGCCCCAGGGCTACCGCCCCGGGCCGGGCGGCATGCACCACGGCCGCCTTCCAGCCGTGGCCGGGGACGCCGGGCACCAAGGCCATGTTGGAGGGCGGCGAGGCATAGAAAAACCAGGCCGACTCCGGCAGCGTGGGCACTCCGCCGGAAGGGATGAACGGGTTGTTCCAGAACCCAAACCCCGCCGTCCCCACCAGGTGGGGTTGTTCTTGGTCGGCCCCCTGGCTGCCCGCCGCCGGGTGGGAGGCCCGCCCGCGGACGCTCAGCCGCAGAGGCGGGCGCCACGGGAACCGGCGGCGGCTTAGCCCCTGGTAATCATCGATCTGGGCGTTCGAGTAGCGCCGTTCCGTGGCGCCATCCACCACCAGGCGTACCAGGGACTCGCCGGGCTCCAGCCGCCCGACTCCGGCGAGAAAAGGGCGCCAGCGCGGGCCAAGCCCACCATCGAAGTGATCGAAGACCATATTCTGACCTGCTCTGCCAGAGGAATTCTAGCATTCCTTCGCCTCCGGCGCAACCCCGGCTTTTGGCCTTTGCCGGCACCTTCCAGGGGCAGGGATTTAAACTACTCCTTCCACGATCGTTCAAAGGATACCAAAAGAATGCCTTTGCAATCAGACCAAGCCCTGCTATAATCCTTATGGCACTTCCCTACTCTTGCGAGATGGAAAGCCCCATTTCGGACAGGAGAAGTAACCAGCCGTGCGCACCGTCCCCCTCTGTCTCACCTGCATCCTGGGTGATGTCTTTGCCGCCGCCCAGCAAGTGACCGATGGCGCCACCGCCCTGGAGGTGGCTCGCCAGAGCGCCGCCTACCTGGCCGAGCACTTTGGCTATAGTGAGCCGCCTTCGTACCATATCACCGCTGTCCACCGCATCCTGAAGCGCGTCACCAGCCTGGCGGAGCCCTTCAGCCAGCAGCGATGGCGGGCCAACGAGATCGGCGTGGCCATCGCCGCTGGCGTGGCCCAGGAAGCGGCTTTCTGTGCTAGTAAAGA
>JBFMCB010000230.1:0-3735 GCA_040754915.1 Chloroflexota bacterium | reverse complement strand
GTCATGCCAGGATCCCGCTGTGCCATCGCGGGCCAGGCACGATATCCGCTTCTTTCACCGAAGGTCTTCGTGGAAAAGCTCTGCTAAAGCCTCGACTTCAGTCCTCAGCACAAAAAGGCTCTTCTGCTGCTGAGGAATTCATGGTCCCCTTCGGCCCAGTTACCAAAGCCTGCACCGGATGTATAGGTAGTGTTGACTGCCCCCAGGGAGTCGTCGGCATCCGGATAGGTGTCTTCGTCCTCCCCGGTCACTTTGATAGTGAGGTCCTGGGTCCGGTAGAGGTTGAAGGTGTAGGAGATCCCACTGAGGGCCTTGGTCTCTCCCGAGTTAATAGCTACCGTGCCAAGGGAGGGCCACCGTTTGGTGCTGCCGTTGACTGTGAAAAAGAACCAGATTTCCCCCGGGCCTATGGGGTCTTCGTCATTGTACACGTGCACCTTGGTAAAGTTGACCGCAACAGTGCAGCCGTAGGTAGTCGCGTCGTTGGTGTTGCTCGCTGGCGACTCGCCAGCCGAGTTGTAGGCTTTAGCGTAGTAGCTGTAGACTTGGCCGCAGATGATATTGCTCACCGTGCCAGTCTTGGTACCTGTGCCGGAATGCGCGCTTAACGTTGCCAGCGGTGTCCCATATCCGGTTCGGTAGATGCGGAAGCCACTTTCATTGGTGGCGTTGTCAGTGAAGGATACATTAACGGTACTTTGCGACGCGCCTGTTGCATTGAAACCAGTCGGGGAACAGGGGATGGTGACAGCCCCGTCTTTGTTGCTCGATGTGGATTCGCCAGCAGCGTTGTAGGCGCGCACATAATAAGTCGCGGTCGTGTTGCAAGGCCGGCCAGTCCAAGCATAGGACATGCCACCGGTAGCCGCGTGGGAGCCAAGGGTCACTACTGGGGCCACCACGCCGACCTGGTAGATGCGGAAGCCCCACTCGTTCGTCGAATTGTCGATCCAGGTGAACTTGATGGTTGTCCCTGTCCCGGCCGCGGTGAAACTACTGGGTGCGGCGGGGGTAGGAATAGGTGTATTCGTCGGCGTAGGGGTTGGTGGTGGTGTGTCGGTCGGCCCGGGTGGCGGCGTTGGTGTATCTGTCGGCACAGGGGTGTCGGTGGGCGGGACCGGCGTGGAGGTTGGGGGCACGGATGTAGCGGTGGGCGCGGCTGTGGCGACGATAACCGGAGTGCCGGTGGCAGTGGGGGGTACCGGTGTCGTCGCCACCGGCGTCGCCGTGGCCGCGGCCGGCGGTGTGTCCGTAGCCTGGGCCACGATGGTGGCGGCGGGGCTGGGGGTGACCGGCCCGGCCGTTGGCGTGGCGACGAGGCTGGCGGTCTCCAACCGGCTCACTGCGTATAGCCCGCCCACGATGGCTCCGGCCAAGCAGACGATGAGAAGGGCGAGGAAGAAGGCGAGGACGAAGGGCATGAGACTCTGGGCGATTTTGGAATCCATTGGGTGCTACCTCCTGAGCCTAAGCAGTCCTTTGGTATAGTCAGTATATCACGCGAGAGCAGGAAAAGCCAGGAGAAGATGTAAACTGTTTGTAAACTCACTTAGACCGTGATCCAATAGCCCAAAGGTCATGGGACTAAATTACCATTGACCTGGGCGGGGACGGGGTGTATATTGGGCCAATATGCGAGGCAGCAAAAATGTCGTGAACGACGCGGACATAGAACGACTGGTGGACATCTACCAGGACTGGCTGGGCCACTACCTGACACCCTCCCAATTGGCTACGATGCAGGCCCTCAGCGAGGGCCAGACGGAGACCAATGGCAGGCTGGCGGCCCGCATGGGCTGGAGCCCCTCGTGCCTGAGCGCCATGAAGCTCACCGCCCTGGATCGCCTGCGACAAATAGACCGCCTGGAGGCCAGCCTGGGCTCTGCCTCCATCACGGTCCTTTTAAGGCACGGCCTCTCCTGGAGGGTCTTCTCGGCGTTGAAACGAGCGGGCCTGGTGACCATCGAGCAGGTCAGGGCCTTGAGCGATGAGGATCTCCGGTACGTCCGGCGTCTGGGGCCGAGCGGTGTGCAGCGGTTAAGAGCGGCCCTGGCCGCCTGGCAAAAGGGGACGAGGGATAGGGGATAGTTACGGCACGTTGACCACCACGTCCTCGGAGATGTTCTCTGCGGCGTCCAGGAACTTCACGATCACCTGGCTCCCGGTCACCGGCGCGAAGGTGGCGCTGGTGGCATAGGTCACCGGGTAGCTCACCACCAGCACCCGGTCCAGGTACACGTCGGCGGCTCCGGTGAAATTGGTGCGGAACTCCAGGCCGTAGGTCGTCTCGGGGTTGGTGTAGTAGAAGTCCACGCAGAACTCCTGGTAGGCATTGGCCTGGCGGAAATCTATCCCCCGGAGCTTGAATATCCCCAGGACCCTTCCGCCGCCGTTGTCCACCACGTCCAGCTTGGCGATCTCGCTGGTGGTGGTCACGTTATCGGTCTTCAGGCGAAAGTAGGCCCGATAGCCCCGCTCCGCAGGGAGCGATTTGTAGTACGGCCCCCACACCCACCCGGCGCTGCCGGCGGGGACCTTCCAGGCCTGACCGCCTGAGGCCGCCGGGTCGCTCACCGCGCTTCCAACGTTATTGAAAAAGTACGTCCCACTGGCTCCAGAGGTCTTCTCTCCCTCCCACCGCCAGTTGTAGCCGTCGCTGAACGACATGCGGTTGACGCCGCTGGGGCTCGCACCGGGATCGGTGGCGCTGAGGGTCATGGTCACCGTGTCGCCGCTCTTGCTGACGAAGGAGGCCGTCCCTGTGGGCACGACGGTATCCAGGCCGGTGGTGACGGTAAGGGCGTTGGAGAGCACGTTGCCGTAGTAGTCGCTGACCCGGGCCGTCACCGAGATGGGGCTGGCCCCCATCGGTTGGTCGGGCAAAGCGCTCAGGTCCCACAGGTAGCTCCACCCGGCGCTGCCCTTGGTGCCGGGACCAAGGCGGCGGTTGGCGTAGGTGGCGCCGTCGTTGTACGTGGCGTAGAAGTCCACGCCCTGAACCGCCCAGTCGTCGCTGGCATTGGCCACCAGGAGGGCCCGCTTGGAGTTGAGGTACCATTTGGACCAGGGCCCCACCACGCTGCCGATGGGCACCGCGGCGTCTCCGGAGGCCGCCCGGGGATGCTCCACCGTCACCCCGGTGTAGTAGTGCTTCAGGATCTTGTAGTAGTCCCAGGCGTACTGGTCGGCCCAGCGCCTGGCCCCCCACTGTCCCATGCCGTAGCCGTGGCCGAAGAGGGTCTTGCCAAAGGAGACCGGATCGTTCACCGCCTGCAAGTAGGCCACGTTGCCGGTCTTGGTGGGGTCGCCGTTCTCCGCGCTGTACATGGCGATGATGACGGAGCTGGCGTAAGCGATATACTGTCCCCGGGTGGCATCGGTGGCGGCGTCAGAACGGGGATCGCGCCAGGAGTCAGGGCCGCACACCTGGTCCCAGGTGTCGTCGTACACGTCGAAGTCAGCGGAGCGAGGGTTCAGCACCTTGTACCAGCCATAGGTGCGGGCGGCCACGGCCTGGGCTTTTAACGCCTCGGCGTTCCAACTGGCGGGCATCTCCCGGGGCACCACCCGCTTGACGTAGGTCTCGAAGTCGATGACCTCGATGGTGCCCTTGGGCTCATACAGCTCATGATATACCCTGATGGTGGGTGGCGGGCTGAGTTGGACCGAGCCCGGTGGCCAGTTCTTGAAGATGATGGGCAGGTACATCCGGTATTGCATGGTGGGCGTTACGGT
>JBFMCB010000229.1:0-3739 GCA_040754915.1 Chloroflexota bacterium | reverse complement strand
TTCCCGAGAGAGGATCGGCTTGTTTCGCCACGTCATCCTCAAGCCCAATGCCCGGGAGGCCATGAGGGCCGTGCGCCCCAACCGCCAGAGCGAGGCCACCCGGGTTGAGGCTGAGGACTGTGGGGCCGAGTTCTACCGGCAGTGCGGCCGGCCGGTGTTCGTAACTCTGGGGCTGGATGGTGTCCTAGTCTGTGACGATCACGGTTGCCAGCACGTGCCTGCGGTGCCGATCGTTGGACCCGTCGACATCGTGGGCGCAGGAGATAGCACCATGGCCGGGATCGTATCGGCGCTGTGTGCTGGGGCCAGCCCCGGGGAGGCCGCTCTGATCGGCAACCTGGTGGCCTCGATCACCATCCAGCAGGTGGGCACCACCGGCACCGCCTCGCCTGAGCAGGTGCGGGAACGCTTTGGCGAGTTGATTGGGATGGGCCTTTTCCCAGGGACATCCGCATCGTCAGGCCGGCCATGATTGAACGTCTTCAGTTTACAGACTCCCGGAGCTTTGGAAGCTCAGGGAGTCTGTAGCAATACAAACGCATCAAACGAAGCGTCATTGAGAGAATTCCATACCGCTGGGCGGTATGCGTGAAGACAGAAACGCTCCCCTGTCATTGCGAGGAGGCAGTTTTTGCCGACGAAGCAATCCCAGGACTGCGGCCTTAAGGCCGCACTCCAGATTGCTTCGCTCCGCTCGCAATGACAGTGGAGTTTCTGAGCAGGAGCCGAGCAACGAAGTTAAGAGGGTGTAGGTCGGCTTTTCTAGCCGACTCGGCCCTGGTGATCTCTTTACGGGTAAAGAAAGTCTCTGGCGGCGGGTACGATACCCGCCCTACGCCTGGGGATAGCGGCTATGTAACATAGATTAAGCCGCTTGTATTAGTGTTGAACCCCAGGGTTTTTTACCAGTGAAAAATGCCGCCGGTCAATACGTTCTCTGGAACGTCACCTTGTACGAGACGTGCCCATGGTAGTTGGCCTGAGCACCGCTGCACTGGGAGTCGTTGTCGATGTAGCCGCCGGCCTTCAGATCCTCGCACGTGGGCCGGTAAGAATCCAGCCAGCGGGTCACCTGGCTGGTAACCGCATTTCCCGCCTCATCTTTGACCACTCTCACCTGGTAGGCCCCCTGCATGACGAACTCGTAGACCCCGTGCTTATCGTCCTTCAACCCGGTGACCACCGTCTGCGACCCGCCTGGCCAGGTGACCTCCAGGCTGATGCCGTCCAGAGGCTGGCCTTCCTTGGACACAACCGAGATGAAAATGATGTGCATTCCTCCGGCGTTCTCTTGAAGGGACAGCATGCGCTGTTCGGTCACCTGGAACTGCACCGAGGGCGTGGGTGTGCTGGTGGGGAGCGGCGTCGGTGTCGGCGGCCGAGGTGTGGCGGTGAGGGCTGGCGTGGTCGTGGGCGCAGGAGTAACTATAGGCTCAGGAGTAACCGTGGACGCTTGAGTGGCAGTAGGCGTGGGCGGCTCCGAAGTAGGAGTGAATGGCGGGAAGGTCGGGAGCGGCGTCTTGGTAGGTGGGGGCGGAAGCGGGGTGGCAGTGGGGGACCCACCGCACCCGGCCAGGCCAGCCACATCGAGAGCAAGAGCCACCGCCAACGCGGCGGCCAGCCAAGTGAAAGTCTTTTGGATAAGGGGAAAGCCCAAGCGTTCAGATGGGTGGTGCAACTTTGAGGACTCCAGCAGGCGGATCAATCTGACTAGGGAGGATTATAAGCCACCCGACAAGAAAAAGCAACCAAATCCGGCAACTTTGCGGTAGCGATGTTCTCGGACTACAAGCTATTTTAAAATTGGGTCGTTCTGAAGACTCCCGGTGTCTGTCAGACACCGGGAGTCTCCCATCTAGCCCTTTTATCTGATCGCTCTCATCCTGTGGTGCATTCCGTGAATTTCGAAATAAGTTCTAGTAAAGAAACAGCCCCGTCAGCCAGGGCACGCTAGAACCAGCGCCAGAGCCAGTATTTCTCGAGGAGGATCTTGCCCCAATGCCAGAGGCGTCCGGGCTGGCGCAGATCTATAGTGGGCGCAGGCTCGCCGTAGAAGTCGCCAGTGGCGTACCCCGCCTTCCCGCCGCCCAGCTCTAGGAAGCACTGGCCCTGCCCATCGAAGCCTTTCATTGAAGCCGTGCCCTTGATCTCCGCAACAATGTTGTGGGCCACCACCTGGGCCTGGGAATGAGCGAAAACGCCGGCTTTGGGCAGCATCAGTGGCGAACCAGGCTGGAATTGCCCAGGCAGCTTGATGGCCGCTACGTCACCAATGGCATATACCCGGTCGGCCTTCGTCTTCAGGGTGTTCCTGTCCACCGGTATGAAGCCGGTGTCTCCGGCCAGGCCAGACTCTCTAGCCACTTGGGGGCTTCGGTGCGGCGGCACAGCCACCAGGAGATCGAACGGCACCTTTTCACCTTTGTCGAAGGCAAGCACCTTTTTCTCAGGGTCAACTGAGGCCACCTTGTAGAACGGGTGGAAAGCGATGTGCTTTGCCTCCAGCATGCCCTTCACCGCGTTGCCCAGGACCAGCCCGGCGGTAGGCATGGGCAGCGGTTCCGGAGTGTAGACGCTCAAGTCCACCTTTTCCCTCAGACCCTTGCTTCGGAACAGGAAATCCAGCAATAGAGCGGTCTCATACGGGGCCGCCGGGCACTTATAAGGCATGCTGGAAACCAGCACGACCACCCTCCCACTGGAAAAGCCCTTGAGCATCTCTCGAAGCCTGATCGCTCCCTCCAGGTTGTAAACCGTGTGTGCAGCCTCCATCAGGCCAGATATCTCTCCCGGGGCCAATTCCGCGCCCAGGGACATGATCAGATAGTCATAGCTGAAATCGCCAGCGCTGGTCTTCACCGTTCCGGGATCCGTGTCAATCCTGGTGATTTCAGCGTTGACATATTCGATACCCTTCCGGATCAAAAGCCCCAGGTCTTTTCTTACTTCCTCAGGCTTTCGCCAGCCCATCATCACCCACAGAAACGATGGGTAAAAGAGGTGGTGTGTTTGCCTATCCACCAGCACAATGCGTTGCTCGCGGCCCAGCTTCGAGAGCAGCTCATTGGCGGCCACCACTCCTCCTGCCCCGCCGCCCAGCACGAGTACGGTTTTCCCTGCCATTGCCCCCGTCCTGAAAATAATTCGGGATACTATGGATCAGCACGAATTCCTATTTTGCTAGTAGAGAAGTTTGGGCTACAACAATTTGCCCTGACCTGTGCTCAGAAGGCCCCGGAAACTGTCGCGCTCTCCTCCAGCGCCAGTTCCGCAAGCTCATCGTACCCCGATACCTGCACCCCAGGGATGACATCGCCGGGCCCCCATCCGCGAAGCACCAGATCTTCATTCAGGGCATAGACGTGTATTCCGGCGGCCAGGGCTTGTGCTACTGACGTGCCTGCCGTATGCAGATCGCCGCAAATGGCGGCCAAGACACCATTCTGGCCGAGAAAGACCGAGACCTGGTTCCCCTGGCTACGCATAAGTAGCGCCAGGTGGAAGGCCCTGGCGCTTTCGGGGCTGGTGGGCGAGCTGGTTACCAGCAGCAAGAAAGATCTCACTTGGTTATCCCCTCAGTAAACCATGACCGCATCGGCCGAGGCCAGAAAACCGGCCACCTCCGTGTCGCTGGCCAAAACTACCCCCGGGATCAGACTAGAAGCGCTAAGGCCCCGGATGGGCAAGGCAGACCCCTGCGCATAGACGCGAAATTCCTTGTTTCCCCGCTCTTCCAGCA
>JBFMCB010000228.1:0-3773 GCA_040754915.1 Chloroflexota bacterium | reverse complement strand
GAGGAGAAGGTCCGGGCTGCCGGCTGCGACGGCTACATTGCCAAGCCTATAGATACCCGGCAATTCCCCAAGCTGGTGGCCGGGTTCCTGCGATGATTTTCGATTGCTGATCTCTAAAACGTGAAGCGTAATCACGTTTTACGTTTTACGCTTTAGAGACGGACCACGGACCGCGGACCACAGATTCCTGACAGGTTCAGGAGTCGAAAATCCTGGTGAAAGATGGCAAATTCAAAATCGCAAATCGAAAATCGAAAATCGAAAATCCTGGTGGTGGACGACAACCTCCAGAACGTGGAATTGATGGAGGCGTACCTTTTCGAGGCTGGTGGCTACGAAGTGCAGACCGCCTATGACGGCGAGGAGGCCCTGGCCAAGGTCGCCGAGTCGCCGCCGGACATCGTCCTGCTAGACGCGATGATGCCCCGGCTGGACGGCTTCCAGGTGTGCCGGCGGCTCAAAGGGGACGAGGGTACACGCCTTATCCCCATCGTCATGATCACTGCCCTCACCGACCTGGAAGATAGACTCAAGGGGATCGAGGTTGGTGCCGACGATTTCCTCTCTAAGCCGGTGAACAAGCTGGAGTTGCTTACCCGGGTCAAGTCGCTGGTGCGGGTCAAGCACCTGAATGACAAGCTGGAGAACCTGGAAAAGGTCCTCATTACCATCGCCGCCATCGCTGAGGCCAAGGACGCCTATACTGAAGGTCACCTGGAACGGATGGCCAATTACGCTGCGGGGTTGGGGGCGGCCCTGGGACTGGGAACAACTGAGCAACAGATCCTGCGCTATGGCGGCCTCCTGCACGATATCGGTAAGATCGGCGTGAGCGAGGCTATCCTGAGGAAGCCGGGGCCCCTCACGCCGGAGGAATACGCCCAGATGAAGGAGCATACCATCATCGGCGAGCGCATCTGCCAGCCGTTGCGCTTCTCGGCCCAGGTGGGGCCCATCGTTCGTGGTCACCACGAGCGCTGGGACGGCACGGGTTATCCCGATGGCCTGAAGGGGGAAGCCGTTCCTCTGGAAGCGCGCATCGTCGCCTTGGCCGATGCCTTCGACGCCATGACCACCGACCGACCATATCGGGCTGCCCTTACGCGCGACGAATCGCTCCGTCGGCTAGCCGAAGGCGCGGGAAGTCAGTTTGATCCTCACCTTGTCCAGGTAGCTCTGGACGTGCTCAAACGCCCGGCGCGGCTGAACGACCGCCGACGGCCGACGGCAGACTGCCGAAAAGACTGCGGCGGTCAGCAGTCGGCGGTCGTCTAGCAGCTATCGGCCATCAGCCGCCTACCACGGACGCGGGCGGGAGGTCAGGCTCGGTTCCTGGCACTCCAGGCAACCGGCGCAAGGGGAGGCGCCCTCGGCCCGTGGCACCACCGGCAGACCCAGCCTCCGCAGGGATAGCCGGCTCACCTCCTCTGGAGGGAGTGGCCGGACCGTCCCCAGCAGGTGACTGGCCAGGGCCACCGTGGCCGCGTGCTCCACCTTCTCCAGCTTCAGGTAGGCCTCCAGGGCGTCCTTGCCCACGGTCAGGGAACCGTGGTGGGCCAGCAGCAGGGCGTCGCAGGTGCGGATGAGGTTCCGGATGGAGGCCGGGACGGCCTCGGTCCCCGGCGTGGCATAGGGAGCGGTGGGGATTTCCCCCAGGGTCACGATCACCTCCGGCAGAAAGTCCCCCGGCAGGGGGAGGCCCGCCACGGTGAAGGCCACGCTGATGGGAGGGTGGGCGTGGACCACGGCGGAAACGTCTGGCCGTTCGCGGTAGACGCACAGGTGCATGCGCAGCTCGGTGGAGGGCCGCTGGTCCTCTGACCCAAGGGGGGCCTGTGCCCCCCTAACCCCCGTCAGAGCCGAGAACCGCGAGTAGACGGGGTTGCCACTCATGTCCACCACGATCAACTGCTCGGCCCGCAGGGAGCCCTTGGGAAGCCCGGAGGGTGTGGTCAGGATGCGGTCTTCGCCCAGGCGCACCGAGACGTTGCCGTCGGTGGCCGCCACGTAGCCCTTGCTGTGCATCCTCTGGCAGACGTCGATGACCTCGTCCCGGGCCTCGCGCTCGGTTTTCATCATAAAAGTCACTCACGAACTGAAAAGCGCAGTAACCGTCCGGAAAACTTGAACTCGGCCACCCAGAGGTAACTCCCGTCGAAGGCAAGCGCCGCGGGCCAGAAGAGTTTGTCTTGACCGATCTCAGGGGTAGTGTCATTCAAGTCCGTCGCACCCAGGATCACATCGGGCGTTTTGCCCGCCATCGCGTCCTCGATCTTCGTCCACACCTGAACGCGGTTGAAGACAGTATCAGCAACCAAGAGATGCCCCTGGGCGACGAGCACACCCTCGGGCAGGTTGAAATTTCCACGCACGCGCACCGCATCGCCACCTGCACTTAAGCGATCCACGCGGAAGATGATGATCTTTTCCTCAGGGCCAGCCTCGGTGGCTGTGACCGCCAGATATTTTCCATCGCTGAAGAGACGCGTGGGCTTGTCCACCGAAAGCGTGAAGGCCGGCTCAGGATTCTCCGTCGGGATCCCTTTCCAGATGTAGACCTTATTGGCCTGCCTGTCGGCAAGGTAAAAGTATTGGCCGTCCAGCGCCACGCCCTTGATCTCCTGGAACCTGACCGAGCCGATCCTATCCTGGAAGGTGACAGCCGGCAGTTCGCCGTTGCGCGGCAGTTTCGACCACAGGTAAACCGTCTTTCTGCCAGCCAGCACAAGAGTCTCACCCCAAAGGGCGTTGTCCCAGGGTCCATCGGGCAGAGAATAGACGAAATCGGGATGGGCACCGCTTTCATCGGGCAATGCTTTCCACACGTAGAGTTTTCGGTCGAAATCGGACGAAACGAACAGGCTTTGCCCGTCGGTGGCTGGAACTGGATTCGTAATGAAGAAGTTTGTTTCCAGAGTGTTTGCCTCTACGTCTGAACTGCCTATGGCAAGGTCTGGTTTTGCATCACGGGATTGCGGGATGCTCTTGTATCCTACTATTTTGTTTCCGTTGTAGGAGCCAACGTAGATTTTTCCACCTGCTATTGTTACGCCGCCTCCATCTCCGCCTCTAAAGCTGAAGCCAGGTGATGTCCCAACGACGATATCTGGTTCATCGCTTTCGTTTTGGGGGAAGGAGTTCCATACGAAGAGATGGTCGGCCAGCATTATTAGTTTGCCGTCGTCGGTGAATTCACCTTTTAGCCAGGTTCCTTCTATGCTGCCAATTCTATGCCACACGTCGTCGGGTGGCATGAGTGACATGAAAAAGTCTGGTGGTTGGTCATCTTTCGTCGGCCAGGTTTTCCAGAAAAAGTTTCCTGTCTTTGATTGCTGCCCGGGTCTGCCGAAAGCGTTGTGGTCCCCCACGATTAGATTGTGGCCGTTGCTTGTTATATGCCTTGGTGTTCCCAGGTCACCTCTAAGCACTATGTCCGCCGGTTGCTCGTTCCTGCTTGGAAACGTGTTCCAGAGCAGTACCATTCTAGAGCCTGTTGCGGAGACGGCTAGTTTTTCCCCATCGGTCCATACCCCCCAGGGCCATACGATATTGAGCCTGGGGTCACCTTCTCTGTTTTGAATAACCAGGTCTGCTGATTGTCCGTTCTTTGTTGGAAAACCTGTCCATATCAGGATCCTGTTATTGTAGCTGTCCGCCACGACGAGTTTGTTTCCTCCAGCCGATACGCCTGTAGGCCAGTTCAACTGCTCAAGGCCTGTGCCTGGATTGTTGCTGTCAAAATCTTTTTGACCCAACACGAGGTCAGGCGCGAC
>JBFMCB010000227.1:0-3796 GCA_040754915.1 Chloroflexota bacterium | reverse complement strand
CCTCTATCATTGGAGATCCTGGTCATCGACGACAATTCCCCGGATGGCACCGGGGTCATCGCCGACCGGCTGGCCGTGGAGCATCCCGGCTCCCTTTTCGTGATCCACCGCCCGGGCAAGATGGGCCTGGGGACCGCCTATCTTCAGGGTTTCAAGTACGCCCTGGACCGTGGCGCGGACTACGTTATCCAAATGGATACCGATTTTTCCCATTCCCCCTCCTATCTCCCGATCTTCATGGACAAGATTCGGGACCACGACGTGGTGGTGGGCTCCCGCTACGTGGCTGGGGGAAGCCTGGACGAGACCTGGAGCCCCTGGAGACGTTTCCTGAGCTGGTGGGGCAACTGCGTCTGGGTGCGCCTGATCCTGGGGCTTAAGGTGCACGATGCCACCGGAGGGTTCAAATGCTTCCGCCGCCAGGTCCTGGAGAGCATTCTGGCACAGGAGGTACGCTGCAACGGCTACGCCTTCCAGGTGGAGATGGCCTACATCTGCCAGACAAAGGGCTTCAGGGTACTCGAGGTCCCAATCTATTTCGCAGACCGGGCCCGCGGCAAGTCGAAGATGTCTTTGAGTGTGCAATTGGAGGCCGCCTGGCGGGTGTGCGAGATGAGGCTTCGCTCTCCTGGTGGTCCCATTGCGACTCGCTCGAGGTAACGGCTTGAGGCAGTGCCTGTTCCGCGAAACCCTGGTCGTCCTGGCCTTCCTGAGCCTGGCCGTCGCCTTCTTCTGGCCGGTGATCTTCGGTGGCAGCGTCCTCCTGCCGGTCGATAACCTTTTTCAATGGCTCCCCTGGAAGGCATTCTCCGCGCAGTTTGGCACGACCGTGCCGCAGAACCACCTCTTGAGCGACCTAATTCTAGAAAACTACCCCTGGAAAGAGTTCATCGTGAGCTCCCTGCGGTCCGGGGAGCTCCCCCTGTGGAACCCGTACCTCTTCGCCGGCGTCCCGTTCCTGGCCGCCGGCCAGAACTCGGCCCTGTACCCTCTGAGTGCTCTGTTCTACCTCCTGCCGGTGGCCCGGGCCTACGGCCTCTTCGTTGTTCTGAATCTGGCCCTGGCCGCGACTTTTATGTATCTCTACCTGAGAGTCCTGGGAGTTGGGAGATTGGGCGGCATTATCGCCGGCATCGTCTACGCCTTCAGCGGCTTCATGCTGGTCAGTGTGGCCCACGTCATGATCGTGAGCGTAGCGGCCTGGCTGCCCCTGGTCCTGGCCATGGCCGAGCTGATCGTCCGGGAGGAGGAGAGCCGTGCCACCTCCCGCCGGACCCTGCTCTGGATCGTGGGCGGCGGCGTGGCCCTGGGCCTCCAGTTCCTGGCCGGCCACGTGGAGCTGAGCTACTTTGTGCTACTGACCCTTGGTTTCTACGGCGCCTGCCGTCTGGTCGCTCTGTGGTTGGCCAGGCGAAGGTTGCGGAGTCTGTTGGTGGCGGTCCTGGCCCTGGGCTCCATGGTACTCCTGGGCGTGGGCCTGGGCGCCGTGCAGCTAGCGCCCCTCTACGAGTTAGTCCGCCAGAGCTTTCGCCAGGGCTCGGTCGGCTACTCCGATGTGGTCGGTTGGGCGCTGCCCCCCAAACGGGCCATAACGTTTCTGGTGCCGGACTTCTTTGGCAACCCGTCCATCCACTCCTACTTCGACCTCTTCTCCGGCCGGGTACAGCCTGTGACGCGGAACTTCCTGGGCGAGGCCGTGACCACGATTAACGAGGTCCCCTGGGGCGTCAAGAACTACGTGGAGTCGGGGAGCTACCTGGGGCTCCTGCCCCTGCTATTGTGCCTGGTGGCGCTCCTGGGCCGGCGCACCCGATATACCTGGATAATGGCCTCATTGGCCGCGCTCTCGCTCCTTTTCGCCTTTGGCACGCCGGTCTATGCCTTGCTGTTCTATCTCCTGCCGAGTTACGGCCAGAGCCATTCGCCCTTCCGTTGGATCTTTCCTTACACCCTGAGCCTGGCGGTGCTGGCCGGGATGGGCGCCGACTATCTGGCACGGAGCAGGGAAGAGAGAGCGGCGAGCAGGAGGCTGGGGTGGTTGGCCTTTGGCGCCGGCGCGAGCGTGGTCTTGGGCTTGATCGGGAGCCTGTTTTGCAAGCAACAGATGGCTGGCCTGGCCGAGGCCTTAATCCGGCGCTCCCAGGGCATGCAGCAGGTTTTCTCCGGCGGGCAGATGTTCTATTCCTGGGAGTTCCGCAACCTGCTGGTCTTCGGCCTTTTCCTGGCCGGGGCGGGCGCTGTCCTCGTGCTCTCCCGACGCCCGGTCTATCTGCCTCAACGCCTGGGCCACCTGCCTCTCTGGCAGCCCCTGGCCGCCGGGGTGATCGCCCTGGATCTTTTGGTCTTCAGTTGGGGCTTCAACCCCCGAGGAGACCCCCGGCTTCTCGACTTCGTTCCCCCTGCCGTTCAGTTCCTGAAGCAGGACCAGACCGCCTTCCGGGTCGCTACCGTGGATCAGCCCGGTGAGAAGCTCTTCAACCCCAACGCCCTGATGCCTTACGGCATCTCCGACATCCGGGGCTATGACTCCATCATCCCCAGGCAGTACGTCGAGTACATGAGCCTCATCGCCGACCAGACCGAGCTGCTTTACAATCGTATCGCTCCGTTCTACTGGCAAGGGGTGCTTGATTCTCCACTGGTGGACCTGCTGGGCGTGAAATACGTGGCGACGACCGCGCCGATCAGGCTCCCGCAGTACGAGCTGGTCTACGACGGCGAGGTGAAGATCTACCGCAACAATCGCGCCCTTCCCCGGGCCTTCGTGGTCTACCAGGCCCAGGTGGTCCCTGACCCCAAGCAACTTGGAGAGAGTCTCCGGCGCCTGGACCCGCGGCAGGTGGTGCTCCTCGACAGTGCCCCTCTGGGTGGAACCGAGGAGCTTCCCGGCAATGCTTCAGGCTTCTTTGCTGGTGAAGACGCCCAGCCGGGCCGGGAGGTGAGCGACCTGCAGTATGGCCGCAACCGCGTCGCCCTCACCGTGAGCCTGCCCCGCCCGGGCTACCTGGTCCTGACCGACAGCTACTTCCCGGGCTGGCAGGCCCAGGTGGATGGGAAGGAGGTCAGCATCTATCGAGCCGATCTCAATTTCCGGGCCCTTTACCTGGGATCGGGCCAGCACACCGTGGTCTTCAAGTACAGCCCCCTGAGTTTTAAGCTGGGGCTCTTCGTTTCGTTCCTCAGCGGGGTGGTCGTGTTCATGGGGCTGGCGGTCTGGACCTGGCAGCGTTTCTACCGCGATGAGGAGGGCGACCATGAGCTCCGTCGGGTGGTCAAGAACTCGGTCATTCCCATGGCCACCTCGCTGCTCAACAAGGCCATGGACTTCGCCTTTGCCATGCTCATGTTGCGCCTCCTGGGGCCCATCGGCAGCGGGCGCCTGGGCTATGCCGTCAACCTTTGGCTCTTCTTGAGCATCGTAACCGACTTTGGCCTGGGCACCCTGACCACCAGAGAGGTGGCCAAAGACCGGTCTCGGGCCAATTGCTACCTGACCAACACCGCCGTCGTGCGCCTGGGTCTGTCACTTTTCTCTCTCCTGCCAGTCCTGGCGGTCCTGGTCCTGAACCGGAGCCTCACCGGGGACACGGTGGCGGCCATCGCCCTCCTCTGGGTGAGCCTGGCCCCCGGCGGCATCGCCGCGAGCTTGAGCTATCTCTTCAACGCCTATGAGCGCTTCGAGTACCCTGCCCTCATCACCGTCATTGCCAAGCTGACCTCCACGTTCCTGGGGGTCGTGGTGCTGCTCTTCGGCGGGGGAATCGTGGGGCTGGCTGCGGTCTCCCTCCTGGTCAAC
>JBFMCB010000226.1:0-3807 GCA_040754915.1 Chloroflexota bacterium | reverse complement strand
GGCTGATCTTTACCCACAAATTTTTGGAGCACAATAGGGGCAACAGCCCCAAGATTTCAGTGGTAAAGGTCATATGCGATCTCGATATCAGCCAGGCGCGCCATGCCTCGCCAGAGCACCTCGGCGCCGGGATGGCCGTCGCTGACTCGGCCCAGATGCCCTCCAAGCTTTCCCAGAAGCCGCACCGATTCGTTGAGGCTGGGCGGTGTCTGGGGCGGTTTCTTGGTTCTGTTTGTGAATGTTGTCAATGCCTTCCACTCCGAGTCAGTGAAGTACACGGTGCAGGGCACTTCTGGCGTCTTCTGTCCCAGGGTGGTGAGATAGTGGATTCGCCAGGCCACGATCATGTCAATCGCCAGGCAGTTCTGAAGCCTTGTGGCATTCTCCAGTTGCCGGGCTTCAACACGGCAGCCGCTCTTCATGATACGATGATAGATTTCGATTCCCCAGCGCCGGGCGTACCACTCCAGTTTTTCGTAGGCGTCCTCTTTGTTTTTTACCTCCACAGTGCTCAGAAGCATCCATTCCAGCCCTTCGACCTCGGCAGGAGGGGAAACTTCCTGCGCCAATACAGCCCACAGCCGCACTGCAGGCAGGTGGGGCTTTCTTTTGGGCGCCCGCAGGACAATGGGTAGCGTACGCACCGCCAGCTTTGCCTGTCTGGCCGCCCGCTTTTCACTGGGCGGCACCAGTATCTCGCGCGTTCCTGCCAGGTCTTGTTCTTCCAGCAGGGGCCACAGGAAGTCGTAATCCTCGCCCTCCTTGGCATACGCCTTGCGGTTGCGCGAGCGCTCGGCACGGATCAGAAGCTGTGCTCCGTGAGGCGTTTGGGCCTGCTCGGCAAACAATTCGTGAATGTCACTCTCACGGTCCGATACGAGCACCAATTGGGTCTTGTGGTTGCGTTTTTGCACCGCCGAGACCGCCTGGTAGCTTTCCACCCATTTCCAGCTCTCTTTTTCCTCGATGGGCTTCTGGTAACGCTCATGTCTGCTCCCTATTCCTTCCCGCGCCCAGCACTGGACGTTAAGCAGACCCAAGGGTGTGCCTTCGGGAGTGAAAACCATGGTGTCATGCACCATCAGCCCCCGCACCTTTTCGCTGTTGGTCCCGATCGGACCCAGGTCTTTGGTGTTGGGATGAGAGCTGTAGTTGAGTGTCGTGGTGTCTTGGACCACCAGCACCAGCTCTTTTTCCCGCAACCTCTCCTCTGTGCCTTTGTAATGCGCTTCAAGAATAGCCCTCCAATCGACGGCTTCGTTGTCCAGGAACCGATAGGCCGCCTTGGCTGCCGCCACCGACCCGCAGGCCTGCGGGATGTTGGCGGTAGGCCTGGCATAGAACATGCCGGTCATTTGCAGCAATCGAGCCGTTAGTCGTGTATCTCCCAAGTGTGTCTCTCCCAATTCCGCCTCGATCCAGTCTTTCGGCGGCGTTTGTGTTTTCCGGCGGACCTGGACTGTGCCGTCGCTTCGGCGGCATAGCGCCGTCTGCCAGGCCGCTGTGAGCGGCATGACGTAGATGTCCTTTATGGTTGCCCCCGAACCTTGCCGCCCGCGCCCACCCGTGGTTCCTACATACGTCCAATTGGCTGCCCGGTAGCACGTTCCTGCAAAGCGGCCTCGCTCGACGTAGGTCTCAAGCAATACAGGCCGATATTTGTACACCGCCTCCCAGTCGGACGCCAACCGTCTTTGCGCCAACGCCAGCAGATGAGATGCCAGGTTTTTGACCCTCACCGTCGGCGGAATCAAGAATCTGCTGTTGTTGACTAGCAAGATGTGGTTGCTACACCGTGCATCCTCCGTCCAGCCGATCCAGGCATCCCGACTCTCCACCCGTCTTGCGCATGCGCTGTAGCTCAGGCCGCCGATCCACCCAAAGCGCTCACTGTGTGCTAAGTATCTGAGCTGCGCTCCGCACAGCGGCCCGCTTTTAAGGTAATGGTGTGCGTCCATCAGCCCGCGCCAAAGGGCAGACAAGGCACCGGGCCTCACCCGCACGATCTCTACCTCGCCTAAATCGCTCAGCGAGCAGCATACCGCTGCCACCGGCGGCGGGGCTGCGCACTGCCTGGCTTCCCGAAACGCATATTGCCTGGTAACTTCCGGAAGAGAAATTCTTCCCATCCGGTGCAATTCCAGCAATGCCTTGCGGCAACTCATCTCCTGCGGACGTTGCGCTTGGTTGCGCCATCCCATCCAATCGCACACCCGCAACGATAACTGACGCCGCGAAATGGCAGGCTCCGCCTGCACGGTCTCGGTGATCCGCTCAAGAATCTCATCTGAAAATGTTTTACCTCCCACAATGACCATGCCATAGAGCATACACTACCTAACCACCTGTGTCCAGTAAAAAATGCGGGCAATCCCCAGCCCTTGAGGGGGGAGGCTGGGTGGGGGGAAGGTTATTTTCACCCTCCTCATCAAGAAAGGGGAAATGGGAAACATCTAGGTTCAGCTCACCAGCCGCTTGAAGCCGGAGTGACTGATCGGCCCTTTCAGCATCTTCTGCACGTTTCTCTGGTCAATGGCCTTATAAATAATGGCAAATGCCTCACGGCAGGCAACCTTATAGGCGTCCACATGCTCCTGTTTATGGGCATAGCTTACCTTGAACTGACACCAGGCCAGGTAGCCTCTTTCCAGCATGAGCTGGGTGAACAGGGTCCGAAGGGCCAGAGGGTCATTCCCTTCAACCCCCTTGATCTCGAAATGGCCCAGTGTAGGAAGGCCGCTGACCCGGATCGGGAGGCCGGTTTCATCAGACAGGTTCCACCATACACTCTGCATCTGGCTGCCGATATGAATGATATGCTTATCGACCTGCAAGTTGTGATACTTGCGAATGGTGGCCAGAGCCGCTGCCGGACCGATGCGCTCGGTCCAGTTCGTGCTGCTGATGAAGCTTTTCTGAGCTGCCTCCATGACATCTCTTCGCCCCAGGACAGCAGCCATCGGATAGCCATTGCTCATGGACTTGGCGAAAACGGCCACATCCGGCTCGACTCCGTACCGCAGATGAATGCCTCCACAGCCCATACGAAATCCTGAAGTAATCTCATCGAAGATCAGAACAGCCCCGGCCCGCCGGGCCTGGGCCTGCACGCTCTTCAGGAAATCCACCGGAGCGTCATGACCGCGGGCAGGTTCCATGATAATGGCCGCCAGGCTCTGGCCATGTTCAGCCACCAGCTTGTCAAAGGACTCCTGGTCCCCATAGGTGAAGGTCAGGGCAGAGCCTTTCAGCGCCCTTGGCACTCCTGCCGGTTCAAGTCCGGGCAGCAGTTGCGCATCCAGGGCCGAGCCATCCCCAAGATTGGCAGCCAGATACCAGTCATGCCAGCCGTGATAGCCGCAAATGGCCACTTTGTCCCTGCCTGTGGCCGCGCGGGCAAGGCGAATGGCAATGGCCGCCGCCTCACCGCCGGAGCGGGCATAGCGCACCATGTCGGCCCAGGGGTGAAGCCCGCAGAGCAGCTCTGCCAGCTCCACCTCTTCAGGGCAGTTGAGCGTGCATTGCGTACCGGAATCAATGGCCCGGTGAACCGCTGCATCGACATCCGGATCAGCATACCCAAGGATGCAGGCCCCAACGCCTATGATGGAAAAATCAGTGTATCTGCGGCCGTCAAGGTCCCAGACGTGCACCCCTTGAGCCCTGGAATAATAAGCCGGCCAGTTATCGGGGAGGAACATCTCCGGCCTTTTCGACAACAGTTGAGTGCCGCCGGGAATAAGTTTTTTAGCTTTTTTGTAAAGCTCCTGTCCTTTGCCCATAGAGGTCGAATTAGGAGTATTCATC
>JBFMCB010000225.1:0-3983 GCA_040754915.1 Chloroflexota bacterium | reverse complement strand
AAACGCATCACGTACGGATTACGCATCACGTTTCACGCTTACCTGCTACCCGCTAGTCTCGCACCTGATATATCTTCACCCTGGGATTCTGGTAGGCCAGGTCCAGGTGCTTGCCCAGGGCGGCGTCGAACTTGGCCAGCCCTTGGGGCGGATAGACCAGCCGCTCCAGTTGGCCCACGTAGATGTATGAGACGTGGTCCCGGCGTAGCAGCGGGAGGATGGCCTCGAAAAGCGGGTCACCGTAGATCTTGCGCACCTCCTCCTCCCGCTGGCCCACCATCCAGCCGTAGCGCTGTTCGCCCTGGTGCTGCCCCACCAGGGTGGGGAGGCCGGTGTTGGCGGCCACCCGCATGCCCCCGCCGCGATAATAGTCTATGTAGCCTTCCAGCACCACCGGCGAGCCTTGGACGTTGTCCTGAAGCCACCGGATGGCCTCGAGATCATAATCTAGCTCGATGGTCGCCGAGCGGTTCTCGACCCCCCAGGTATAGCTCCCGAGGGCCATGTAGGCGGTGCCGTCCAGGGTGCCCAAGGAGGGCCTGGCGCCGGGGAAACGCTCGTTCACCCGGGCCATGGTGCCCCAGAGCGGGTAGAGGGCGGCCGAGCCCAACAGGATGAGGAACACGCAGAGCCACAGCCGCCGGAGCCAAAGGGGCACCGGTCGTACCAGATGGGCCAGCCACTCCTTCAGGGCCAGCGTGGAGGCTATCCCGAAGAAGATCCAGACCTGGATGTAAAACTTGAAGACGGTATTCATCCGGTGATGGTCGCCCTCCTGGAGGAAGTCGCGCAGGTAGAAGACCTCCACCCCCAGGCTCAACAGGAGGGCGGTGAAGAGCAAGAGCAGGGTGAACATCGTCTCCGGCGACAGGTTCTTTCGCCAGAAAAGGAGGGCGGTGAGCGCCAGGAGCGGCACCAGCAAAGCAAAGAGGTACAGGCGGCCCAGAGCGAACAACAGGACCAGGCCCAGGAGGGCCAGGACCCCCGCCAGGCCAGCGGAGTAGGTCTCCCGGGGTGCCCGGACCAGGCGGCGATACAGGACCAGCACCCTGGGCAGGTAGGCCCAACGTTTCACGAAAAGCTTAACCGCGCGAAGGACGGCGTTGCGGCGCTCGCGAGAGGTCTCCAACAGGAGAAAGCTGGCGATGACGAAGATAAACAGCCCGTGGATGGCCAGATAGTACTCCAGGCCGGTTCGGGCTTTCACCAGGCCCACGCCGATGTAAAGGGCCTGGAATTTCAAGAAAAAGGGCAGGTAGAGCCCCAGGGAGACCAGCGCTATGGCCCCGAACCACCGGCCCAGGCGAGAAAGGTCAAGACCTCTTCCGGACAGGTATTGCCGGATGGCCAGGGCGCAGAGGGTGAGGCCCAGGTAGGTGGGCAGGTCCCAGGAGTTGATGCAGGCCAGGGCACCCAAGGCCAGGCCGTATACCAGTACGGTGGTGCCGGTTTTGAGGTATGAGGCTTCTTTGCCAGTAAAGGGATGGCTTTGGCCAGAGTTTGGCCTGGCCAGGTTCAGGGCCAAGCCCAGGACCAGGAGCGTGAATGGGATGCCGATCATGTGGGGGTGTAGATCGGCGAAGAGAAAGCTGAAGAACGGAAACTCGTTGATGGTGAAGGGGATGATCCTGGTAGCATTGGTCCAATAGTCGAAAGGCGGCAGGGGCCTGCCGGACACCAGGGTCTGCCACAGTCCGGTCACAGTGAGCACGAGGGCCTGGAGGCCAGGGATGGTGCTCCGGAAGCTCGAGTTGCCGTTCTGCCAGAGCCCGGCGAAGAGTTGGATCGGGACGGTGAGGTTGCCGATGACCGCCACGAAGGCGCTCCCCACCAACCCCCATAGAGCAGCCACGAGCCTTTTCTCGCCGGGGAGCAGGTTGAAGACCAGGGCGAAGGCGTTCAGGATGGCCAGCGCAAATAGCATCGGCACCGCCAGATTAAAGGCCACGGCGGGGACGATGCCGGTGAGCTTCACCAGGAGGGCCACGATGTAGAGCCCATAGTAGTAGTAGTTGATGTACCCGCCGGCGAAGAAGGGGTCGTAGGGGGGACAAGAGGCGCTCTTGACGATGGCGTTCAGGTAGGCGAACTCCATGGGCTTTTCCCCACCGAACCAGGGTTGCCAGAGGTCGGGGTTGAGCAGGCGAATGCCCACGAAGACCAGGTAGGCGGCCAGGAACAGGCCTTCGCTGCCAAGAAGCAGGAGACCCTCTCTCTGCAAGAAAGACCGGATCTCCCGGCGCTGGGCCCAGAAGGCCAGGGAGCTGGCCAGAGCCAAGAATGCCATGGACCAGAGGATCACCGGCCTGGTGAACGGGGCCAGGCCCAGGCTGGCCCCGATCCAGACCAGGTAGGCCACTACGAGCAGACCCAAGGATTTGGAGAAGAGGTATCCCCGGTCCCTCAGGCTGGAGCAGAGGGTAAAGGCCAGGGGGAAGGCCAAAAGGCCCAGGGCCTGGGCGGCCAGCCACCAGGCGAGAACTGGGACCCGGTTGGCCAGGTCGCCCCGGTGGAAGAGCTGGCTCCAGGTGCCTCCCTGCCGTGCGGCCGCCCACTCCTCCGGCGAGAGCATGAGGGTCTTCTTGGCGCGGGAGGCCTGCAGCGGGGTCAGCCTTTGGATGTTATCCAGGGAAACACTGCCCAAGAGTGCCCTCACCTTTTCCTTGGAGAAGTCAGCGGTCTTCTGGAAGATCAGCACCTTCGGATGGTCGTAGACGGTGAAGGCTTCGTCGGAGGAGTCGTCGTTGATCTCCAACCAGGCTAGGTTCGGGTAGGAGGTGAAGGTCTTGACCAGGCGGAAACCCAGCTTGCCTTCGAACAGCAGCCGATAATACTCGGCCGTGAGCGGGTAACGCATGGGCAGGCGAGGGATGGAGCCGTAAAGACGATTGCTGGACAGGAAGATCCAGTCGGCGGACTCCAGTTGCTGGATCAGGGTGCCCAGCTTCTCGATGGTGTCCTCGTTGTATAGCTCCAGCATCAGGCCCTTATAGATCAACCCCCCATCCTTGCCGTCGACCCGCAATGGTAACGGGTCGTCCCAGTGCTCGTTGGCCACGGTGGAGCCGGGCTGGACGTTTTCGTAGATCCAGCGTGAGGCGGCGATGCGGGACACCGGCCGGGTATAGATCCGGGTGAAGGCAAAGGCCCATAGGGCGGTGCCGATGACCACCGCTAAGGCTAAAGACGCGGCGGAGGCCGGCAGGGCCAGCGCCAGCAGCCTATTTCGACGGAAGACCCCGGTTTCTTTACCAGTGAAGAAAGCCCAGGCCCGGAAGACCAGGAAGGCAGCGAAGAGCACCAGAAAAGGGTAGATGGGAAGAAAATAGCGGATGGATTTGACGAATTGGGTGCTCTGGTAGAGAAATATCAAAACCACCCAGGTGAGCGGGAGGAACAATGCCCAGTGGCGCCGCTTGTAAGCGTCAGCGGCGGCCAAGAGGCAGCCTGCCCAGGCCGCCAGCCCCAAAGGCAGCCCCATCCCCCACAGGACCATATTCTGCCCGGCAAAGAGAATGGGCGCCCGGAAGGCCCATTGATGGCTGGGCGGATAGTCGATGGCCCCACTCATGAGCTGGCTCACAAAAACCATGTCTTTCAGGAATTTGCCCGAGGGAGCGAAACCGAAGAAGCCAGGTCCAGTGAAGGCGTAAGGCTGGCCCACCCGAAAGACCAGGAAGGCAACGGCGAATAGAAGCCCCAGGCGGAATGCTATGGCCCCGGCCGCCAGGACGATGCTTTCCCTGAAACTGGGGTGGGCGCGTAGCCTGAGAATGTAGATCGCTGCGGCCAGGACGGCGATGCCGCCCAGGGGATAGGTGCTGATCTTGGAGGCCAGCGAGAGGCCCAGGGCGGCGCCAGCCAGGAGGAAGCTGGCCAGGCTGCCGTTTTCGGCCACCTGGATAATGAAAAAGAAGAACAGCGCCACGAAGAAGGTGGCGAAGGTGTCCACGGTGAAGAAGTGGGACTGCTGGATGTTCAGC
>JBFMCB010000224.1:0-3984 GCA_040754915.1 Chloroflexota bacterium | reverse complement strand
GGCTGGCGGCAAAGGGGACGCCAGCCAGGGGATGGAAGATGGCTTGAATCGGATCGAGGACCACCATGGTGGCGCCGGCATACAGGCAGGACAACACCGTCAAGACAAACATCAACGCGCTGAGCCAGGCCCGAGTGGGCCTGACCGTAATCAATCCGGGCATGGCCCAGATGGCGTCGTCGGGGCCGTCCTGGCGAAACAGCGCGGTATAGCCGAGCTCGCGAAGCCTCGGGGCCACGAAATCGTAGGCCCGGGTGGCGTCGGTCAGGAGGCGACCGCGCAACCTCGCCCCGCCACCTGGGGCTTTTCCCAACGTTACATCGCGCACCTGGAACACCTCGGCCACCGCCCATTGCAACCTGCTTCTCAGTTGCTCCGCAACATCTGTGCTTTCGTCCACTGAAAACTCCCCGTAAGAATTTTTGGCCTCGCCACTGGCGCAAACAGGCAATACGTCATGCTCCCAGGTGGCGCCGCTGCACATTTTAGCACAACTGCGAGGCTGAGCATAGATGTTACGGCGCAGGTTCCGTGGTCTTGTGGGAGAACAGCGGCTCTTCCCGCTGGTATTGACACCGGCGGCCACGGCGCTTATTATACCTACCTCGAGGCAGCAGTTTATAGGCATTGGGAGGTTGATCATGGCCAGCAGGGTCTACTTCGCCGACATGCGGACCAGGTATGGTCGCAATCTCTTGGATAAAGTGGGCCAGCTCTTTGAGATGGCCAGCTTCGGCGAATTCATATCCAAAGGCGATATGGTGGCCATCAAGCTCCACGTGGGGGAGCCGGGCAACCTGACGTACCTTTCCCCGCCGTTGGTGCGGCGGGTGGTGGACAGGATAAAAGCCTTCGGGGGGAAGCCCTTTTTGACCGACGCCAACACCCTCTATACCGGCCGCCGGTCCAACGCCGTGGATCACACCATCGCTGCCATAGAAAATGGCTTCAGCTATGCCACGGTGGGAGCGCCTTTCATTGTGGCCGATGGGCTGAACGGCCAGGAGTCGGTGACTGTGCCGCTAGAGGGTGAGGGCCTGCAGTTGAAGGAGGCGCGCATAGGCGCGGCGCTGGCCCATGCCGACGCCCTCATCGCCATGAGCCACTTCAAGGGCCACGAGGCCACCGGCTTCGGCGGGGCCCTGAAGAACATCGGCATGGGTGGCGGCTCCCGGGCCGGCAAGCAGGTGCAGCACTCGGAGTTGAAGCCCCTCGTGGACCCGGTGCGCTGCACCACCTGCGGGCGCTGCCTGAAGGTGTGCCCGGTGAAGGCCATCGCCTACACGGAGGCGATGAAGGCGCTCATAGACCCGGCTGTCTGCTACGGTTGCGGTGAATGCGTGGTGGTCTGCCGGGACAGGGCCATCGCCGTCAATTGGCGAGAGGGAAGAAAGGGCAGCCTTCAGGAGCGGATGACGGAGTATGCTTTCGCTTTGGTGCAAACCAAGGCCGGGAGATGCGGCTTCGTTAACTTCGTGATGAACGTCACGCCGGACTGCGACTGCGCTAACTGGAGCGACCTGCCCATCGTGCCCAACCTGGGCATCCTGGCCTCCAGGGACCCGGTGGCTGTTGACCAGGCCAGCGTGGACCTGGTGAACCGGGCGCCCGGGCTGGCCGGCACGGCCCTGGCCGACTTCACCGAAACGGAGGACAAGTTCCGGGTCCTTCACTCTGACGTGGATTGGAGCATCCAGCTCGCCCATGGCGAGCGCATCGGCCTGGGGAGCAGGGATTATGAGCTGGTGGCGATAGACAAGTGAGCGATTCAGAGGCTACTCGTAGACCTTCTCTTCCACCCGCTCCGCCTGTGGAGCGTCGGCCTCCACGTCCCGCCCCACCGGCTGGGGCGCCAGGAGCTCCCGGTAATACTCGTGCTGGATGAGCAGGTCCATCACCTCGTTGGTGCCCGTCCAGATCATGATCAGGCGCGCGTCCCGCAAGAGGCGTTCCACCGGATAGACGTTGGTGTAGCCGATTCCCCCCATGACCTGCATGGCGTGGTTGATGACCTGCCAGGCCGTCTCGGTGGCGACCTTCTTGGCCTCGGAAACCAGGCGGCGAACCCGTCCCGGCTCATCGCCCAGGTCTATGGCCCGGGCGGCCAGGTAGACCAGCCCCCGGGCAGCGTCCAGGGCGGCGATGCTATCCGCCACCTTGAAGCTAACCCCCTGGAAGGCGCGGATCTTCTGCCCGAAGGCCTTGCGCCGGTCGGCGTAGCGGGCGGCGATCTCCAGAGCCGCCCGGGCCATGCCCAGGGCCCCGGCGGCGCTGGTCATGCGCTCGGGGATCATCATCCTCCAGAAGATGTCGCCCCCGCCGTTCTCCCGCCCCACCAGGTTCTCCGCTGGCACGCGGGCATCCCGGAGGTAGATGCGGCCGGTGCCGCCGCCCCGGGTGCCCATGAGGCCGTAAACGTGCTGCACCTCCACGCCGGGACCCCGCTCCACGACGAAGGCGCTCAGGGCAGCGTGGCTCGGTGCGGTGGGATCGGTGCGAGCATACACCAGAAAGTAATCGGCACCCTCGGCCCCCACCACGAAGCGCTTCTGGCCCTGGAGGATATAGGCGTCTCCCTCCCGGCGGGCAGCGGCCGTGGTGCCGAAGAAGTCCGAGCCGCCCCGGGGCTCGGTGAGGGCCTCGGCGCAGGTCAATCTCCCCTCCAGGGTGGGCCGCAGATACTTCGCCTTTTGCGCCTCACTGCCGAAGATCTCCAAGGCCTCGCCGACGATGCTGGGCAAGGAATAGAGGCAGGCCAGAGAGGTGCCCAGCACCCCCACTTCTTCCAAGGCCACGATCTCCGAGGTCCAGGGGAGCCCGCGTCCGCCATAGGCCCCAGGGAAGCGCAAGCCCAAGAGATTACGCGCTGCCGCTCTCTCCAGGAACTGGCGAGGATAGCATACCCGCTCGGCATCCATGTCCAGGATCAGTTGACGGGGCACGTCATCCCGGACGAAGGCCCGCACCTCGTCGCGCAAGGCTTTCTCTTCCGAGGTCAGTAATGGCTCCAACATAACCCTCTCTCCTGAGTTCTTTTTCTTTACTAGGGAAGCTTCGCCTCAAACCGACGAGAGCAGAATGTAGGGCAGGTTGGCTGCGGTGGTGGCGGGCAAGTTCAGTAGCAGGTACCAAATAGCAGGTAGCAGGCAGCCGGAACTACCAGATCAACAGAGCAGCCTACCTGCCGTCCAGGGGTTCGTCGTCGCCGTCACCTAGGTAGCGGCAGGTAGGCTAAGTTTTTCTTTGTGTCTTCGTGTCTTGGTGGGTTCCAGAGCCATTTTCAACCTAGTCCCCCAATCCTCGCACAGGCGAGACAATGTAACGATATTCCGTTACAGGACATCAGTAATGACCCTTGGCTTCCTGGAAGAGGCTGGCTATGGCGTCTCTACCCAGTTGTATTTTTTTCCTGGTTTAGCGTGAAAAGTCCCGCCACCGACCTCAGTTTCCAGAGACCTTCAGCACACCGGCCCCACGGATCTTGCCTTGTTTGAGAAGCTGGAGCGCCCGGTTGGCATCCTCCAGGGGAAATACTTGAACCTCGGCCTGGATGGGTATCTCGGCCGCCAATTTAAGCAACTCCAAGGCGTCCAGGCGCGTGCTGTTAGCGACACTGCGGACCGTTCGCTCGCCGTAGAGGAGCCGGTATTCCATCCCTGGGAGGGGGCTCATGTGGATGCCGGCCAGGGCCAGGGTGCCACCCTTTCGGAGCACGCGCAAGGCCTCTGGCACCAGGCTCCCGGCCGGAGCGAAGATGATCGCGCTGTCCAGCCTGGAAGGAGGCTCCTCCTCGGCTCCGCCCGCCCAGGTCGCCCCAAATTGCCGCGCCAGCCCCCGGTGCTCCTGGCTCCTGGTGAAGACGTATACCTGGCAGCCCCAGTGAAGGGCCACCTGGATGGCGATGTGGGCCGAAGCCCCGAACCCATAGAGGCCCAATCGCCCGCCCCTTGGGACCTCGCTCAGCCGCAGGGCCCGGTAGCCGAT
>JBFMCB010000223.1:0-4064 GCA_040754915.1 Chloroflexota bacterium | reverse complement strand
CCAGTATGGCAACCAGTGGCTCATAGATGACCAGTAGCTCCAGGTGATAGTACCAGGGGAGGCTCCCGCCCAAAGGCCAGAGGCCCTGGGCCCATCCCGCCAGGAGGTCCACCAGGCCGGTCTGGACCCCGGGCAGATAATACAAAAGGCCGGTGGCTATCCCAACCGCCGCCAGGGCGAACACGACGCCGGCTCCCCTCAGTTCCGGGCGTCGGGCCAGGTCATTCAGGTCGAGCCATCCACTTCGCGTCCCATAGGCCGCGTACAGGGCGAAGGCGGCCAGAAGCGTGTACGCCCCGGGGTACGATGTAACCAGGAGAGCCAGGGCCAACGCGCCCACATGGGCGTAGTATGTCCCGCCGGTCTTCCGGTAACGTTGCCAGGCCAGGGCTGCCCCGAGGCCGGCAAAGACGGCGATGATGCTCCCGCTGGAGAACCGGGAGAAGTATACGAACGAGGGGGACAGGGCAAAGACGAAAGAGGCAAAGATGGCACCTCTGCGTCCCAGGAAGTCCCGCAGGAAATATGGCATGGCCACCAGAGCCGTCCCGAAGAGGGCGGGGGCCAGCCGGGCGGCAGCGTCGCCTCCGCCGAACAGGCTGAAGAAGATAACGTCGAACAGCACCACCAAAGACGAGGCCCCGGCCAGGTTCAACGGTAGCCCCCGGTGGGCCTGCCAGGCCGCCAGGGCCGCCACCGCCTCGCTCTCCTGCAATGGCCGTCCTCCCAGGTCCCCCAGCCGTGCTGCCAGGGCTACCAGTACCGCCACCAGGTACAGGGCCGTTTCCACCGTGATGGTGAGCGTGAAGCCGCCGGCAGCCCGGGTCTTTTCTTTCATCGCTTGTGAATCCAGGTCAATCATTAGGACACCTGAACTCTTCTGTAACGGCGGGCCTGCCTCGTAACAACGTCAAACGTTCGAGTGTTAAACATTGTGAGAGCTGATCAATCCCGGACCCGGTATATGGTCACCTCTGGATTGCGATAGGCCACGTCCATGAACTGGGCGAACTTATCCAACGCTGCCGGGGAGTACTTCGGGTTGGCTCTCTCCAGGCGCCCCACGTACACGTATTGGACGCCGTATTTGGCCAGGAGGGCCCCGGCCCGGGCGGGGTCCAGGGTGCTGTATATAGCCTCCACATCTTTCTCCCGCCGGGCGGGCTCCGGCGTGTTGCCCCGCCACTGGTACTCGTGACCGCCCCAGCCCAACACCGTGGGCAAGCCAGTGTGAGTGGACACCCGGCCGAACTCCGTATACTCCCCGCCCACCGCCTCCAGGACCACCGGTGCGCCGCCCACGTTCGCGTTGAGCCATTGTATCGCCTGGTACTCGTAGGGCTGGAACCCGGCCAGGTAGGCCGTGCCGTCCAGGGTTGGTTCCCCGGCAAACCCGTTGGCCTTGGTGACCGCAGCCCAGGCCGGGTACATCAGGGCCATGAGAGCCAATAGCCCGGCCCCACCTAGCCAGAAGGCACGCCAGAGGCCTTTGGAATACCGGCAGACGTAGTAGGTGCCCACTGCCGCGGCCAGGCCCAACATGACCCAGGCCTGGTAGTAAAACTTGAAGATCGTGTTCATGCGATTGTGAAACACGTCATCCAGGTAGACGAACTCCACCCCAAAGATCAGGGCCAGGGCCAGGAGCACCAGGAGCAAAGCGAAGGCCAGGGGCGCTCTGGAGGCGTCGCTCAGGCTCCAGACCCAAAGCCCCGCCGCGGCGGCCAGGAGCACCAGGCACAGGGCAGCTACGTACCACCCCACGAAGGAGAAAGCCAGGGCGGCCACCAGGATCGCGCCGGCCGCCCAGCGGTTGAGCCCGCCGAACCACGAGCCGACGTTCTTTTTCAACTCGCCTGCCGCCTGGGCCAGCAAACCCAAAATAATGAAGAGGAAAAACCCAAAAAAGATAGCGAGGTGCCGGAGTTTGGTCTTCCAGAAAATGGAGAGACGGGGTCCGCCGGCCTGGGACTGGAACCCGATGTAGTAGGGGATGAAGAGCACCAAGGCCACCAGAAGGGTGGTGCCCAGGAAAAGCACCACCTCCCGGAGCCAGACCTGGTCCAGCCGGCCGCGGTGCCGGTAGCGCTGGGCTCCGTAGGCCAGGGCGAACAGTACAAAATAGCTTGGAAGGTCCCAGGTGTTCAGGAACCCCAGGGCCCCCAGGCACAGGGCGGTCAGAAAGAAAGGCCCCTGGTTCCGGCCTAACCAGTCCGGACCCTGGTCATCCTGGGACAGGAAAACGTTTAAAGCGATGGCCACCGCCAGGAGGGTGAAGGGCAGGGCCAGGACGTGGGGATGCATGTCCCCCAGCATGAAGCTGAAGAATGGGAACTCGTCGATGATCTCGATGCGGGCCCCCAGGAAGGAATCGTGGAGCACCCGGGAGGCCGCCCACCACCACCAGTTGTCCCGGGGGAGCCAGGCCCCGGTTTGGGCGTGGGCCAAGAGATTAGTGACGTCGATCCATTTCCATAGGGCCTCGGAGCCCAGACCCCGGGTATGAAGCATCTCCAGGAACCCCTCCAGGTTGCCGATGACGGATACGAAGCCAGCCCCCAGGAGGCCGTACGCCACTGGCCTCATCGCCGGCGTCCCGACGTCAGGAGAGCCCGGACCGGACCCCCGGCGGCTCACCTCCCACCGGGCCACCAGGTTATACACGATGCCATAAGCGCCCGAGACAGTGAGGGCAAAGAGGGTGGCAATGGCCAGGTTGAAGGCTACCGAGGAAGGCACCCCTGAGAGCCGGGTCAGGATCGCCACCATCAGATAGCCGAAATAGTAGTAGCTGATGGGGTAGCCCGAGAGCCAGGGGTCCAGCGGGGGAAAGCGCTGGCTTCGCAGTATCCCGTTCAGGAAGGCCAGTTCCATGGGCTTCTCCGTGGCCGTGATCTCCGGGTTGTAGGCGCGCACCAGCGCCCACAGAAGGAAGGCCCCAAGGAAGACCGACTCAGCGGCGAGCCAACCACGGCCTTGTTGTCGCCAGAAAGCCGTGATCGCCGGGCGCCCCTGGCGCCAAAGAGTTCCGGACACCAGGGTCACGACGAAGAGAAGGACGTAGAGGGTGGGGCGGGTATTCTCGAGCACGCCGAACATGGCCAGGAGCCAAAAGAGGTACGAGAAGAGAAGAATGCCAATGGGGCGAGAGAAGGCATAGCCACGGTCGGGCAGATTGGGGAAAAAGCGAAAGGCTACGGGCAGGGCCAGGAGCCCCAGGACCTCCACCATGACCAGCCAGGCAAGGGTATATGCCACTCTCCCTCTCCAGTGCTCGTTGGAAACCACGAGACGCGCCTGGCATGATAATACAAAGCCAGTGCTTCGTCAAGGAGATGCCGCATCAATACTGAAATGTGTGGAAGGGATAGAGGAAGGGCGGTAGAATCACCGGGGACAAACCTTTTTCAGAGAAAGGATCGGGGAATCAGGCCGCCAATGGACAATGATATCAGGAGTTTGCCGGGACCGCAAGGCTGCGGCGTGAGGAGATCGTACGGGGGGGGACGATGGGGACAGGGCAATAGTAGAGCTGCCTACAGAGGAGACCTGCCCTCCGTCTCATTGCTGACGCCAACCGACGCCTCGACGAGACCCGGCTGGAGCAGGCCGAGGCCAAGACCACGCTGGCCACTGGCCGTTGCTCAAGGCTTAGGAACGACTGGCGTCTAGGCAGAGTAACAGGCTAGAGAGGATGCGGGTCTGCTTTCCCACGATTGCTGAGCACCACTGGCTCAAGGAGCGAGTGCGCGGTCTCTACCGGTGTGCAACTCGGCACGCGGCGGTAGACTACTGGCACAACCTGATAGTGAACATGGAGGCATCCAACACCGCAGCAGTATTCTTGTGGGCCAAGACCCTCCGCAGCTGGGGCAAGGAAATCTTTAGATACTTCACTCTACGGATCACGAACGGGTACACTGAGGGCTGTCATAGCAAGATCAAGTTGCTCAAGCACCTCAGTTACGGCTTTCGGAAAGTTCAGGTGTACATCCAATAAGATGCTCCTCGGTTTTCTGCCGCGTGCTCACCACATCCTAGCTCAACAGTTATTGACGTAAGGC
>JBFMCB010000222.1:0-4119 GCA_040754915.1 Chloroflexota bacterium | reverse complement strand
CCCTTCAAGCGGGGTAGCAGGCCAATCGCATTGGCCGTCTTCGTCGAGTTAATAAAGTCGCCCAATATGATTGGGCTTCTACCCAACACAACACCTGGGGTAGCAGGCCAATCGCATTGGCCGTCTTTGTCTAGCAAATGAGGGAGGAACGGATGGACAACGTGGAGGGCCTGGTCTGCGTGGGCTGCGGAAAGCAGTGGTCGGTGGAACAGACCCTGTACACCTGCCCTGGTTGCGGCGAGAACCTGGACGTGGTCTACAACTACGGCGCGGTCAAGAAGCGCCTGAGCGTGGACCACTTGAAGCGAAGCCGCGACTGGTCTATGTGGCGCTACCGCCCGGTTTTGCCGGTGAAGCCGCGCTCCCCCCTCCCGCCCTTGCAGGTGGGCTGGACTCCCCTGTACCAGGCAAAGGACCTGGCGGCCTCTCTCGGTCTGCGAGAGCTGTCCATCAAGGACGAGGGGCGAAACCCCACTGCCTCGCTGAAAGACCGGGCCAGCGCCGTGGGGGTGGTGAAGGCCTGGGAGCTTGGATTCAACACCATCACCTGTGCCTCCACCGGCAACGCGGCGTCCTCCCTGGCCGGCCTGTCCGCCAGCGTGGGCCTGCCGAACGTGATCTTCGTTCCCGAGCGGGCGCCCAAGGCCAAGGTGGCCCAGCTCCTGGTCTTCGGCAGCCGGGTGCTCATGGTCCGGGGCACCTACGACCAGGCCTTCGACCTCTGCCTGGAGGCCTCGGCTCGGTTCAACTGGTACAGCCGCAACACCGGCTACAACCCATATCTCTCTGAAGGCAAGAAGACGGCGGCCCTGGAGGTGTGTGAGCAACTGGGCTTTCGGATCCCGGACAAGGTTTTTGTCTCCGTGGGCGATGGCTGCATCATCGGCGGTCTCTGGAAGGGTTTCCGGGATGCCCACGCCCTGGGGTGGATCGACGGCCTGCCGCAGTTGGTGGGCGTCCAGGCCCAGGGCTCGGCGCCGCTGGTGAAGGCCTGGCAGAGCGGAAAGCCGGTGGAGCCCCTGGTCCCCGACACCATCGCCGACAGCATCGCCGTGGGCATGCCCCGAGATGCTCTGAAGGCACTGCGGGCGGTGCGGGAGTCCGGGGGCCAGATGGTGGTGGTGAGCGACGCCGAGATCCTGGAGGCCATGCGGGTCCTGGGCAGGCAGGCGGCGGTCTTCGGCGAGCCAGCGGGCGTAACCGGGTTCGCCGGATTATTAAAGCTGCTCGACGCCGGGGCGGTGCGCCCCGACGAGCGGGTGGTGGTCTTGGTGACAGGCAACGGCCTGAAGGACGCCGAGAGCGCGATCCGGGCGGGAGGCGAGCCCACGCTCATCGAGGCCACGGTGGAAGGCATGACCGCGGCCCTGGGCCGGCTGGGGCTGGCCTGAGCCGTGGGCCCCTCACCTCGCCTCTCCCCTGTGGGGAGAGGCGAGGTGAGGGGGCAATGCCGTTGGGCTCCTGCCCCTCTCGAGATGGGTGGCAGTTCGGGGCATGCGCCTGGTGAGGCTCCGACACCACAAGGGTGTCGGTATCGCAGAGCGTTATAAGAGATTGCGCTCTATTTCAGGAGAGAGATGGAGATCAATTTTTTGCTCAGGGGACTAATCATTGGCTTTTCAATTGCGGCGCCGGTCGGGCCAATTGGCGTGCTGTGCATCGGCCGTACACTAACTCAAGGGCGCGTATCTGGACTGGTCTCAGGTTTAGGGGCTGCTACCGCTGACGCAGTCTATGGTTGTATTGCCGGATTCGGGCTGACATTCATTTCCAGCACCTTGGTCAGTCAACAAGCATGGCTTCGCCTTATTGGCGGCCTGTTTCTTTGTTATCTGGGCCTCAAGACCTTCCTGGCCAGGCCCGCCGAGCAAGCGACCTCGGCCAAAGGAAAGGGTCTGGTTGGCGCGTATGCCTCAACCTTTTTCCTGACACTGACAAATCCAATGACGATCCTCGCTTTTGCGGCGATATTTGCCGGGCTAGGGCTGGCAAATGCCAGCGGGAGCTACGTTTCTGCGGGAGTGATGGTCCTGGGCGTATTCATCGGCTCAGCCCTGTGGTGGCTTATCCTCAGCGGTGGTGTTGGCGTGTTTCGGACTAAATTCAACCCTCACCGGTTGCGGTGGGTAAACAGGATCTCAGGCACAATCATTGCGGCGTTTGGCTTGCTTGCCCTGCTGAGCCTGAGATAGAGCACAAGAATGGCCACAAGCAAAGAGGTTCGTTTCTGCGTTCCCGTAGTGGCGGCCACTACACTGGTAATCGCCTCGCTGGCTTGTGGCGGCATTGCTCCGCCAACATTGCCGGCGACGGCGCCCCCTGCGACCTCAACCGAAACCGCCCCAACTGTTACAAAACCAGAGCCTGCCCCGCCCTCTACCCAAGCCCTTCCAGCCGCTACACCTGCTGCCGCAGGCCTCCAGAAGTTCAGGGTTGGCATTCCACCGGCAGGTCACCTGTACCATGCCGTCTACCCCGGTGGCGTGACCGGTGAAGAAGATGACGTCACTTCCGAGGGTTTACGCTCGTATGAGCAGCTTGTGGGAAAATCAGCCACGTGGGTATACTTTTCTCATAACTGGTTTCGTGGGCGCAGTTTCCCCATGCAGACTGCATCTTGGGTCCGTGATGCCGGCAGTGTCCCCTACATTCGCCTGATGCTGCGAAGCGATGCGATACAGGGGCATGCCGAGCCAACGTTTACGTTGAGTCGCATTTTGAAAGGGGAGTTTGACGCCGATCTGCGTGCTTGGGCCAGAGCGGCACGGGAATTCGGCTCTCCTCTGATTGTCGAGTACGGGACCGAGGTCAACGGTGAGTGGTTCCCGTGGAACGGCATCTGGAATGGCGCCGGTACGTTGGACGGGTACGGCGACCCCTCCTCGCCCGATGGCCCGGAACGATTTCGGGGCGCCTACCGCCGGATTATTGGGATTTGCCGCGAAGAGGGTGCGGATAACATCACCTGGGTATTTCACGTAAATAACCAAGATGTTCCGGAGGAACCCTGGAACCGCCTGGAAGGGTATTACCCTGGAGATGACTGGATTGACTGGCTTGGCGTGAGCGTGTATGGCGCGGGAACACCGATGGATTCGGAATGGCCCCAGTTTCGTGAGCTCATGGACCAGGTGTATCCTCGATTGGCGGCGCTCTCTCCAAGCAAACCGATCATCCTGGCGGAATTCGGCGTGACCGCAGGTAACCCGCTCGGCGACCAAGCCGCCTGGGCAGAGAGTGCATTGACCGACCTCACCGCGCTTCGATGGCCCCGCGTTATCGGCTTTTCCTGGTGGAATGAAGCCTGGCAAAATGATGATAATCCCGCCCACAACACCAACATGCGCCTTCAGGACAATCCGGCCTTAGCCGACGTCTTCCAGAGATTGGTGGGCGCGAAAAATAACGTGCTTGGCAAACCAGTATTGACTCCACTGTAAAAAGGTCGCCCAGCCGTTGATGTCCCGGAGTTGAACTCCGGGACCATCACGCAGAGAAAAAGTGAAAATCTCGGCGCGCTCTGCGTGCTCTGCGGTTAAAGTCTTGTTTTTTCAGCGGTGTCAGTATTATTTCCTCGATGAAAGGAAGTTTCAAATATGACGAGCATCTTGCCTTTTTTGCTCTTGGGCTTGTTAGCTGGAACCCTTAGTGGGCTGATTGGCATTGGGGGAGGGGTGATCATCGTCCCAGCACTGGTCTTTTTGTTCGGGCTGTCTCAACATCAAGCCCAGGGCACAACATTGGCTTTGCTGATTCCTCCCATCGGAATTCTTGCCGCGTGGACATATTACAGGCAGGGGTATGTGGACTTGAGAATTGCCGCCTTTGTTTGCCTGGGTTTCTTTTTCGGTGGTTTGCTTGGTGCCAGGATAGCAACGAGTTTGTCCAATATCGTGCTGGAGAGGATATTCGGAGTAGCGTTACTTTTAATTGCATTGAAGATGATATTTGCCAGGTGAGGAAAAGCCCCCTGATGTCCCGGAGTTGCACTCCGCAGCCCCCTCACCCTGTCCCTCTCCCCACAGGGGAGAGGTGAGGTGAGGGGTTGCACTCCGCAGCCCCCTCACCCTGTCCCTCTCCCCACAGGGGAGAGGTGAGGTGAGGGGTTGCACTCCGCAG
>JBFMCB010000221.1:0-4121 GCA_040754915.1 Chloroflexota bacterium | reverse complement strand
AAGGAAAAGGCGCCGATCAACAAGATCTGCTTCTACACCGGCCTGAGCGAAGGCCTGGCCAGGGAATACCTGGACATAATTTCTGAGAATAGACTGGTGAAAGAGTAGCGGTCGGTAGACCGTATTGCTATATCTTCTTCCCCAATAAACGCCACCCTCGGGAGACAGGCCGCGCCGAAATTGAGGCGTTTCTCACGACCTCGCCGTCGAAGAACATGTCACCGGTTCCACGCAAAACCAGGCCCTCAGCGCTTTGTTGTTCTTGTATCGCGACGTGTTCAAGAAAGGCTTGGAACTCCCAATTAACTCTGTTCACGCCCAATGACCAAAACGGCTGCTCTCTGATTCACCCATCGCCCACCCCCATCTTAGGTAGCAAATCCCCAAAATCCCCCTTTTCGTCAAATCGCCGCATGGCCTGGTAGTGGCGCTAGGCCCCCTGTTCCCCTCATGCCTCCGCGCTTGACACCTCCCACCCCACACCATATACTATCCCCGATGATGAAACAAGAGGCCATCCGTAATTTTTGCATCATCGCCCATATTGACCACGGGAAGTCCACCCTCTCCGACCGTCTCCTGGAGTTCACCGGCACCGTCAGCCCACGGGATATGGTGGAGCAGGTGCTGGATACCATGGACCTGGAACGAGAGCGCGGCATCACCATCAAGGCCCAGGCGGTGCGCATGGCATACCGGGCCCTGGACGGCCAGGAGTACGAGCTCAACCTCATCGACACCCCCGGCCACGTGGACTTCACCTACGAGGTTTCCAGAAGCCTGGCCGCCTGCGAGGGCGCTATCCTGGTGGTGGACGCCTCTCAGGGCATCGAGGCCCAAACCCTGGCCAACACCTACATGGCCCTGGAGCACGACCTCTCCCTGGTGTCGGTGGTGAACAAGATCGACCTGCCCAACGCCCAGCCCGAACGGGTAGCCAGGGAGATCCAGGAACTCCTTGGCCTGCCCCGAACAGAGGTCATCTACGCCTCAGCCAAGGAGGGCATCGGCACCCAGGAGATCCTGGAGGCAGTGGTGCGGCGCATCCCGCCGCCCCACGGCAGCCTCCATCGCCCCTTGCGGGCGCTGATCTTCGATTCCAAGTATGACCCCTACAAGGGGGTCATCGCCTACGTGCGCGTGGTGGATGGCCGAGTGAGCCCCGGCGACCAGATCAGGCTCATGGGCACCGACCGGGTCACCGAGGCCCTGGAAATCGGCGCCTTCAAGCCCCAGCCTAGCCCGGTGGAGGCCCTTACCGCCGGCGAAGTCGGCTACGTGGCCACCGGCCTCAAGAACGTCAAGGAGTGCCAGGTCGGCGATACGATCACTCTGGCCCCGAGCCCGGCCCAGGAGCCCCTGCCCGGCTACCGCCCGGCCAAGCCCATGGTCTTCGCCGGGCTATACCCGGCCGAGGCCAACGATTACAACCTCCTGCGCGACGCCCTGGACAAGCTCAAGCTCAACGATGCCTCCCTCTTCTACGAGCCCGAAACCTCCCTGGCCCTGGGCTTCGGCTTCCGCTGCGGCTTCCTGGGGCTCTTGCATCTGGAGATAGTCCAGGAACGGTTGGAGAGAGAGTACAAGCTCAACCTCTTGGCCACCGCTCCCAGCGTGGAGTACGTCGTCGTCACCACTTCCGGCCAGGAGCTGGCGGTGGACAACCCGGCCAATCTTCCCCCTCCCCAGGAGATAGCAGAGATCCGGGAGCCCTGGATGAAGATCAGCGTCATCACCCCCAGCCGCTACATCGGGTCAGTTATGGAGCTGATCACCGGCCGCCGGGGGGAATACGAGAGAATGGACTATATCGACGAGCAACGGGTGCTCCTGACCTACGATTTGCCCCTCTCCGAGATGCTCACCGACTTCTACGACCAGCTTAAGTCTCGCACCCAGGGCTACGCCTCCCTGGATTACACCCTCTCCGGTTACCGGGCCGCCGACCTGGTGCGCCTGGACATCCTGGTGAACAACCAGATCGTGGATGCCCTTTCCCTCATCGCCCATCGGGACCGGGCCTACCAGGATGGCCGGGCCCTGGTGCAGAAGCTCCGCAAGATCATCCCGCGGCAGCTTTTCGAGGTGCCCATCCAGGCCGCCGTGGGCCAAAGGGTCATCGCCCGGGAGACCATTGCCCCCATGCGCAAGAACGTGCTGGCCAAGTGCTACGGCGGCGACGTCACCCGCAAGCGCAAGCTCCTGGAGAAGCAGGCCGAAGGAAAGAAACGCATGAAGCGCCTGGGCAACGTGGAGATACCCCAGGAAGCCTTCATGGCCATCCTGAAACTGGAGCAATGAGACCAGCCGCGGTTGTCTTGCCGCCCTGCCAGGAAGGATCTGCCGTCGCCATGGACCAAGCGCTGCCGGACGAGGTTGGAATGCTGTGAGCCACAGATCGAGAGCAGTCACCTCCGACTCGATTCTTTCTCTCAGTTTCGGGCTCCTGGTCATTGCCAACTTCCTCTTCTTCGGCAGCATGTACCTCCTCATGGCCACATTGCCCGTGTATGCGGCAGAGTTGGGTGGCCAGCCCGCCCAGGTGGGCCTGGTAATCGGGATGTTCGCCATCACCGCGGTGATGGCGCGACCCTACGCGGGACAACTGGTGGATCGTCTGGGTCGCAAGGCTATGGCCTTGATCGGCGCCGCCATCTTCTTCGCCGCCCCACTCCTGTACAACCTCGCCACCACCATCCCCATGCTCATGGCCGCCCGCATGTTCCACGGGATAGGGATAGCCTGCTTCACCACCGCCGCCACCACCTGGGTGGCCGACATCGTCCCCGACAGCAGGAGAGCCCAAGCCATCGGCCTGTACGGGGTGTCCAGCCTGACCGCCATGTCCCTGGGGCCGGCCTTGGGCACCACAATATTGGAAGACACGTCTTTTCCATTTCTGTTTGCCGTGTCGGCGGGGGCCGCCCTGGGCGCCTTTCTGGCCGGGGCCCTGGCCCCGCCCGGCCGGAGCATCCACGCTACCGAGAACGCCGGCCACCTGGGTTTCTGGCAGGCCATCCGCGTGCGGGGGATCTGGGTGCCAACCCTGGCCACTCTCACCTGTGCCACAAGTTACGGCACGGTCTTGAGTTTCTTGCCTCTATATGCTATGGAGCGAAAGCTGCCCAACTTCGGCGGCCCCCTGCCCTTCCTGAGCTCCGATCTGGACGTGGCCCCCGCCGGTGGCTTTTTCTTCATCTACGCCCTCGCCACGGTGGCCGTTCGCCTCACCGCCGGGAGGCTGTTTGATCGGATGGGCCGGCGCAGGGCTGCCATCCCGGTGATGCTCCTGGTGGCCTTCACTTTTTGGCTCTTCCCTGAGGTAACAACCCTGGCCTGGCTGGCCCTGATCGCCGTGCTATATGGGGCCGGTTTCGGCAGCGCCCAGCCAGTGCTGAACGCCCTGGTGGTAGACAAAGCCCCTCTCCAGGCCCGGGGCGCGGCAGTGGGCATCTTCGGCGCCGGTTTCGACCTGGGCATCGCCATTGGCTCTTTCCTGGGTGGAGTGGCGGCCGCGGCCGTGGGTTACGCCGCCATGTACGCCCTGACGGGCACTATAGTCCTGGCCGGCTGCCTGGCCTTCGTTTACTTTTTGCGCGGGTAAAGAGAGACAGAAAGGACCTTTTTGTTGGGACGGTAGTCCAACTGCCGTCCCAACAAGAGCACAGGGATAAAACAACCTGCTCTACGTTCTGCGGTGCAAGTTTTTACCGCGGAGACCGCGGAGAGCGCAGAGAAATCATAGAAGTCTCTGCGAACTCTGCGTTCTCTGCGGTGCATGCTCTCGCCGGTCGAGGCGAAACGTTGCTGGAAGGAAGAACCCTTTGACCATTACTGACACACCGGCTGAACCGAAAGCCGCGGATCCGGGCTCCCCAAAGATCCTCCGGCCCCTTGGGGTGTCGTATCTCTGGCTGGCCCTGATCCTCCTGGCCGCGGCGGGTTTGCGCGTCTACGGCATAGATTGGGACCAGGGGCACTATTTCCACCCCGACGAGCGATGGCTGCTCATGGTAACCGAAGGCACGTCCCTGCCCTCCAGCCTGGCCCAGGCCCTGGACCCCTCCCGATCAACCTTAAACCCTTTCTATGACCATCAGGAAAGGCGCACGGTGCACTTC
>JBFMCB010000220.1:0-4132 GCA_040754915.1 Chloroflexota bacterium | reverse complement strand
TCGCAATGATAGGGGAGCGTTTCTGCCTTGACGCATACCGCCGCGTGGTATGAAATTCTCGCAATGACACTTTGTTGTGGATGAGTGGCTCAGCGTGGCGGCGCCAGCACCACCACCCGGTGGTTGAAGGTATCCGCCACGTAGAGGTTGCCCTGACCATCCAGGGAGATGCCGATGGGCACGTTCAGGAGCGGTTCCCTTCCGGCACCGCCCCAGACAGCGGTCAGGGCCCCCGTCGGGCCGTAAATCAACACCCGGTGCGCCTCAGGGTCGGTGACGTAGACGTTGCCGGCGCCGTCCACTGCCAGGTACGGCTTGTTCAGCACCGATTCACCGGCCCAACCGCTCACCGGCCACTGGGCCAGGAACTTAAAGCCTGGGTCGAACTTCTGGACCCGCCGGTTCCAGGTATCGGCCACGTAGACGTTGCCCTCCCGGTCCACGGCGATGCCCACCGGCTCGCTGAATTGCCCCTCCAGCTCGCCCCGAGAGCCGTACTGTGCCAGGAACTGGCCATTGGAGTCAAACTTCTGCACCCGCTTGTTCCCGGTGTCGGTGACCAAGAGATTCCCATCCCGATCGATGGCGATGGCCCGGGGGCCGTAGAAGCCTCCCGGCTCACCTCCCGCCACCCCCCTGGTGTCCACATTGGTGCCCCATTTGGTCAGGAAGCGGCCCGAGGGGTCGAACTTCTGGATGCGGTGGTTCCAGGTGTCGGCCACGTAGACGTGCCCCTCCCGGTCCACGGCGATGCCCCAGGGCTCGTTGAACTCCCCGTCACCGTTGCCCCGGGAGCCCCACCCGGCCAGGAATTTGCCCGAGGGGTCGAACTTTTGCACCCGGTGGTTCATGGTGTCCATCACGTAGATATTACCCAAGCGGTCCAGGGCCAGGTTGCGGGGCTCGTTGAGCTGGCCGTCCGCCGTCCCCTTGGCGCCGAAAATCAACCGCACCTGCGGCTGCTGGTACCTGCCCGAGATCTGGTCCTCCGGCGCCGCCGGGGCATGGCGAAGCGGCACGCTGGTTCCCAGCCAGAGGGCGGAGGCCAGGTCCTTGCGCACGTACATGGCGAAGTTGTGCACCAGGGGCCAACTGGAGGTGGAGGCGCTATACTGCCGAAACATGAAGATGTTCCACGCCTCCTGGCGCGCGGCTGGGTCCAAGAGATTGGCAACGATGTTCTCCCTGGTCAGCGACATATAGTCCTGGACCGGCCACCAGATCAGCCGGTACTGAAAGCGGGTGTAATTGGCCAGGAAAGGCTTCAGCTTGGCCTCGTTGTTGGGCCCCACGATGACCACCGGGGCATCGGTGGGCTTGGTCAGGGCCTCCCCGGTGAGGAACTGTTGGTTACGGTAGTGCCGCAAGTACCACACGAAGGGCCAGGAGGACTCGTCATCGTAAGCCACCTTCATCTCCCGATCGCCTACCAGCTTGGCGGAGATGGCGTCCACCTGCCGGGCGGCCAGGGGCACGTCGGGGGTTCCCTGGGCATACACTATCATCTCCCGGGCGCTGTCGCCCAATCTGAAACTGGCAATCCAGGCCGCCCGGAAAGTGAGGGGGATCGCCAGGACAAATCCAACCAACACGGTTGTCCTGAGGCTGCGCTTCCATCCCAGGCGCAGGGCGTACCAGGCTATGGCCGAGGCCAGGATGGCCAGGAGCACAGTGAAGGCCAGCCACTGCAGGGCCTCGGCCTGCCGGGCTATTGGCACCCCGCCCAAGGCCGGCCGGGTCCTGGTCCACCCGAACAGCACCAGGATGGTAGCGGGGATCAAGGCCGCCAGGTAACCACCCCCATCGTCCCAGAGAGATCTCCAGTCTACGTCCCGGACCACCCGGTTCAGGAACCACCCCGAGAGTATGATAAGCGGCAAGGCGATGTGGATGGTGAGCCAGGGCATCTTCTCTCCCGCCCAGGAGTAGATGACGAAGCTCAAGAGGGACCAATAAACAGCAAAGGCGGGGAAAAGCGGCGTATCCGAGGCGAGATGATGGCCCTCCTCCGGTGCTGAGGCATCCCTCCAACCTCGCGCCAGGAGGTATACTGTCCCCAAGAGGGCCAGCATCAAGGGCAGGAATTCGTACAAGGTCACCGTGATAAGGTAGTAATACCAAGGCTGGCCACCCCGGGCCACTCCGTGCTGAGAAAGCCAGTAGCTCAGGGCTCCCACGGTGCCGGTGGCCAGGCCCGCCATATTGGTGAAAAGGGTGGTATATAGAGGCACGATGATCGCCAGGAGGATGACCACGCCGGCCGAAATGGTCGACATGTCGATAGACAACAGGGCCTCCGTCAGGGGCCGGGTCCCTTTACCGGTCAACTCCACCGCCAGCGCCATGGTCAGAAAGGTGAACAGGATGAAGCCCGTGATGAAGGTGAGCTCGTGGCTGGAGAAGGCGATGGCGAAGGCGCCGGCCCCCAGGTAGAGCCATAGGTGCCGCCGATCGTCCAGGAAGCGAAAGAGACAAACCACCATGGCCATGGTCCCCGCCAGGGCGAAGATGTCATGGCGCAGGCCCCGGGAGTAGTACAGGATCGAGGGCGAGATCACGATCAGAAAGGTGGTGAAGAGTGCCCCGGCGCGACCCAGGAAGCGCCGCAGGAAAAACGGCATCCCCACCAGTAGCAAGCCAAAAATAGCCGGGGACAGCATGGCGGTGTAGTCCGAATCGCCGAACAAGAAAAACATCAGGGCCGTGGCGTGATACAGGAGCGGGCCGTGGTAGGTGGGGTTGTGCTTGTAGTCCAGGCGGCTGAGGAGCGTGTACGACCAGTTCGCGTGGATGCCCTCGTCGTGGCTAAAGGCCCGGTCACCCAGGTCCCAGAACCGGGTGAAGAGGGCGATGACGATGAGCGTTACATATAGAGCCACCTCCCAGGTGATGGGGACCGGCCCCAGTATCCGCCGGTCCAGGATGGATTCGGTCTTTTGCATATGTTCAGAATCCCTCACAGTAATAGATCCTTCGTTCGGCACTGGCCCACGCTGGGCCTGCTATTGTCCCAGGGCCACGTACAGCACCACCTGTTTCGCTTCAACGGGCTTCTCCCCGGCGCGGTGCAAGAGCCAGTTCAGCCAGTCTGCACCCGGGGAGATCTCTGGCGACCAGCCGGCGCTCAGGTTGTATCTCTGTAGAGCGTAGCCGGGCCAGTCCTGGGGCGCCTGGCCGGGCCCCTGTTGTTCAGGAGTTGAACTCCTGAACAACACCAGGACCAGGGCCGCCGAGGGCTCCGCGGGCACCCGGGCCCACCGCACGCGGCGGTATTCCCGCAGGTACCAGGCCACCACCGGCCCCAGCCGGCTGTCGGCCAAGAGCGGCACGTCGGCCTCTCCCAGGGCACTGGCCTGCTCCTTTAGCTCCCGCATCATGACCGACACGTTGGCCAGGGTGGGCGCCAGCGTCAAGGGCTCCCCGGGGCTGGCCGAGCGCTGGGTGTTCAAGAGCCAACTGGTTCGCACCCCGAAGGCCGAGAGGAATACCACCACGGCCAGGCCCAAGGCTATAGCGGTGCCCCGGCCTTGGAGCCGCCAGACGTACCAGCCAGTGGCCGCCAACATTACGGCGAAGACCGGCAGGAAGAGACAGACCAGCTCTACGTTGCGCAAGAGCCTCTCCAACGAGACAAAGCGCCCGCCGAGAAACGGCGCCTGATTGGCCTTCGCCACCACCGCCACCAGGTCTAGGCTAAGCAGTAGAAACAAACAGGCGATGTCTTGAACCTTTCCGCCACCTTCCGGGAGCGCCTCCAGGAGCCTATTGAGGAAGCATGCCGACAGAAGCGAGAGCGGAACCAGCAGCAACAGCACGTCGCCGGGGTCCTTCCGGCGACCCAAAAGGAGTGCCGCCAGGGCTATCAGCAGCCAGAGAGACAGGAGGATCTCCCAGGAGCTCGCTGATCGCTTCAGCGCCTCCCCGGGGTGGGCACGTCTCCGGGCCAGCCATGCCGCCCCCAGCCAGCCCAGGCTCAGGAGGCCCAGTATGGCAACCAGTGGCTCATAGATGACCAGTAGCTCCAGGTGATAGTACCAGGGGAGGCTCCCGCCCAAAGGCCAGAGGCCCTGGGCCCATCCCGCCAGGAGGTCCACCAGGCCGGTCTGGATCCCGGGCAGATAATACAAAAGGC
>JBFMCB010000219.1:0-4158 GCA_040754915.1 Chloroflexota bacterium | reverse complement strand
GGAGATACTGGACACCCTTCAGTAGATGGCCTAGTCCCAGCAGGTCTACATGGATTTCTCTTTTCATCTCGGCCTCCGATAAGCGTCCAGCAGCCGTTGAATGGCCAGCCGCTGCTCGTGCAACGTATGGTGTTCCTTCAACCGTTTCTCCTCCAGCATCAGGCGCTCCGTTTCCTGAAGCCCTGGCCAGGCGGCCCGCCCGGGCCCCGTGCTGGTGGGGATAGAACGCATGGTGCGGATGTGTTTGCGCGTCCGAATGCGCCACAAAGCGCCTAAGCCACTCATGATCACCCTCCCTTCTGGCTAATGGCTGATAGCTGATGGCCGATAGCTTTCGCCTGCTATTCGCTATCTGCCATCTGCCATCGGCTATCTGCTAATACTCCAACGGGATCTCCCGCCAACCTTTGGCCTCCCGTCCGTCGTCGGCCGCTCGCTGTTTGCTGCTATCTTCGCGTTCCTCGTCGGCCGGCAACTCGTTCAAGGCCCGCTGCAGCGGCTCGATACGCTGTAGGACTTGCCGCAGGCGCCCCTCAGTCTGCTGCTGCTTGTCGCCCCACACGTTTGACTCCCGCTCCAGCCTCTCCCTCTCCTGCTCCATACGGGCCAGTTGGGTCATTATCTTGGCCCGGCTGGCCGGTATCGAGCGACTGATGAGGCTCTGGGCGGTAGGGATGTCGTGTATGCCTTTGGGCTTCATCTCGGGTACGCTCCTTTCCGTCAATATTCCAAAGTTGTGGCGAAGCCTCTGTTCTCCCGGCGCTGTCGCTTCACGGCCTCGATCTGGCGCTCATGCCATTCGATCTGACGCTGGAGTTCGGCCTTGTGGATGATACCCGTTCTTTCCAGTTCCTCCAATTCCCTCTCCAGCCTGCTTTTCTCTTCTTCCAGCCGACGCTGTTGCTCAGCCAGACGCAGGTCCTTTTCGTCGGCTGTTTCTTGAGGGGGCTGCCGGGACTTCACTCGGGCTACCATCGCCTCTGCCCGGCGCACATACATATCGAATTGGGCCATGGTCCTTCTTTCCCAAGACATAGCCCTCCTCCCTTGTAGATGGCAGATGGCGTATGGCAGACAGCCATCTGCTATCTGCCATATGCCATCAGTACTCCAGGGTCACTTCCCCTGAGCCGTAGCCACGCCCTCTCCGGCGTGGGAGCCTTTTGTCCGGCGGCAACTTCTTGGCTTTTTCGGCCGAGATGACCCCCTTGCCCTGGCAGGTCAGGCAGGGGAGCTGGCTCTCGCCCAGCACCACGGGCTCCACCCCCGTCCCGCCACAGGGTGGGCAGGGGACAGCGTTTTCCTCAACAGTGACCCAGCCCACGCCACGGCAGACGCCACAGGTGAGGGCGCTGCCCCGCTGCTGCAGACCGCTGCCTCGGCAGTAGGCACAGCGCCTGGTCGGGGCGGACAGGGAGACCCTCCCCGCCCCCCGGCATACCGGGCAGACACCTCCCCTCGAGCGGCCTGTGCCCCGGCAAAAGGCGCAGGTCACCTCCGCTTTGTCCTGCTGCATCGGTCACTCCTTACTACTGCTCTGGGGCCACGACCCCTTTGCCCCTGCAACAGCCACAGGACAGGGGGCTGTCCGGCCAGATATAGTCGGCGTAGTCAGCGGCCCGGCCGGTCCCGCCACAGCAGGGACAGGTCACCGCGTCATCGGGGATCTCCACCACGCCCATGCCCGCGCAGGTGGTGCAGGTGTTGCGGGAGCCAGGATGTACGCCCGTGCCCCGACAGAAGGCGCAGGGGGCCGTCGGCTGATGCAGCGTCCGCTGTCCCGTCCCGCCGCACACCTGGCAGGTGGCCAGGTGGGACATGATGCCGAAGGGATCCCGACCCGTGCCACCACAGAAGGCGCAGGTCAAGACAACCCTCTCCCCGACCTCAGACGCGGGCTTCCTTTTCCGGCTGACCCTGGTCTTCGTTTTCAGATTTGCTCTCATCATACTGCCACTCCCAGTTTCGCTTCCAGGCGATCGAGTCGCTCCCGGAGCAGACGGTTCTCGTTTTAACCGCAGTGGTGCTCAATCAGGCTGAGAAGCATCTTGCGCTGCTGGGCGCGCCGCTCGCGGGCCTGGCTGGTGAAGGCCGTCTTGGACTCCAACATATCCAGGCAGATGCGCACGAAGCGCGGGTCCTGGGCCGATGGATGCAGGCCCTGCATGGCCGCCACCCGGGCGATCATGACGCAGGAGCGTAGGGTGGGGGTTTGATCGTACTCCCCCGAGGCCCGATAGTCCCGCACCATGTCCACAATCCTGGCCGCTTCCTCTGGCGGTAGGCCGGAACGGGCGGCCGCAATGGCGATCTCTGTCTCCCGATCGTAGTAGTCCAGATCAATGGTCACCAGCCGGTCGCTGAGGGCGTCTTGGGCCTCGTGGACCCCGGCATACTCCTGGGGGTTGCTGGTGAAGATGGCCCGGAAATCGGGGTGGACCTTGACGTAGGCATCGTCCCGGCTCATCGTAGGCAGGACGAGCAATCGCTCTTCCAGCACCGCCAGGAGGACGTTATTGGCCTCGGGGCGGGAGCGGGTGAACTCGTCGTAGACCAGGGTGAAGCCCTCACGACAGGCGGTAGTCAGGCGGTGATCCACCCAGCGCTGGGTAGCATCCTCCTCGTACTTGAGCACCGAATGGATGAAGCGGTCAACGACCTTACGGTAGCGATAACCGTACTGCCCACCGATGAGGTCCGAGGTGGCAAACTCCTCATCGCCAGCGATGAGCATCACCGCACGTCCCAACTGGGCGGCCACGTGCAGGGCCAGGGTGGTCTTGCCTGTGCCGGCCGGGCCGCGAAAGTGGACCGGGAAACCGGCGGCCAGATAGGCTAGGGCCCGCTGCGTTAGCTCCTGGATGGTAGGTGTCTCCACGAAGTCGGGCCGAGGGCGCACGGACAGGGCGGCCGGGGGCCCTTCGGCCATGGTTCTCGCTGCAACTGCCATCTTTGTGCCTCCTTTTAGCTGGTAACAGGTAGCAGGTAGCCCCCTCGCCTCACCTCTCCCCTGTGGGGAGAGGGACATGGTGAGGGGCAGGTAGCAGGGGCTGCTACGTGCTACTTGTTACTTGCTACCTGCTACCCTCAACGTATTCCTCCACCGAGGACACCCGCACCCCCATCTCCACCGTCAGCGCCCGGTACCACTTTTCCCGCGCGGCGGCGTAGGCCTCGGGGTTCTCCTGCCAGGTGCGAAACTGGTCGTAGACCCGCCGGAAGCCGGGTCGGGCCCGCTGCCAGACCTGATCATCGAAGGGGGAGCCCAGGGGCTGCTGAGCACGGCCATCGCCCCAGAAGGCCCGATGGGCCATCCCCCGCTCAGAGTCGGTGCCAAATCCAGCCGGCATACCGGTGACGAGATAGGCTACGGCATCGCCAAAGGCCAGGGCCAGTGTGCCTTTGAGACCGAGACGGTAGCCGTCGGCCACAGCCAAGGAGGCCAGCAGCCGGGCCAGGGCATCCTCGCCCCCTCCCTCAACGACCGCAGACGGCAGACGGCTGACCGCAGTGCGATCACTGACAGCGGTCGGCGGTCGGCGGTCGGCCGTCTGTGATTGGAGGACAGCCAGGGCGTCGGCGTAGGCCAAGGGTGGCCGATCTAGCCAATGAGGGGGCGGGAAGAGGGCCAGGGTAAAATCGGCTGGGGAGAAGTCACCGATCTCGCCGATCTCCCCCAGACCCAGGCGTAGCTTCTGCCACAGCTCATGTAACAGGGCCTGGGCGGCGGAGAGCTCCAGTTGTAACACGATCTCCGGCCGGGGCCCATCCCGCACCATTAGACGACATTCTACCCCCTCCAGGCATTGCAGTTGGGATGGCACGGTGATCTCCACGCTGCCGCTGGTGCGGCCAGCAGAGCGAATGCTTCGCGTTCCAAGATACATGGTGGTCTCCTTGTGCTACATTATCTAGCATTTTGTCTAGCAGATAGTATAGCACAAAAAAGACGCCATTTCAAGTCCTCCCCGCACCGGATCGCCTGGGATTTGGTCTTTGGTCCTTGGTCTTTAGTCTTTGGTCTATGGACCACGGACCGCCGACCACCGTGTTGTTTCGGCGGTCTGCGGTCGGCCGTCCGCGGTCGTTTCTTCACGCCCCCTCAGCCTGTTCCCGGGCCTGCGCGATCCACTCCTCCACTTTGGCCAGTCTGGCTGC
>JBFMCB010000218.1:0-4176 GCA_040754915.1 Chloroflexota bacterium | reverse complement strand
CCGCCAGCGCGGAGAGGATCTATCAGGCCCTGAAGAAAAAGGCGGGGGGTGAAAGAACCGTGGAACTGGGTGAATCTGGGCCCAGGCGTGATGCCAGGGGGACGGCACAGCGATGACGACGCTGCTGGTCAAGCACGCCGACGTTCTCCTGGCGATGGATGCTGGACGCAGGGTGATCCGCGATGGCGGCATCTATGTGCGCGAGAACGTCATCGAGCAGGTCGGACCCACATGGCAGTTGCCCGCTACGGCGGATCGAGTCATCGATGCCTCGGACAGGATCGTCTTGCCGGGCCTGGTGAACACGCATCATCACTTGTATCAGACGCTGACCCGCAATATCCCCGCCGTCCAGGACGCCGAGCTTTTCGATTGGCTGAAGGTGCTGTATCGGGTCTGGGGGGAGCTCACCGAGGAGGGGGTCTACTGGAGCGCCAGGGTGGGGCTGGCGGAGCTCTTGTTATCCGGCTGCACGACCTCGAGCGACCACCTGTACCTTTACCCCAACGATTGCGCCATAGATGCCGAGATCAAGGCCGCCCAGGAATTGGGCATTCGCTTTCAGCCCTGCCGTGGCTCCATGTCCCTGGGGACTTCCAGGGGCGGCCTGCCGCCGGACAGCCTGGTGGAAGGCGAAGAGGAGATCCTGGCGGACTGCGAGAGGGTCATCTCCCGCTACCATGACCCCGAGCCCCGTGCCATGTGCCGTATCGTCCTGGCCCCCTGCTCGCCCTTTTCGGTGACGCCGGAGCTGATGAGGGAGACTCGCACCATGGCCCAGCGCCACGGGGTGTACTGCCATACCCATCTGGCCGAAACCAGGGACGAGGAGGAGTTCTGCCTGGAGAAGTTCGGCTGCCGGCCATTGTCCTATGCCCAGCGGCTAGGCTGGCTGGGCGAAGGTGTCTGGTTTGCCCACGCCGTTCACCTGAACGACGATGAGGTGAAACTATTGGCGGAGGCCAGGAGCGGCGTGGCCCATTGTCCCACCTCCAACATGCGCCTGGGCAGCGGCATCGCCCCGGTCCGCGATATGGTTGAGGCCGGGGTTAAGGTGGGCCTGGCGGTGGACGGCAGTGCCAGCAACGACTCGTCGCACATGCTGGCCGAGGTGCGCCAGGCCATGCTCTTGCAGCGCATCCGCTACGGAGCGGCAGGGTTCTCGGCCACTCAGGCCTTGGAGGCTGCCACCCTGGGAGGCGCAGCGGTGCTGGGACGAAATGACATCGGGTCTCTGGAACCCGGCAAGGCAGCGGACTTCGTGGCCTTCCGCCTGGATTGCCTGGACTATGCCGGGGCCCTCCACGACCCCGTGGCGGCCCTGGTCTTCTGCGCGCCTCAGAAGGCGGACCTTTCGGTGATCGATGGCCGGGTGGTGGTTCAGGACGGCGCCGTGTCGGGCCTTGACATAAGGGAGGCGCTCTCAGCTCAGAACCGGATCGCCAAAGAGATGGTTGCCCGGGCGGAGAGATCCTCGGGCCTTTCCTTTGACAAAATCATGGGTTTGGTATAACATAGGTACAAAAGCTGGCCCAGTTTAGCCAGCGGTCGGGCGGCGCGGTTTAGCTCCGGATTTCCCCTATTGACCGGAGGCTGATGGCTCTGGTGCACTTCCACCTGGGAGGAAGCCAATGACCAAATCGCGATCGGACCTGATCATGGACTGCCTCAAGGGCCTTCAGATGAGCACCCCGGATGTGGAAGGCTCAGCGCTGGTACACAATAGCGGGCTGATCATCGCCTCGACGCTGCCAGCGGAGATCGAGGAGGACAGGGTGGCGGCCATGTCGGCGGCCCTCCTGGCCCTGGACGAGCGCATCTCCGAGGAGCTGGCTCGTGGCTCCCTGGACCAGGTTTTCATCAAAAGCAATCATGGGTACATCTTCATGATCTCGGTAGGGGAAGAGGCGGTGCTTACCACCCTGGTCCGGGACCAGGCCATGGTGGGGCTGGTGCTGACCTGCATGAGGCAGGCAGCGGCCCAGTTGCGCCAATACGTGTGACCACAACACCGCCGCGGTAGTTGGCCGGCGGCCGTATTGGCCATATGTCGATGCTGGGGCTGAAGGGGAGATTTTGGAGCTGAGGCTAAATAAATCGAATCGTGAGGCAATGGTCGCGTTCTTACGCGACCTGATCCGAATTCCCAGCACCTCCACCAATGAAGGCAAAGTGGTGGAGCGCACCGCCGCAGAGATGCGGCGTCTTGTTTTTCATTGGGTCTTCATAGACCCGGTGGGGTAGCGTTCTTGGCCAAATAGGCGAGGCTCTGGGCCATCGGCCGGCCATCACCAGGTGGGGCTTCTCCACCGACGGAGCCGTCACCGTGGGCGAGATGGGCATCCCCACCGTGGGCTTTGGCCCTGGCGCTGAGGCCGATGCCCACGCCACGGATGACAAAGTCGCCATCGCCGATCTGGTCACGGCGGCAGCAGTGTACGCCCGATTGGCTGCCGATATCCTGAAGTAGTCTGTTTGTTTACTAGCACAGAAACCACCAACACAGTCCGAGCATATTCTTAGGGGAAGAAATTTTCGATGAGCATTACCATTATTGGCCTGGGACCTGGCGATTATAACCTGATCACCCTGGAGGCCCACGAGGTCTTAAACCGAAGCTCCGAGGTGTGGGTGCGTACGATGCGTCACCCCACGGTGGGCAACTTGCCGAGGTCTCTAGAGATACACTCCTTTGATGCCTGGTATAAGCGGAAAACGAGTTTCGCCGAGGTTTACGAGGCGGTGGCGACGGAGGTGGTGAGGCTGGGTCAACGGCCCCAGGGTGTGGTCTACGCCGTGCCCGGCCACCCCCTGGTGGGCGAGGCCTCGGTGCTCCGAATACTTCAACTGGCACGGGAGAAAGGCATGGAGGTCCGGATCATTCCTGGCCTCAGCTTCGTGGAACCCGTCTGTGCCCTGCTTGGGGTTGATCCCCTGGAAAAGGGCCTCCAGGTGCTGGATGCCATGTCCCTGGAGCCCCGGTCGGCCTTCGACCCGGTCCCGCCGTTCGATCCCCTACGCCCGCTTCTCATCTCCCAGCTCTACAGCCGGCGGGTGGCCTCTGTGGTCAAGCTCTCGCTCGGGGACTTCTACCCCGATGACCACCTGGTGGTGCTCGTGAGCAGAGCGGGGGTGGCACGTCAGGAGAGCGTCCGCAGGGTACGACTTTACGAATTGGATCGGCAGGACGACATCGATCACCTCACTAGCCTGTATGTGCCACCGCTGGAAGCGGCGAAGGGACCGCGCACCTTCTCCGCCATCGCCCACATCGTGGCCCGGCTGCGGGCCCCCGGTGGGTGTCCCTGGGACCGGGAGCAGAGCCACCAGACCCTCAAGCGCAATCTGTTGCAGGAGTCTTATGAGGTGCTGGAGGCCCTGGACGCCGACAACATGGCGAAGCTGGAGGAGGAGCTGGGAGACCTGCTGATGCAGGTAGTGCTTCACGCCCAGATCGCCGCCGAGGAGGGCGAGTTCACCATCGCCGATGTGATCCAGGGGATCTCCGAGAAGCTCATCCGCCGCCACCCTCACGTTTTCGCCGATGTAGGTGTTAAGGACTCGAGCGAAGTCCTTCGCAACTGGGAACGCATCAAGAAGGGCGAGCGCGAGAACAATGGATTGGAGGAGAAGGGCGACTCCCTTCTCTCGTCCATCCCAAAACAGCTTCCGGCCCTGGCATACTCCCAGGATATGCAGGCCAGGGCGGCCCGGGTGGGCTTCGACTGGAAGGACGTGGAGGGGGTCCTGGGGGATGTGGCGGGCGAGCTGCGGGAGCTAGCCCGGACCACCAACCATAAGGAAGAGCAGCACGAATTGGGGGACGTGCTCTTTGCTCTGGTCAACGTGGCGCGGTGGCTGGGCCTGGATGCCGAGGAGTGTTTGCGGCTGGCCAACCGGCGGTTCTACGAACGCTTTACCCGCATGGAACAGTTGTGCCGGGAGCGTGGGTTGGATTTCTCGGAACTCAGCTTCGAGCGGCAGAATGCCCTGTGGGACGAGGTAAAGAGGCTGGGGGCTGGAAGCTAGGGAGGGCAACGCTGTCTGCCACCTGCCAGCCACGATCTCTTGGCAAATGGTCGGGGCGAGTGGATTTGAACCACCGACCTCAGCGTCCCGAACGCTGCGCGCTAAACCAGGCTGCGCTACGCCCCGATGAGTGTATTATACTCCAAA
>JBFMCB010000217.1:0-4186 GCA_040754915.1 Chloroflexota bacterium | reverse complement strand
GTGCCGGGGAAAATTTTTTCCTTATTTACCATCAAGTGCGAGCCCGTGGCCTCTCTTTGGGGCGTCACCCGCGGCTCCACCGTGGCGGCGTTCCTGGACTGAAGCCACCGAGTGCCCAAGGTTCACATAGCGATTTACATCCTGACAGAGTTGTGCTATATAGATGAAGATCACTTTTCGCCGAAGGGCGCAGGGACGTCGTGGGGAGGTGCGACCTTGGACCGGAGAAGGCCAGGCATCGCCCAGGGGCTGGAATTCTCGGCCCGAGCCCGCCAACGGAATATCGAGCGGCTCAAAGAGGAGACCTTCGACATACTGGTCATCGGGGGCGGCGTCACCGGCTGCGGCATCGCCCGGGACGCCGCCATGCGGGGCTTCTCCACTGCCCTGGTGGAGAAGGAAGACTTCGCCAGCGGCACTTCCAGCAAGTCCTCCAAGCTGATCCACGGTGGCTTGCGCTACCTGGAGAATTTCGAGTTCCGCCTGGTGTTCGAGGCCTCCGCCGAGCGGCGCCGGCTGCGGCGATTGGCCCCGCACCTGGTGAAGCCCCTGGCTTTCATCTTCCCGGTGTACCGCGGCGGCCCCCGCAGCTTCCTGAAGATCCAGGCGGGCATGTGGCTCTATGACCTCCTGGCCGCCTTCCGCAATATTAAGATGCACCGCATGCTCCGGCCCAGGGACCTGGTCCAACTGGAGCCGGCCATAGACCGGCAAGACCTGGTGGGCGGGGCCCGCTTCTACGACTGTGCCGTGGACGACGCCCGCCTGACCCTGGCCACCGCTCAGTCGGCAGCCCGCCATGGAGCCGCTGTGGCCAACCACGTGGAGGTCCTAGGACTGGTAAAAATCGCTGACAAGGTGAACGGCGCCCTGGTACGGGACGCCATCGGCGGCGAGGAGTTTCCGGTCCGGGCGCGAGTTACCATCAACGCCACCGGCCCCTGGGGTGACACCATCCTGCGCATGGACGACCCCCAGGGGAATCCCAGGCTGCGTCCCACTAAGGGCGTGCACATCCTGGTCCGCCGAGATAGGGTGGGCAACCGCAATGCCGTGAGCTTCACTGCCGCCCAAGACCGCCGACTGATGTTCCTGATCCCCTGGGGGCACTTCGCCATCATTGGCACCACCGACACCGACTATTCGGAAAGCCTGGACCGGGTAGCGGTGGAGGCCAGCGACATCGCCTACATCCTGGAGGCTTTCAATCGGGCCTTCCGGCATTTGCACCTGGAGGAGAGCGACATCGTCAGCGCTTATGCCAGCCTCCGGCCCCTGGTGGCCGAGGGCGTGGTCTCGTCCTACAAGGTCTCTCGGGAGCACAGCATCGTCGAGAGCCCCTCGGGCCTCCTCTCCATCATGGGCGGCAAGCTCACCACCTACCGGGTCATGGCCAAACAGACCGTGGACGTGGCCCAGCGCCGCCTGGAGCGAGAGTTTGGGGTGACCGCGGCCCGGGGGTGCGAGACCGACCGCCATCCCCTGGAGGGCGGGGCTCGCTCCGGCCTCCACGCCCGCATTGCCCGTGAGGCCGACGCCGCTTGCCGAGAGCTGGATCTCGGCGAGGAGGTGGGGGAACATCTCTTGTCTGCCTACGGCGCTAACTACGGCCAGGTCTTGAAGCGGTTGGGCCAGGACCGGCGGCTGGCGGAGCCGTTGGCCCCTGGCCTGCCTTACCTGAAGGCCGAGCTGCCCCATGCCGTGGAGCACGAGATGGCACTCTCCATCTCCGACTTTCTCATGCGCCGCACCCGCATCTTCCTTGAGGACCAGGACCAGGGTTTGGGCCTGGCCGAGGAGGTGGCGGCGGCCATGGGGGACTACCTGAACTGGACCCAGGAGGAGAGGGCTCGCCAACTGGACCGGTACGCCCAGCAGGTGGCCCTCAGCAGGCAGTACAGGCAGGCGAGCCAATGTCCATCGAAAAAGACCGATTCCAAAGGGGATGATGCCGGGCCGGCGAGCATTTTTCGACGCGAGCCAATGGAGGAAAGGTGAACACCGGGCAAGATGCGCTAGATCAACTGTGCATCAACACCATCCGAACCCTGGCTATGGACGCAGTGCAGAAGGCCAACTCGGGCCACCCGGGGATGCCCATGGGCGCTGCCGCCATGGCCTACGTCCTGTGGACGAGGTTCCTGAAGCACAATCCGGCTAACCCTGCCTGGCTCGACCGAGACCGCTTTGTCCTCTCCGCCGGGCACGGCTCCATGCTGCTTTATAGCCTCTTGCATCTGACCGGGTACGGGCTGGACCTGGACGAGCTCAAGAGCTTCCGCCAGTGGGGCAGCCGAACGCCAGGCCACCCAGAGCGCGGCCTGGCCCCCGGCGTGGAGACCACCACCGGCCCCCTGGGCCAGGGCTTCGCCAATGGGGTGGGCATGGCCCTGGCCGAGCGCTTCCTGGCCCACCACTTCAACCGCCCCGGCCATATCATTGTGGATCACTTCACCTACGCCATCGTCAGCGACGGCGACCTGATGGAAGGCGTGTCCGCCGAGGCCGCCTCCCTGGCCGGGCATCTGGGCCTGGGCAAGCTCATCTATCTCTATGACGACAACCGCATCTCCATCGAGGGCCCCACCGACCTGGCCTACACTGAGGACGTGGCCCGGCGCTTTCTGGCCTACGGCTGGCACGTCCAGCGACTGTCTGACGGCAATGACCTGGCGGCGGTAAATGATGCCCTCCGGGCCGCCCAGATGGAGGCCAAACGCCCATCCCTGATCATCGCCCGCACCCACCTGGGCTTCGGCAGCCCCCACAAGCAGGACTCCGCCGAGGCCCATGGTGCGCCGTTAGGCCAGGAAGAAGTGAGGCTCACCAAACAGGCCCTGGGCTGGCCCCTGGAGCCGGCGTTCTACATACCCGACCAGGCCCTGGTCCACTTCCGAGAGGCCCTGGGCCGGGGCCGCGCCTGGGAGAAGGAATGGGAAACCCGTTTCCAGGCCTATGCCCGGGAGTACCCCGAGCTCGCCGCCGAATGGCAAAGGGCCATGGCCGGTGAGCTGCCAGAGGGATGGCAGGCTGCTCTCCCGGTTTTCAGCCCCCAGGAGGGCCCCATGGCCACCCGCACCGCCTCTGGCAAGGTTTTAAAAGCCCTCTCACCTGTCCTACCAACTCTCCTGGGCGGCTCGGCCGACCTGGCCCCCTCGACAGATACTTATGTCAAGGGCGCGGGGGATCTTCAGGCCAAAAGCCCCGGCGGACGTAACCTGCACTTCGGAGTGCGGGAGCACGCCATGGGCGGGATCCTGAACGGCCTGGCCCTTCATGGCGGCGTGATACCCTACGGCGGCACCTTCCTGGTCTTTTCGGACTACATGCGCCCCTCCATCCGTCTGGCAGCCCTCATGGGGCTGGGTGTGATCTACGTCTTCACCCACGACTCCATCGGCCTGGGGGAGGATGGTCCCACGCACCAGCCCGTCGAACAGTTAGCGGCCCTGCGGGCCATCCCCGGCCTCACCGTTATCCGCCCCGCCGACGCCACGGAAACCGTCGCCGCCTGGCGGGTAGCTCTAGAGCACAAGGACGGCCCAGTGGCCCTGATCTTGACCCGGCAGAAGCTGCCTATCCTGGACCGAACCAAATACCCACCGGCCAGCGGTTTGGCCCGGGGGGCCTACGTCCTGGCCGACCCGCCGGGCGGCCGCCCAGAGATCATCCTCATCGCCACTGGCTCCGAGGTACATCCCGCCTTAGAGGCCCAGGAGAGGCTCCTGAACCAGGGCATCGCCGCCCGGATTGTGAGCATGCCCAGTTGGGAGCTCTTCGACCGAGAGCCCCAGGAATACCGGGACCAGGTGCTGCCGCCAGAGATGACTGCCCGCCTGGCCGTGGAGGCCGGGATCTCCCAAGGCTGGCATCGTTATGTGGGTTCGGCTGGGGACGTAATCTCCATCGAGCGCTTTGGTGCCTCTGCCCCCTACGGGATACTCATGGAGAAATTCGGCTTTACCGTGGAGAACGTCGTCTCGCGGGCCCTGGCCCTGTTGGGACGGTAGGGTGTCCTTGACGCTTTTGGAGGCCGTGGGCCGGGCGGTGTTGCAGGGAGAAGCCGAACGGGGTATACTGGTGCGTGGCAGCGGCGCGGGGCATGACAGCCAACAAGTCCCCGGGCATCCTGGCGACCCTTCGTAACGACCATTTCTTCGTCTATCAGAGCGTGAAGGACGACGGC
>JBFMCB010000216.1:0-4306 GCA_040754915.1 Chloroflexota bacterium | reverse complement strand
CGTCGATGACCAGGATCTCCAATGATAGAGGCAAATCTTGTGGTTGCCCCGGGGGGTCAAGTCTCAGCGAGAAAAGCTCGGCCACCATCCGGGCCAGATTTTCGACCTCATTGTAGGTGGGCAAAACCACCACGACCTTGGTCAAGAGGTCCACCTCCAGCGCGCAGTGACGGGCGCATTATACTATGGGTTTCTCTACTAGTAAAGAATAGCGATATTTGTTATACTCTGGGCAGTTTCAGCGGAGATGGAAGGAGCACGGCCCTGAGACTCCAAACCGCGGTGGAGGTCCTGAGCCTGGCCAACGGCATGCCCCGCGAGGAATGCCCGTCCCTGGGCATCCCGCCGGGCGGTGGACGCTTCTCCAGAGCTGGGGGCGAGCTTGGCGATCTGTACGTGGTGGTGGAGACGCCTGGCCTCTTGGGCGGCGAGGCCGAGAGAGAGCTGGTCCAGGCCATCGAGAAGGAGTACCACCGCACCTCGGGCAGCGTCACCGCCGGCCTGATCCGGGCGGTGAAGGCGGCCAACCGGCAGTTGTGGCAGGAGAACCAGAACGCCTTGCCTGGCATGTGGCAGCTGGCGGGCATGTCCTGCGCAGTGGTGCGGGAGGACGACCTCTTCCTGGCCCAGGCCGGGCCGTCCCTGGCCTATTTGATCCACGGCGATTCCATCTCGCGCATCCCCGCCGAATCCCCCTGGCTGGGCGGGCCCCCAGTGAAAGACCAACCATCGTCCCAGGGCCTGGGCACCGCCTCCGATCTATTGCCGGACCTCTTCCATCGGGACCTAGAGCCAGGGGACGTGATCGTGCTGGCCCAGACCTCCCTGGCCCAGGCATTGGCCGACGAGGCGATCCGGGTGGCTCTGGCCGGCCACGACCCAGCCCTGGGGGTAGGACGCCTGGCCCAGGCGGCCGGGACATGCACCCTGGCCTGCATCGTCATCCAGGTCCAGCCCGTGGGCCCCAGCGAGCCCGGCCAGGCTCTGCCCCCCAAAGGGGCCCGGCGGCCCGCCCCGACCGCCCACCAGTCCGGCCCCCCGGCGCGCCGACGTCCGAAGGTCGAAAAACCGGCCCAACTGGCCCTGCCGATCCAAGCGGAGGAATTCTCTGCTGGTAAAGAAAAAGGGCTCCCGGTTCCACGGGCGGAGGAACGGCCGGCCCCGCCGGTCACCGGTCTGTCTTCCAACTCAACCGGGGTCACTGTCCCTCGGGTGATCCAGCTTTCGGTGGGCGGCGTAAGCGCCAGGGAAGCACCCAGGGCCTCAGAGCGGCGACTGCTGACCAGGCGGCAGATATCGGCCGGGATACGGGCAGCCTGGGAACGACTGCGGACTTTTTTACTAGTGAAGTCAGGCCTCTCTGTGCGCCGGCGGTGGATGGTGGCACTGGCGGTGCTCCTGGCCCTCTTGCTGCTGCTGGGCCTGGCCCTGTTTTTGCGCTTCGGCCTGCCGCGGCTCAGGGAGGCCCGGGCCACCGCCGCCCTGGGATTGGCCGCCCGGCAACTGGAGGTGGCACAATCGGCCTCCGACCCCGATCACCGCTCCCAGGCCTTGCATGCAGCGTGGAAGGCTCTGGGTGAAGCTCGCTCCCTGGCCCCGCCGGAACGCCAGTGGATCACCGAGATCGACGGTGTGCAGCGGGGGCTGGACCGTCTGGCCCGGGTGGTGCGGCTTTACGGATTGACGGTGCTGGCGGACTTCAGGAAAGAGGATGTCAGCCTGTCCCGGGTGGTGGCCCAGGGCAACCAGCTATTCGTCCTGGACCGGGGCACAAACCAGGTATACGGCTTGACCCTGAGCCCGGCCGGGGATGCCATACAGAGGGTGGGGGCGAACCCGGTGCTGCTGCAGTCGGGGCAAAGGGTCGGGGAAAGCATTGTGGGTAAACTGGTGGACATGACTGGCAGGCCCGGAGGGATACTGGCCCTGGATCAGGACGGCAATGTTTTCTCCTATGACGCGGAGGGGTTGCGGGCCTTCCGTTTGGACGACCACTCTCGCTGGCAGGCCCCTATGGCCATGGCGGCGGACGCGGGCAACCTGTATCTCCTTGATACAAAGCAGAGCCAAATCTGGAAGTACCCGGCCCGGGCCGGCGGCTACCAGGGCCAGTCCAGCGACTACTTCAACTCGCCTTCGCCGGTGGACCTGGCCCGCGCCGTGGACCTACAGGTCAATGGCTCGGTCTACGTGCTCATGGCGGACGGGGCGATGGCCCGCTTCGATTCAGGGAAGTCCCAGCCCTTCCGCTGGCAGGGCCTGGACCAGCCGATATCCGCTCCCTCGTGGCTCTTCGTGGCCCCGGCCAGCGGCTCCCTGTACGTGGTGGAACGGGTCAACCGGCGCGTCCTCCAGTTCGCCAAGGACGGCCGGTATCTGCGCCAGTTCCAGGAGGGTCAGCTCCAGGAGGGCAAAAGCCCGTGGGTCTTGGGCCAGGTGAGGGGCATCGCCGTGGACGAGGAGCACGGGAGGATCTTCCTCCTGACCGGCAACCGGCTCTACCTGGCCTATCTGCCCGCCATGGAAGGAGCCTCACCGTGAAGATCTTGGGCATCGAGACCTCCTGCGACGAGACCGCGGCGGCGGTGGTCGTTGACGGACGCACCATCCTCTCCAACGTGGTCGCCTCGCAGATCGACATCCACCGGGAATATGGCGGGGTGGTGCCGGAGGTGGCGTCGCGGCAGCACATGCTGGCCATCATCCCGGTGGTCGATAGGGCCCGGTCTGAGGCCCAGGTGGGATGGCAGGACCTGGCCGCCGTGGCGGTGACCAAGGGACCGGGGCTGGCCGGGTCGCTCCTGGTGGGGTTGAATGCGGCCAAGGGCATTGCCTTCGCCCAGGGGCTCCCTTTGGTGGGGATAAACCACCTGGAGGGGCACATCTACGCCAACTGGTTACTGGCTCTCGGGCCGGGCCAGCCCGAGCCGGCCTTTCCCCTCTTGTGCCTGATTGTATCCGGCGGCCATTCGGACCTGGTGCTTCTGACCGGCCACGGGCGGTATCGGCTTTTGGGCCGGAGCATCGACGATGCCGCCGGCGAAGCCTTCGATAAAGTGGCGCGTATCCTGGGCCTCGGCTATCCCGGCGGGCCGGCCATTCAACAGGCCGCCCGGGGAGGGCGACCCAACGCCTATCACCTGCCGCGGGCCTGGCTGCGGGGGAGCCACGATTTCAGCTTCTCCGGGCTCAAGACGGCGGTCCTCCACGCGGCCACTGGAGACCGGGGCAGCGAACGCGCCCGGGAGGGTCGGCCCGCCCCGGATGAAAGGGCCAGGGGCGTGAAACTCTCCGAGGCCGGGCGGGTGGCCCGGGAGGTGCCGGTGGCGGACCTGGCGGCCAGCTTCCAGGAGGCCATGGTGGAGGTGCTGGTGGAGAAGACCCGGGCCGCGGCGGAGCAGCACGGTGCCGCCCAGGTGGCCCTGGCCGGCGGGGTGGCGGCGAACTCGCTCCTGCGACAGCGGATGAAGGAGCGCGTCCCCCTGCCGGTGCTCTGTCCCCCTCCCGATCTGTGTACCGATAACGCCGCCATGGTGGCCGCCGCAGGATATTATCTGTATCGTGCCGGTCGCCGCGACGGCTGGGACATGGACGTCATCCCCAGCCTGAGGCTCAGTTCGACGGCGTAGGAAGAAGAGCGTGCCCCAAGATGTGAAAGCCCTGGTGGCCCTGGGCATTCGCCTGGCCGAGGCGGGCCGGCTGGACCTGGCCCGACGCTATTTCGCCCAGGCCCTGGCCTTGGACCCGGAAAACGAAGAGGCGTGGCTCTGGCAGGGCGGCCTGGCCCGGGACCCCCGGGAGTCATTGCGCTGCCTGGAGACAGCCCTGGCCATCAATCCCCAGAGCCAGCGGGCCAAGATGGGGATCCAGTGGGCCCGGGCCCGCCTGGCGGCCAACCATTTGGCCGCTGCCGCTGCCCCCGCCGATGACCGGGCCGTGTCCCCAGGCCCGGCGGGGGCCACTCCCGTCGACCGACCGGCGGCGGCTTCAGAACCGATCTCCAATGCCCCCCATGCCAAAGGGGCCGCCGTCACCTCGACTACTAAGGGAAGCCCAATCCCGCCCCCGCCCGCCGCCGCTAACCGGGGACTGCAGGCCCTGCCCCTAGTGGCGGGGGTCCTGGTAGTGCTCGCAATCCTTCTGACCCTTTCTGGGCTCCTGGGCCTGGGGGGCCTGGCCAGGGCCCTGGCCCCATTGGGGGCCAGCGCTATGCCGTCTTCCACCCCCACCCTGATCGTCATCCCCACCGCCACGCCAGCGCCAACGCCCACCGTCACCCCTACACCCACCAACGACGACCGCCTGG
>JBFMCB010000215.1:0-4342 GCA_040754915.1 Chloroflexota bacterium | reverse complement strand
TAGAGGGGATGCAGGAGATCAAGCGCCCCCTACAGATGCCAGGTTTCTGGCCAGGCCAATAACAAGAAACCTGGTACCTGAGCACAGGAGAGGCCCCCTTGAATATGCGGAACGAGAAGCGAGCGACGAATCAGCTCCGGGTCCTCATCGCCGACGATGAGCCTGAGGTGGCCCGGGTTTTGCACATCCTGGTGGAAAGCCTGGGGCACGTCGTAGTGGGCGAAGCCCAAGACGGGTTTATGGCCGTCGACCTGGTAGAGCAACTGCGCCCCGACCTGGTGCTCATGGACCTCCGGATGCCCCGGATGGGCGGCCTGGAAGCGGCCAAAACCATCTCCACCCGCTTTCCTACCCCGGTGGTGGCCGTCACCGGCTACCTGGACCCCGAGCCGGCGGAAAAGGCCTCCCAGGCCGGCATCATGGCCTATCTGATCAAGCCCGTGGACCGGGCCAGCCTGGCCACCACCATTGAGGTGGCCTACGCCCGCTTCCTGCAGATCACCGACCTGGCGTCGGACCTCCGGGAGAAGGTGAAGGCCCTGGAGATGAACCAGGCTCAACTCCTGCAATACGCTAAGGACCTGAAGCAGTCCTTTGATCGGGAGCAGGAGCGCTCTCGACAGCTTCACCAGGCCTACCTGGACACGGTCAAGGTCCTGGCGGTGGCAGTGGAGGCCCGGGATCCCTACACCGGCGATCACATCGACCGGGTCACCCGCCTGGCGGTGGCGGTCGCCCAGGAGCTCGGGCTGAACGGCGACAAGCTGGAGGAGGTGGAGATGGGCACCATCCTCCACGATGTGGGCAAGATCGGGGTGGAAGACGCCATCTTAAGGAAGCCCACTGGCCTGGCGCCGGAGGAATGGCAAGCGATGCAGGCGCACCCGCAGATCGGCGCTCGGTTGCTCTCCGAGGTCGACTTCCTGAAACCCTATATCCCCTACGTGCTGTACCACCACGAGCGCTACGATGGAAAGGGCTACCCCCATCACCTGGCTGGCGAGCAGATACCCCTGGAGGGCCGTATCGTGGCCGTGGCCGATGCCTTTGACGCTATGACCAGCGACCGGCCCTACCGCCCCGCCATGCCGGTGGAGACCGCAATTCAGGAGCTCCAGCGGGGCGCGGGCACCCACTTCGATCCCACGGTGGTCGCCGCCTTTGGCAAAGTGGTTTCTTCACTGGTTAAAGAGACTGGCGCAGCGGCCTAGCCCGGCGATCGCCTGACGCTATAGGTAGCGTTTAGATGGCGAGGAGTTGCACTCCGAGCCCAGTTGGCGTCAGGCGTACAACTCCTGACGGAACTAAGACTCCTGACGGAACTAAGGGCCGCTACCCAGACAAGGAAAAACTGCCTGGCCCACCGCTCCAGACAAGGAGATGGCACAGATGCTAGAGAGTATGAGCTTGAGGGTCAAGGTGTCCCTGGGGTTTATGCTGCTGGTGGCGATACCTCTGGCCACCCTGGGCTATATGTCCGCGACGAACAGCCGGGCGGCGATCAAGAAGCAGGTCTTCGAGAGCAATCAGGCTATTGCCCGGATGGCCGCCCAGTCGCTGGAGCAGTACGTCCTCGATGCCCGCACGATCATGCTGGAAGCCTCTACCCGGCCCAAGCTCCGCCAGGAGATAATCGTCCAGAACTGGCCCGAGGCAACCAAGGTCATGGAGAACTTCCTCGGCAACTTCCAACAGTTCGACTACATTTTTGTCCAGGACTCAAAGGGATACATACGGGCCAGGGTCCCTTACGCCGAGACCGTGGGCCAGGATTTCTCCTTCAGGGATTTCTTCCAAGAGGTCATGAGGACCAGGAAATGGTACATTTCGGACGTCTACGTCTCCGTGGCCGCTCAGCGCCCGGTGATCTCCATTGCCGTCCCGGTGTTGGACGATGATGGCGCCATCAGCGGGGTATTGGTGGGCGCCCTTTCGCTACAGGGAATAGGCGACCTTTTGAACCGGGTCAAGCTCGGCGAGAAGGGGGTTGTCTATGCGGTGGACGGGAAGGGGAAGCTGGCCAGCCACCCCGATCAGGAGCTCGTCGCCCAACAAATGGACTACCGCTCCGTGCCGGTGGTGCAAGAGGCCCTGGCGGGCAGAGATGGCGCCATGGAGTACTTTAGCCCCATAGGGAACGAGAGGCAGTTAGGCGCTTACTCCGCCGTGAAAGGCCTGGGGTGGGGGGTGGTGGTGGCCGTCCCCCTGGCCGAGGCCTACGCACCGGCGGAGGAGTTGGCCGGCCGGCTCCGGGGCATCTTCAGCTTTTGTGTGCTGGCGGCCCTGGCACTGGGATGGGTGGCAGCCAAGGCCATCTCGGACCCCATCGGCCAACTGGCCCAGGCGTCACGCCGACTGGCTGCCGGTGATCTGACCGCCAAGGTGGCGGTGTCCTCCGGCGACGAGATCGGAGAGTTGGGCCAGGCCTTCAACCAGATGGCCGCTTCCCTGAAAACGCAACAGGCCGACCTGGAGCAGAAGGTACGCACCCTGGCCGCCCTCCACTCTGCCTCCCAGGCCCTGAGCAAGAACCTGGACCTGAAGGCCACCCTGGAGGAGATCTGCCGGGTGGCCCTGGAAACCATGGGCGCCAAGATGGCCTGGGTGGGGCTGGTCGCCGAGGGGAGCTATCAGGTCATGCCGGTGGCCAGCAGGGGCTTCGAGGAGGGATACCTTTCCAAGATCAGCGTGACCTGGAACGATTCACCCCACGGACAAGGCCCCACCGGCCGGGCCATCAAGACCAAAGAACCGGCCATCCAGAGCCACATCGAGACCGACCTCGAGTTCGCGCCCTGGCGAGAGGAGGCCCTCAAGCGAGGGTACCGCAGCTCGGCGGCGTTCCCACTTCTCTACGGCGACAGGGCCCTGGGCGCCCTCAACGTGTATTTCGACCAGCCCGATGCTTGCACCCGGGAGGCGGCCTCGGTCTGGCAGGCCTTCGCTAATCAGGCGGCCACTGCCATCAAGAACTCCCAGCTCTACTCCCAGATCGAGGCCAGGGCTCAGGAGTTGGCCCAGGAGATCGCCCAGGAGAAGAGCCGCCTGGAGACTGTGCTGGCCAGCATCGGCGACGGCGTCTTCGTCACCGACCTGGACCGGCGGATCGTGACCTGGAACCCAGCCGCCCAGCGGCTCACCGGGTTTACCGCCCAGAAAATCAGGGGGATGATCTTCGCCCAGGCCATGCAAATTGCCGATGACAAAGGAAAACCGATCACCGAAGAGCGTTATCCCGCGGTCATCGCCCTGCGTACCCGCCAGCCCTTCTACGCTACAGACTACAGCCTGGTGAAGGCTAATGGCCAGCGCATCCCGGTGGCCATAAGCGTTGCGCCCATCCTGGATGCAGAGGGCAAGCCCATGGGGACGGTAGGGGTCTTTCGCGACATATCCCGGGAAAAAGAGATCGAGGAGATGAAGGATAATCTGATCTCCGTGGTCTCCCACGAGCTCCGCACCCCCATGGCCAGCGTCCTGGGCTTCGCCGAGCTCTTGTTGACCCACAAATACCCCGAAGACAAGATTCGCCTGTACACGGAGATCATCTATAAAGAGGCCAAACGTCTTTCGGAGCTGATCAACGAATTCCTGGATATCCAGCGCATGGAGTCAGGAAAGCAGGAGTACTGCAAGGAAGCCCTGGATCTGGCGGAGACGGCCCGCCAAGTGGTCGATTCCTTTGCTGGCCAGGTGAAGCTCCACACACTGGAGGCCTCTCTGCCGGAGGACCTGCCCACGGTCCTGGCTGATAGAGACCGCATCTCCCAGGTGCTGACCAACCTGATCTCCAATGCCGTCAGATACTCTCCAGGTGGTGGCGTCATAAGGGTCGAGGGTTACGGCTTAAGAATTAAAACCAAGCAAATAGAACCCCTAACCCCCATCTCCCATCCCCTACCGGCCCACGGTTTGAGCGACGGCGACTGGGCGGTGGTCAGCGTGGCTGACCGGGGCCTGGGGATACCGCCAGAGGCCATGGCCGGGCTGTTCACCAAGTTCTTCCGCGTGGACACGCCACAACACCGGGAGGTGGGGGGCACCGGGCTTGGCCTGGCGATCTGCAAGGAGATCGTGGAAGCCCATGGCGGGGCGATCTGGGCCGAAAGCGAGCTGGGAGAAGGCAGCACCTTCTACTTCGCCTTGCCCGCCTCGGAGGAAAAGGCGGCCGTCCCGGCCCTGGCGCCCAGGCCCAGCAAGACCCGTGAGGTCCTGATCGTGGAAGACGACGCCAGCTTTGCCCAGTTGCTTGCAGAGCATCTAGCCCGGGCTGGCTATGAGAGCCACATTGCCATCACCGGTGAGGAGGGGTTGGCCCTGGCCCAGCGGAATAATCCGGCCG
>JBFMCB010000214.1:0-4401 GCA_040754915.1 Chloroflexota bacterium | reverse complement strand
CCTGGCCCAGTATCCGGTGCCGGCCATCAACTGGCACGACCGCCGCACTGCCCCATCGTTAACTCAAGCCCGCCAACGCTTCACCGGGTGCCTGGTAGGTGGGGTCAACGAGTGGGAGACGCTGCAGGGTGACCCGGTTGCCATCGAGCTTCAGGTAAAGGACGCCATCGCCCAGGCTGGCCGAGAGGGGCTGATCATCGGCGCTGGCTGCGTGATCCCGGTGGACACGCCCCCAAGCAATATCCTGGCCGTCCGGCGGGCCGTCGATGGCAGCTAGACCCACCGGGGGCCTGGGCTGGAGCCGTGCCCTGGGTGAATCAACATCAGGAGCTAGTTTCCCATGCGCCTGCTCATGATCCACGTGGACTACTTCAAATGCCAGCTCACCCAGAAAGGCCGCTCCAGCCTGGTGGAGAGCCCGGAGCCGCGAGTCACCGAGGTCGGCGAAGCCCTGGTGGTCTTGGCCAGCGCAGAGAAGGCTGACGAACGCGACCCGGCCCGGGTGGCCGAACTGGCCGCCCGCCAGGTCCAGGACATAGCCCGAAAGGTCAAGGCAGGAACCATCGTCGTCCATTCCTTCGCCCACCTCTTCGCAGAGCTGGCCCAGCCCGCAGTGGCCGTGGCCGTCCTGGATGCCACCAGGGATAACCTGCTTGCCCAGGGCTACGTAGTCCACCGGCCACCCTTTGGCTGGTTCAACACCCTGGAGATTAAAGCCAAGGGGCACCCGCTCTCCCGGGTAGCGCGCCTGGTCTCCCTGGACTGACGGCCGACGGACAGACCGTACCCATCGCCCTGGTCGACATCTCCGGGGTGCCCAGGGTCCGAAGGCCCTTTGGGGTGTCGTCACAGACGAAAACGGGGCAAGCTTCTTACTAGTGTAGAGAGGCTTGTCCCAATCAGCCTATGGCGCTTTACCGTGCCTAGCAAAGAAACAAAAAGCCCACGATTCACTCGTGGGCCTGGCAATTCGTCTGTAGTGGGTGACGAGAGTAGGCTATTACCTTATCCTCAGCGTTTCTGCCAGCTATCTGCCACCCGCAGGATCGTCCGGGCCAGCTTGTCCGGGTCGTGGCGCCACAGGGTGCCAGGGGCGGCAAGGTCCTCTACGGTCAACCGGGGAACCCGGGCCGCACAGGGCTCCCAGTCCACCAACACCGGGAAAGATCGTTCCGAAGCGTATTTGTTCAGTAGGTCACTTGGGGCCTCGGAGCGGTTCAAGATGGCGACGTCGATGCGGTCCTCCGAAGCCAGATATCGCTGCATCTCCGCAATGAAGTCCGAGGCCTGGAAGCCATCGGTCTCGCCATGCTTGGTCATCAGGTTGCAGACGTAGATCACTGTGGCCTTGGAACGCACTATCGCCTGGGGGATGCCCTCCACCAAGAGGTTGGGGATGACGCTGGTGAAGAGGTCACCGGGGCCAAGGACGATCACCTCCGCCGACTCGATGGCCTTCACCGCCGCAGGGTTGGCCTGGGCCGGGGGGTCCAGGTACACATCGATGATCCGGAGTTCCAGGCGTACCCGCCTCAGATCGATGTTGGTCTCGCCCCGGATGATGGTGCCGTCCTCCAGGCGGGCGCAGAGGTGGGAGTTGGAGAGGGTCACCGGCAATACCGTGCCCTTGACATTCAAGATCTTCGCCGCCTCCTGAATGGCCCGATCCGGGCGGCCAGTGATCTCGGTGAGGGCGGTAAGGAATATATTCCCGAAGCTATGGCCGTTTAGCCCCCGTCCCCGGTTGAAGCGGTACTCGAAGAGCTGGCGCAGGGTGGCGGCCGCCGGCTCCGAGGAGAGGGCCAGAAGACAACGGCGCACGTCGCCCGGCGGCAGGTGGCCGAACTCGTCCCGGAGAATGCCCGAGCTACCGCCGTCGTCGGCCATGGAGACGATGGCGGTCAGATCGCTTACGTGTTTCTTGAGACCGGTCAAGGCGGTGTAGGTGCCTGTACCTCCGCCGATGACCACGACCCTTGGCTCCATGCTTTCTTTACTGGTTAAAGAACCTGACGCATTTGCGGTGCACACACCTACCTCGTTGACCTTCTCCACCCATCAGTATTGACAAAAATCATGCTTATAGTACAATAGCATCGTAAGAGACTGTGCTGGGCGATAGGAGGCAGGCAACATGCAAGATAGGGTTAAGGTTCAGTTTGTCTTTCCCAAGAGCATCCTTGATGCGGTGGACAGAGCTGCGGGCAGGAGAAAACGCAGCCGCTTTGTTGCCCAGGCCACAGTGGAAAAGCTGGAAAAGCTGGCGTTTGAAAAGGCAGCGGATACGGCCTTTGGCGCCTGGGCGGACGACGAGTATCCCGACCTCCAAACCGATGAAGACATGGAGGTCTTCCTGGCCAACATCCGGCGAGGTACCAATCTGAGAATCTGGGGCTTGTCCCATGAGTAGATACCTGTTGGATACCAGCGCGATCATCTGGTATCTCCGAGGTAGAGAAGATGCGCGAAGGATTATCTCGGATATCAAGACGGCCAGTGTTCCGGGGTGCTCTGCCTTGTCGTTGTTGGAGATCGTCGTGGGGGAGAGAAAGACCGAACGCCAGGCAACCAGGGAATTCCTCGCTGCTCTTCGCGTAATCCCAGTGCACCGCCGAGAGGCCACCCTGGCCGGAGAACTCATCAAAGACTTCCTGGCCAGAGGCTTCACCCTGGATGTCATTGACGCCGTTATCGGGGCTACCTGTTTGATCCACGATCTTGTTTTGGTGACCTACAATCCAAAGCATTTCCCTCTGTCCGACTTGAAGCTGTACCCCATGTAGGCCTTTATCCCCTCATCCCATACGGCCCTGGCGGAGAAGGGACCTGGCGGCCAGGATCAGCCAGCGGGGCTGGGCCAGGACCAGCCCCCAGAAGGCCCGAACCATCTCGTCCCGGTTGTGGGTTTTCAGGGATTCCTTTGCCCTTCGGTCAAGCGAATTCAATAATGCGTCATAGTCGGCGTCGGAGAAGCGGTCCAGAACACGCCTGATCAGGTGGTGGAGATCGAGCTCCTTCTTTAGTCCCTTTAGCTCTTGGCCATAGTCCCTCTGCCGGAGGATGGCGTTAGCCACCGCCCCGGCACCCCGCAGGCCCGCCACCACCCCGCCGACGGTGGTCACCTTCACCTGCCCCGCCGCATCCCCCACCAGGAAAACGCCGGAGCCGCGCACCGTGGCCCACGGTTGTGAGCAGGATTCATAAAGGGGGACCTGGGCCGCCTGGTATTCGCTGGCCTGGAGGTTGCGCTGGCCCAGGAAGCGATCCAGTCTCTGGCGAGCCTTTTCCTGGTCCTCGCCGACCAGGCCCGCCACCGCTCTGGTGTTCGATTCCGGGATCAGCCAGTAGAAGAAGCGGGTGTCCCTCCGGTCAAACCACACCTGCACCGTATCGGCCGCGGCCCACGGCGGGAGGGCGACCTTGGCCTGTACGATGGCCACGGTGGGGCGGCTATCCCGGTTGGCCGCCCTGGCCACCGGGCTCAGCGCCCCATCGGCGCCGACGAGTGTCCGAGCCTTGACCAGTTCAACCCGATCTTTTCTCAAATCAAGAAGGCTCAGGGCTAAGCCATCCTCGTCCCCATAGAAGCCCATGAACCGCCGGCCCAGCTCGATCCGCGCGCCGGCCTGCTCGGCCTTGCTGGCCAGGAGGCGGATGAGCCTCCCTCGCTCGATGACCAGGTCCGGCTCGGCCAGGCTCACCCTGGTCAGGGCGTTGCGGGAGGCGAGCTCAATGTGCCGCACGCGGTTGAGGACCGCCTCGTTGGGGGTGAACCCCAGGGCCCGGCAAAGCTGGCCGGTGACGATGAGGGTCCGGGGCGCCGGCTCCAGCTTCTCGCTGGCCTCATAGATGCGCACCGGCAGGCCTCCCCTGGCCAAAAGATACCCGGCGAAGAGCCCCGCCGACGAGGCACCGATGATGGCAACGTCGTTCTCGCTCACGGATACAGCTCCACGTAGATCGGGCTGGGGCCAATCGCAATGGTCACGCCATTGCCCCCTTGCCCGTCCAGGTCGCCAGTCTTGCCGTCGTAGATGATCCTCGTGGCGCTGGCATTCAAGGAGCCATCGGAGTTGTACTTATTCTTGTCCACCACCCGTAACCCTGAGAAGGGGAAGAGCATCGTCTTTGTAGTCCCATCCGTGGTCCAGATCACGCCCTTCGTCTTGCCAGAGGGCAGGCGAAACTCGTAGCCCTCCATGCCTTCCTGCTGGAAATCGCCCGGCCCCAGGGTGCGGTTGAAGCGCGCCCCAGCCAGTTCCTGGGTCATGGTCTTGTAGGTCCAGTAGAAAGGCTTCTTGGACGGGTTTGGGTTCAGCAGGTTGCTGTTGTGAAAGTTGGGGCTGGTAAAATTATACCATATTATGGCGTCCAGCCCGGCGGATAAACCTTGGGCATAAA
>JBFMCB010000213.1:0-4581 GCA_040754915.1 Chloroflexota bacterium | reverse complement strand
CTGGCTCCCTTCTCGCTGTCCGTGGTGGCCACCATCGGTGCGGCCACTGCCTTCTACGCCGCCACCATCGCCCTGGTGCAGACCGACATCAAGCGCATGCTGGCCTACTCCACCATCAGCCAGCTCGGCTACATGTTCCTGGCCGTGGGCGTTGGGGCCTACGCCGCCGGGATCTTTCACCTGACCACCCACGCCTTCTTCAAGGCCCTCCTGTTCCTGGGGGCGGGCAGCGTCATGCACGCCCTGGGAGGCGAGGCTAACATGCTGAAGATGGGCGGCCTGCGCCTGAGGCTGCCGGTCACCTATTGGTCCTTCCTGGTGGGGGCCCTGGCCATCAGTGGGTTCCCGGGGTTCTCGGGCTTTTTCAGCAAGGACGCCATATTGTGGCAGGCCTTTGCCAGTCCGCGGGGGAGCACGATCCTGTGGGGAATTGGGCTCGTCACTGCGGCCCTCACCGCCTTCTATGCCCTCCGGGCTGTCTTTCTGACCTTCCACGGTGAGTCGCGGCTAACAGCGGAGGCGGAGGGACACCTTCACGAACCGCCGTCCAATATGGCGTTGCCGATGGTCCTGCTGGCGGCCCTGGCGGCCCTGGGAGGCTATCTCGGCGTGCCGGGCACCCTGGGCGGTAGCGACGCCTTTGGCTCCTTCCTGGCCCCGGTTTTCCGCGGCGAGGCGATCATGGCGCTGGAGACTCAGGCTCCGGCGAACGAGCTGAGGCTCATGGGCCTTTCGGTCCTGGCGGCCTTCCTGGGCATGGGCCTGGCCTGGTACTTCTATCTGGCCAGGCCCGCAGCGCCGGGGGCCCTGGCCCGCCGCCTGAGAGGCCTGTATGCTCTCTTGGTGAACAAGTACTACGTGGACGAGATCTATGGCGGCCTGGTGGTCCAGCCATTGGTGGCCCTGGCGCATTTCCTGGGCGAGGGGTTTGAGATCGCAGTGATCGATGGGGTGGTGAACGGCGTGGGGCGGACGGTGGCCGCCTCGGGCGCCTGGCTGCGGAGGTTGCAGACCGGCTTCGTGCGCAACTATGCCCTGTCCATCTTCCTGGGAGCGGTGATAGTTTTGGGGTATTTCCTTTTCAGGTGATCTCATGAGCCAGTTGGGCTTTCCGCTACTTTCCGTAATTGTGTATTTGCCGCTGGTCGGGGCGGCGGCAGTGTTGGCCCTGGATGGCAGGAACCTGACGGCGGTGAAGGCGACGGCCTTCCTTTTCTCTTCACTTACTTTTCTCGCCTCGCTGCCGCTATACTTCTTCTTCCGAACTGACACCGCGGCCATGCAGTTTGTGGAGAAGGTGCCGTGGATCGAGAGCCTGGGGATAAATTACCAGATGGGCATCGATGGCATCAGCCTGTGGCTGGTGCTTTTGACCACATTCCTGAGCACCATCGCCATACTGTCCTCCTGGAGCGCCATCACCACCCGGGTGAAGGGGTACTACGCGGTGATGCTGGTCCTGGAGACCGGCATGATCGGTGTTTTCGTGGCCACTGATCTTTTCCTCTTCTACGTCTTCTGGGAGGCCATGCTCATCCCCATGTATTTCCTCATCGGCATCTGGGGCGGGCCCAGCCGTATCTACGCCGCGGTGAAGTTCTTTCTCTATACCATGGCCGGCGGCGTCTTGATGCTGGTGGGCATTCTGGCCTTGTATTTCTTCAATCACGCGGTCACCGGCCTCTACACCTTTGACCTCCTGGAGCTCAGGAAACTGAACCTGGACTTCTGGGCCCAACTGTGGCTCTTCCTGGCTTTTTCCGTGGCCTTTGCCATCAAGGTGCCGATGTTCCCCTTTCACACCTGGCTCCCCGACGCCCACGTGGAGGCCCCCACGGCGGGGAGCGTGATCCTGGCAGGTGTGCTCTTGAAGATGGGGACCTACGGTTTCGTGCGCTTCAGCCTGCCGCTATTCCCAGCGGCGGCCCGGGAGCTGGCAGCTATCATCGCCGCGTTGGCCATCATCGGTATTATCTACGGGGCTTTGGTGTCCTTGGTTCAAGAGGACGTGAAAAAGCTGGTGGCCTATTCCAGCGTCTCCCACCTGGGGTTTGTGATGCTGGGGCTCTTTGCCTTCAATTCTCAGGGGGTGCAGGGTGGGATATTGCAGATGATCAACCACGGGCTATCCACCGGCGCCTTATTCCTGATCGTGGGCATGCTGTACGAGCGGCGGCAGACCCGGATGATCGCCGACTTCGGCGGCCTGTGGAAGGTCATCCCGCTGTTCTCGATGGCGCTCCTGGTGGTCTCGCTGGCCTCCATCGGCCTGCCGGGTCTGAACGGCTTTGTGGGGGAGTTCCTGATCCTGGTGGGGGCCTTTCGGCACGACTGGCGGTGGGCGGCCCTTGGCGCCACGGGGGTGATCCTCTCGGCAGTTTACATGCTCTGGATGCTCCAGCGGATGATCTTCGGAGAACTCAAAAACCAGCGAAACCAGGTTCTCCGGGACCTGTCGGCCAGGGAGGTCCTGGTGCTGGCACCGATCATCGTCCTGATCTTCCTGATCGGGGTCTACCCCTGGCCCTTCCTGAAGCCCATGGAGGCCTCCACCCAGGCACTCCTGGCCGAGGTGAAGTCGAAGGGCCAGGTCTTGGTGTTAGATGGGATGCAGGCAGAGGGCATCTCCATGGCGCGACAAGACCTGTATCGCTAGCCGCAAACCCCTTATACCCTGGAGTCAGCTCATGGATTTCGTGGTGTCGATAGTGGACCTGGGGAGCATTGCCCCAGCCTTGATGATGCTCGTGACCGCCCTCCTGGTATTGGTGGGCGAGCTGTTCAGCGCGCCCGGACGGAAAGGCGCGCTGGCCGTCCTGGCCCTTCTGGGCGTGGCCGGGGCTATGGCCAAGAGCTTTTTGCTCTGGGGCCAGAGCCAGGCCGCCTTCAGCGGCATGGTGGCCCTGGACAACTACGGGCTCTTCTTCGGCCTCGTCTTCCTCTTGGCCCTGGGCATGACGGTTTTGCTATCGGTGCGCTACCTGGATCAGATGGACATGGACCACGGCGAGTACTACGTGTTGCTCCTCCTGGCGACCTTCGGCATGATGCTCATGGCCTCGGGCACCGACCTGATCGTCATTTTCCTGGGGCTGGAGATACTATCTCTAGCCCTCTACGTCCTGGCGGGCTTCGCCCGGACCAACCTGGGGGCTCAGGAAGCGGCCCTGAAGTATTTCCTCCTGGGAGCTTTCTCCTCCGGGTTCTTGCTCTACGGCGCTGCCCTGACCTACGCCGCCACGGGCACCACCAACCTGGCGAGGATCGTGAGCTTCCTGGCGCAAGCCGGGGTGGCAGGCAACCCTTTGCTTTGGATCGCGGTGGGGCTTTTGATCGTGGGTTTCGGCTTCAAGGTGGCCACGGTACCCTTCCAGATGTGGGTGCCCGACGTGTATCAGGGCGCACCCACGCCGGTGACGGCGTTTATGTCGGTGGGGGCCAAGGCCGCTGGCTTCGCTGGGTTCCTGCGGGTATTCCTCTACGCCTTTCCCGCCCTGTCCGTGGACTGGACGTGGCTTTTGGCCACTCTGGCGGTGCTGACCATGACCCTGGGCAACGTGGTGGCCATCGCCCAGGGCGACATCAAGCGCATGCTGGCCTATTCCAGCATCGCCCATGCCGGGTATCTCCTGGTGGCCATGGCCTCCAACAGCCAGGCCGGGGTCTCGGCGGTGCTCTTCTACCTGGTGGCCTATGCTTTTACCAACCTGGGGGCCTTTGCGGTGGTGGTATACCTGGCCCGCCAGGGGCAGGAGGCCCTGGAGTTGTCCGATTACGCCGGGCTGGGCAGCCGAGCGCCCCTGGTGGCCCTGGCCATGACCGTCTTCATGGTGTCGCTGGCGGGTGTGCCGCCCACCGCGGGATTCGTGGCTAAGTTCTATCTGTTCGGGGCCGCGGTGGAGGCGGGCCTGGTCTGGCTCGCGGTCATCGGCGTCCTGAACAGCGTAATCTCGGCCTACTACTACCTGCGGCTCATCGTCATCATGTACATGCGGGAGCCTGTCCCCGAGGTCGCCCCTGCTTCCACAGCACCTCTGGTATCGGTGTCCCTGGCCATCGCGGCCACCGCCACACTGCTCCTGGGCCTTTTCCCCTCGGCTCTCCTGGCCTTGGCCCAAAGCACGGTGGGGGCGATCTTCAAGATCTAGCCGTAGCTTAGGGACCACGGGATACAGATCACCGATTCTTTACTGTAGAGATCGCGAGCATTCATGTTCACTCACCTCCATGTACACTCCAATTACAGCCTCCTGGATGGAGCCATCCCCCTGGCGGAGCTGGTAGGCGCCTGCCGGGAGCTGGGGATGGAGGCCGTAGCGCTCACGGACCACGACGCCCTGTACGGAGCAGTGGAGTTCTGCGCCCTTTGTAATCAGGCGGGGATCAAGCCTATCGTGGGCATGGAGACGACCCTGGAGGGAGACAGCAGCCTGGTCCTGCTAGCCCAGGGGAAAGAAGGCTATGCCAACCTGTGCCGGTTGAGCAGCGAGGTGAAGACCGGCGCGGCGGGCTACCTGCCCCTGGATCGATTAAGGGGTCGTACCGGGGGGCTCATCGCCCTCTCCGGGGGGAAGCGGGGGC
>JBFMCB010000212.1:0-4630 GCA_040754915.1 Chloroflexota bacterium | reverse complement strand
GGTGTATTATTAAATAGTGTGTAAAATGAAGGGGCATGGTATCCTCCCGGGAGAGAAACCTAAACTCACCCTGAAGGAGGAGATGCCATGCCCGCAGCCAACTATACCAAGATCACTGAATTGAGTCAAGAACAATTTGTAGAGGCGGTGATGCAGCGGGCGCGAGAGGTGGCTCGCGCGGTTTGGCGCGATCCCGAGAGCGCGATGGAGGCCGAGCTGGATGCCTTCGTCAACGCCATGCCTTATCAGCGGTCGGAGGCCCGACGGGGGCACCGCAACGGTTTCTACCAACGGGACCTGGTCACCGGAATGGGGGTGATCCGAAGCCTCCAGGTCCCCCGCAGTCGGGAGGGCGGCTTTCAAACCAAGCTCTTGAGCCGCTATCGCCGCCGGCAGGAAGCAGTGGATCGGGCCATCGTGGAGATCTTTGTTCGGGGGGTGAGCACGACCCGGTTTCTTTACTAGTAAAGAATGTGGGGAGACAGGCCCAGTGCCTCCACGGTGTCCCGGATCTTTCACTCCCTGCAAGAGGAGTGCGATGGATGGCGCTCCCGGCCCCTGGAGCCCCGGTATCGGTACATCCACCTGGACGGGGTATATTTCACGGTGGGATACGACGGAGACTACGTCAAGGAGCCCATGCTGGCGGCCATTGGGGTCAAGGACGATGGGGAGCGGGAGCTTTTGGGGTATGGGCCGGGGAACAAAGAGAGCTATGAGGCCTGGAAGGCCTTTTTGCAGGAGTTGCGGGAGCGTGGTCTGCAAGGGGCGGACCTCTTCGTCACTGACGGGAGCGCAGCCCTGATCAAGGCCTTGGAGGAGGTATTTCCTCAGCCGAAGCGACAGCGCTGCGTGGTTCACAAGCTGCCGGGCGTGTTGGCCAAGGTGCCGAGGCACAAGCAGAAGGAAGTCTCCAGCGAACTGAAGCGCATTTTCTACCAGGAGAGTAAGGAAGTTGCTTATCAGGAGGCAGAGGCCTTCTTCGCCAAATGGGAGCCGGTAATCCCCGAGGCGGTCCGCTGCCTGGAGAAGGACCTGGAAGAGTGTCTGAGCTTTTACGACTTTCCCAGGGAGCACTGGAAATACCTCCGCTCCAATAACTGCCTGGAGAGGGTCTTCGGCGAGGTCAAGCGCCGGACAAGGCTGATGGGTGCCTTTCGGAATGAGAAGAGCTGCACCCTGGTTTTCTTTGCGGTTATCCGAGCATTAAGGTTCCGGAGGATACCAACCCCTGAGATTTCACACAGAACTTGACAAAGCGCCCCGATTTCCGACTACAACTACTCCGCAGTGCGAGATCGCCTGAAGAAGAACGGCGTTACCGTTTCCCTGACCACGCTCATCGATAGAGCCAAGCGTCTGGACTGCTACAAGCCTCACAAGGAGAGAAAGGCCCATGACCGCGAGGTGCTAACCGCCTCCATAGGTGCCTTGATTCAGCACGATGCCTCTGTGCACCTCTGGTCTCCATTCGCTCAGGAGAAATGGACCCTCATCACATCCATCGATGACTTCAGCCGCAAACTTCTATTCGTTGACTTCTTCCCCCACGAGACCACCTGGGCCCACATACAGGCTGCGCAGGCTCTGACCCAGGAGTATGGCCTCCCCCTGCGCTACTACGTTGACTCCCTGCGTGTCTTTCGCTTCGTCCAGGGAAGGGACAGCTTCTGGCGCAAGCACGTACTTGAAACTGACGATGCGGAACCCCAATGGCGCCAGATGATGCGCATCCTGGGTGTGGACGTGGTCTGTGCCCTTTCTCCCCAAGCAAAAGGGAAGATTGAAAGACCCTACCGCTGGATGCAAGACCGCATCGTGCGAACCTGTGCACTAGAAAAACTGACGACGCTAGACGAGGCTCGTGCTGTCCTGAGAGAAGAGATTGACCGCTACAATAACCATCAGGTTCATTCCACCACCGGAGAAATCCCCAGCATACGCTTCGAGAAGGCCGAAGCCGTGGGAAACAGCCTGTTCAGACCCTTTTCCCTGCCTAAGCCCTACACTTCCCCCAAAGACGTGTTTTGCTTGCGCGAGACGAGAATGGTCAATGGATACCGGCGGATCTCGTTGTTCAATCACGAGATCGAGGTTCCCAATGTGCCGCTGCGGGAAGACGTCAAGGCCCACCTCGTGCCGGACATGGCAAAGGACACCATGGAGATCCGCATCTGGTGGAACGACAAGATGGTGCACTCTGTCATGCTGCCCTTGAACGAATTCAGAGTTCACTTTTGATCTTTAGAAGAGTTCACTTTTCAACTTTTACTAACAGCGCTCGTGTACCAGGGTTGCGTTACGGTAATTTAGGATGCGGGTGAGGAGTTTTAAGGTTTCGTGGTCGCTGGAGCTGTCGCCGCTCATGGGCCAGGCGACGCCGCTCGTTGTTCCACAACGACCAGATCACGGCAAAATGGGCAGCACCCCTCTTGCTCTTGAAGCCATCCATCACCTTTGTGCGCCGGCGCAACTCCCTGATCACCCGCTCCGCTCGCCCGTTGGTTCGGGGGACCCCCGGCGTGCGCAAGTACTCCGTCCCCTCCACAAACGCCCGTCTCACCGTCTCCGCCCACCGCTGCCCCTTGTGCGCTGCAAGAAAGGCCTGCAACAGGCGGGCCGCTTCCGCCATGGCCCCCGGCTTCCTCCGGTCATGCCAGAAGATCCGTCGAGCCTCCTCCACGATCCGCTCCCCGTCCGGCGACTCGGGACCGTAGACCTCTACGACCTCGTGTGCAACCTGGTCCAGGATATGCCACACACAGCGCTGCATCACCACCCTGGGCCACACCAACGCCACGGCCTCACGAATGGCACTATCACCGTCCGCCACCGCAGCCACCAGCCCCGCCCCCGGCCCAATGCCGTGATCGCTCAGACACTCCAGCGCCTGCGCCCAACTCCCGGTCGTCCGGCTCGTCGGCCCATCCAAGAGCAATACCCGGCCATCGTGAGTCACGGCAATCAGGAAGACCAGATCCTCCCCGGCGACGGGCACATGGACATCATCCAGGATCACCGCCCGGGGACACGGGCCCAGGTTCGGCTTCCCCTTGCCCCTCTCCTTCTCTCTCCCCGTGCCACCAGCCCTCTGCATGGCCCGCCAGCCCTGCAGATGACTGATATGGACGCGGGACTGCGTGCTGGCCGCGTCGGCCACCAGACGATACGACGTGCCGGCCAGATAGTGCCGGATACTGTCCAACTCCACATCGATCCAGTAGCGCAAGCGCGGCGTCAAGGTGTCCCAGGCAACGTCCGCATACCCACCGCACCGACAGCGGATCTCTGGCACCCGCAGGGAGATGGTCCCCTCACGCACCGTCAACCGGCGTCGGTAGTGGCCGTTGCGACGGATGTGGCGTTGGAGCCGGGTTCCACAGCGGCGACAATGCCACGCAATCTGGGCGTCCGAGCGACGGCTGCGCGGTTCGCCCAGTTGCCTGGTGACCTCTGCCTCCAAGCTCCTCTGCAGGATCTCCTGGGTCAGGTCGAGAACGACCGCACGGGCCCCCTCCTCCTTGGTGTGGAGCAACTCATGCTGGCGTGGTGTGCCATGCCCTTGCATTGTGAAGCCGAAAAGCGTATCATTGACCATGGCTCGCCCCTTTCACTGTGGATTTGTGGCCAACACACAAAGTGTACCACAGCTCAAGAGAGGAGGCGAGCCCTTTTTTACCCCTCCTACTCGGCTATCCTAAATCAATGTAACGCTACTGGCGACTCCGCCAGGAGCTTGGGATTATGCCCGACCGTGAAGGTTAGACCGGATTCAAGGCTCTCAGTATCTTAAGTTATGGGAGGTTCCTCCATGAGCAAGAAACTGATTCTTCTTTTGGTAGCCCTTTTGGTGGCACTGGTACCCCTGGTGCCCACAGGTACAGCACGGGCTGAGGGAGGAGCTCAACCCTCCGCGAAAGCTGTTCTACGTAATCCGCAAGATGTTCAACGCATTGAGCTTCCTGTCGAGGTTCAAATGCAGGATCTCGGCAATGATCGCCACATCGTCACGTATATTACGCAGATTCCGCGCAGGTATCTCATAGCATCTGGCAACAGTAAGACCGTGTCTAAGTTCGATCCATCATATTCTGCACGGCTAACTCTCCAACAGGTTTATTGGGAGAAGTGGGTGGGAGGATACAGGACTGTCGCTGTTGATTACTACGCGGGAATGTGGGAGTTGTTTGATGGTTCAGTTAGTATGAGAGACGCATACATGCAGGCAATGTGCTATGGTCATTGGGCGGATAAACCCGGCTTCTGTAACCTGACCGAACTCAGGTGGGTTGGGTATCCTTCGTTAGGCGTATGGTACTTTCAGTATCCGAGTTGGGCTGGACAATATCTAAGAATCACTGAATTTGAGTATCAAGAAGGACGCATAGATGTTACTCTTAGTCGTGGGGGAAGCACATGGCAGTTCGGGTTCTGTGTAAGCCAGGGCGGTGGCGCGGTCATAGGCTGTGATTGATGCAGAGGTTATCTACAACATGGGCTTGGCACAAGACAGGCGGGTGCTTGCAAACTCAGTATTGTGCACGCTTCATCGGCGGGTGGGGCATAGCCCCACCCGCTTTGACGCGATGAGAGGCAGAGTTTCATCTCATCTCCCTGTTGCGCCAGGTCG
>JBFMCB010000211.1:0-4704 GCA_040754915.1 Chloroflexota bacterium | reverse complement strand
CGCCACCTGCACCTCTTCCACCTGGCGACAACGGAAGTCCACCCACTCCTCGATGCCCCAGACGTTGGCATGGCCGTAGTAGGTGGTGACCTCCTCCCCGGGCAGGGCCAGGAATCCTGGCGAATCGTAGTCGTGTAAACACGGCAGGTGGCTTGTGGTATTGTGCTCGGTGACGGCCAGGAAATCCAGCCCCCGGGTCTTGGCGTAATCGGTGAGCTCTTTCAAGCTGTTGGCGCCGTCGCTATGGTGGGTATGGCTGTGCAGGTCGCCGCGAAGCCAGCGAGGGGAGGAGAACTTTGAGGCAGCAGGCGAGAGGCTAGAAGCGAACGTGGCCCTTCGCTGCCCTTCGAGGACGGCGTTCTTTTCGGCCGGCAAGGCATCCACGTCGACGACGACGTGGTAGTCGCAGCCAGCCTGGGCCAGCTTGTACAGGCCCAGTTGAACGTGCCACCGGCCGGGCTCGATGGGTCCCGGCAGGTAGCCGGGGGTAGCGCGCTGTAGGCCCAGGTGGACCTCCTGGCGAAAGCTCCCGCTCCAACCCCGAAAGTTCCGGCAAGGAAAGCCCAGGTCGCCCGGGCTGAAGAGGCCAACGTCGATGGTGTTGCCGCCCCAGGATTCGTCAGCGGGCATGGGGTTGGAGTAGCCATAGCTCACCGAGATGCTCTCGGCACCGGGCGGGACCTCGAAGGGAAGATAGACGTAGTCCACCCTGACCTTGTCGGCCAGCGTCAGCCGGCCATGATACTCGTAGCGCACCGCCCGCCTCCTGCCATCCAGGGGGTAAGGAGGGCCTTGCCCCCCTTAGGAACGTAAAACTCAAAAGCCCCAAGCTTCCTTGGGGCTTCGGTAGCCATTACGCCGAGAGCTTTCGTTTCACCTTTTCGGTGAATCTGGCGACGTCGATGATCATGCGCTCGTGAGTGCCCTCGCCGATCTTCTCCTGATCGTCGAAGGCCTCCACCTGGAAAGTGAGCTTGCGCCCCTGCACCTGGACCAGCTTGACCTTGGCCGTCACCGTCATGCCCAGGGGCGTGGCCGCCAGGTGTCGAATGTTCACCCCGATGCCCACGCTGGCCAGGCCCGGCGGCAGGTGGGCGGCGGTCAGCCGGGCCGCCGCTCTCTCCATCAGCATGATCATAGCCGGCGTGGCGAAGACCTGCGAATCGCCGCTACCCAGGTGCTTGGCGGTGTTGCCCGAGGTCACGGTGGTCTGTAGCTCAGCGGTGAGCCCAGGTTCCAGGGTGTCAGACCTCAGGTCCCCAAGAGACTTCTGGCCTTTTGAGGTGTCGTCCACTTCTCTCAAGTCTCTTGAGCGGGGCCTAGGCCGCCACTCGTTCCTCCTTAAACATGGCCTCGAACTCGGCCCCTTCCACCGTCTCCTCTTTGATCAGCTTTTGGGCCACCGCCTCCAACGTGCTGCGCTGTTCGATCAGGATGCCCTTGGCCGTGTTGTAGGCCTGATCCACGATGGAACGCACCTCTTCGTCGATGATTCGGGCCACGTCCTCGCTGTAGTTGCGTTGCTCGGAGATCTCCCGGCCCAGGAAGATCAACTCCTCCTTGCGCCCGAAGGTCCGGGGGCCCAGTTTCTCGCTCATGCCGTAGTCGCACACCATCTTCCGCGCGATGCGGGTGGCACGCTCCAGGTCGTTCTCCGAGCCGGTGGTCACGTCGTTGAAGATCAGCTCCTCGGCCACGTGGCCGGCCATCAACCCGGCCAGATCATCCATGAACTTAGCCTTAGTGAATAGGTGCCGGTCCTCCACCGGCAAGGGCATGGTATAGCCCAAGGCCATGCCCCGGGAGATAATGGAGATCTTATGCACCGGGTCACAGTTGGGGAGCATCCTCATGACCACGGCGTGGCCGGCTTCGTGGTAGGCGATGATCTCCTTTTCCTTATCGCTGATCACCCGGCTCTTCTTCTCCGGCCCGGCCAGGACCCGTTCCACCGCCTCCTGCACCTCGGCCCTGCCGATGGACTTCTTGTCGCGACGGGCGGCCAGGATCGCCGCCTCATTCATGAGATTGGCCAGATCCGCGCCCGAGAAACCCGGTGTCTGCCGGGCGATCTCTTCCACGTTGACGTCGGGCTCCAGGGGCTTGCCCTTCACGTACAGCTCCAGGATAGACCGCCGGCCCTGCAGGTCCGGACGGTCCAGCACCACCTGCCGGTCGAAGCGGCCGGGCCTCAAGAGCGCCGGGTCCAGGATGTCGGGGCGGTTGGTGGCAGAGAGGACGATGATATTGGTGTTGGTATCAAAGCCGTCCATCTCCACCAGGATCTGATTCAAGGTCTGCTCGCGCTCGTCGTGGCTGCCGCCCAGCCCGGCGCCGCGCTGCCGGCCCACGGCATCCAGCTCGTCCACGAAGACGATGCACGGCGCGTGTCGTTTGGCCTGGTCGAACAGGTCCCTCACCCGGCTGGCGCCCACGCCGACGAACATCTCCACGAATTCCGAGCCACTGATGGAGAAGAAAGGCACCCCGGCCTCCCCCGCCACCGCCCGGGCCAGGAGCGTCTTGCCCACGCCCGGAGGGCCGATGAGCAGCACACCACGGGGTATCCGGGCGCCCAGAGCGGTGAACTTATCCGGGTATTTCAGGAACTCCACCACCTCTTGCAGTTCCTGCTTGGCCTCCTCCTCCCCGGCCACGTCGGCGAAGGTCACCGGAGGCTTGGAGCTGGCGAAGAGCTTGGCCCGGCTCTTGCCGAAGGAAAGGGCCTGGTTGTTGGCCCCCTGAGCCTGCCGCAGCATGAAGAAGAACAAACCGGCCAACAGCAAGAACGGCACGAACTGGAGCAGGAGACCGGTGATATTGGCGAATTCGTTGGGCCTTGCCACTTCGATGGAGAACTTGCGGAGCTGCTCGTCGGTGACACCGTAGTTGCGCAACATCCCAATGATATCCAGCTCGTTCAGGCGCTGGGTCTTGCGCATCACCGCCTGCTTGCCGCCCTCGATCTCCACGGTCAGGGTATCTTCGCCCAGGGTGATCTTCTTGATGCTGCCCTGCTTGGCCCACTCGGCGATCTTCTGATAATTAACCTCTTCCGCCGGCTGCCCGCGGCCACCGCTGGCCTGCGGGAAGATATTGATCAATAGGGCGATGACCGCCACCAGGATCAACAGCCAGACGAAGCTATTTCGAAGCCATCCCGAACCCACGAAGGTATCCTCCGCTTATCTCCCATGCCGAAAATGGGGCTGCGCTATCGCAACCCCAATATATATTATAACAGAAAGGCACAAAAACACAAGGGGCTATGCCTCGTACTTCTCCGGCTTCAAGACGCCGATGAAGCCCAGGTTACGATAGATCTCGCCGTAATCCAGGCCGTAGCCGATGACGAACTTGTTGGGGATGACGAAGCCAACGTAGTCCACCGGTACGTTCACGCGACGGTTTTCCGCCTTGTCCAAAAGGGCGCAGACGCGCAGGGAGGCTGGATGCCGGACGATCAGGTTCTCGGTGATGTATTTCAAGGTGAGGCCGGTGTCCACGATGTCCTCGACGATGAGGGCGTGCCGGCCCTCGATACTGGCATCCAGGTCTTTCAGGATGCGCACCACGCCACTGGTATGGGTGCTGGCACCGTAGCTGGAGACGGCCATGAAATCCACCTCCACCGGTATGTCCATGGCGCGTATCAGGTCCATCATGAACATGGCCGCCCCTTTCAATACGCCGATCAAGACCGGTCGCTTGCCAGCGTAGTCGGCGCTTATCTGCCGGCCCAGTTCCACGATGCGGGCCTGAATGGCCTGCGAGGTGATCAAGATCTCTTGCACGTCCTCAAGCATCCGTTTCCCCTTCCAAATACCGGCTTAGCCGACCTTTGTGAACTCCAGGTGCAATACCCTCCGCGTATCCTCCGAGGGCCTTGCCCGCCCATCCGCCCGCCAACCGCCCACCCAGATTATCTGTCGAGGGTTCGCGATCACCGGGATATAGTCCCTCAGTTCCCGGGGGACCTTGGCGTCCACCAGGTAGTCCTGGAGCTTTTTCGTCCCTTTCATCCCCAGGGGTTGAAAGCGGTCGCCGGGCCTCCGGCGCCGGAGGACCAGCCGGTCACCGGTGAGAGAGTAGTCAAAGCGGGCCAGAAGTCTATCCTGGCCTCTCTCCAATGCCGCCAGGGCCTGGGCCTCCCCGGCCTCCTGGACCCGGGCTACCAGTTGCCACGGCGAATCGGGCAAGTGAGTGATCCCCGGGCAGGAAATGGCCACCTCCTCCACAAACAACAGGGGAAAATCTGCCCGCTGGCGTTGGCGACGGGTCCAATAGCCCTCCACTGCCTCCTGGCGCCCGAGGACGAAGTCCTCGTGCCCCATCATTAGCCTGAGGGAATGAGGCAGGACGATGGTTGTCCCCGGCGGCCGGGCGCGGATGGCCTCCAACGCCGCGGCCACGTGGCCCCAGCCGAAGTCCTGCCAGCCGGGCCAGAGCCGGGCCAGGGCCAGGCGCAGGAGATGCCCTTGCAAGCCGGGATGAAGGCCTCCCCACTCCTGGCGGCTGAAGCGCAACAGGCCATCCGCTTCCTGGACGACCTGCGGCCAAGTCTCCTGGGCCAGCTTGGACAAATATCTGTAATCCAGGGCCAGGGAGCGCGCGGCGCGCAGCAGCGTCTGACGAAGATTAGGGTTATAGGCCTCCAGGGCGGGGATCAGTTGCCAGCGCACGCGGTTGCGCAGGTATCGGAGG
>JBFMCB010000210.1:0-4771 GCA_040754915.1 Chloroflexota bacterium | reverse complement strand
CACCGTTACCAGTAAGGGACAGGTCACTATTCCGGCAGAGGTGCGCAAACACCTTGGCGTCAAGGTCAGGGATAAGATCGTGTTTGTTGTTGAGAAGTCGGGGACGGTCCGCCTTTCTACCCCTCGCTATCCCGATATTGCCTCCCTCCGTGGGGCCGCAGGCTCCTTGAAGAAGCCGTTATCTTGGCAGGAGGTCCGAGAGATCGCCCGGGAAGACCACCTTCAAGATAACTACCGAAACAAGCCATGACCGAGCCCTTTATTGATACCGATGTAATCATTCGTTTACTGACTCAGGACGATCTCAAGAAACAGGCAGAGGCGGCTGCACTGTTTGAGCTGGTGAAGGCCGGGAAGCTGACGGTAGTTGCTCCCGTTACTGTTATTGCCGATGCTGTATACGTGTTGTCTTCACCACGGCTGTATAGCGTACCTCGCTCTGAGGTGAGTGAACTTTTGACCCCACTGGTTCGCCTCCCTGGGTTCAGAATCCGCCACCGCCGTGCCGTCCTACGCGCACTTGAGCTCTACGCAAGCACGAATATAGACTTTGGGGATGCCCTGATCGTTGCATCAATGGAGAGGGCTGGCTCCCACATTGTCTACTCCTACGACACCCATTTTGACAGCATCCCCACCATTGCACGTCACCCTCCAGGGGCCCTCTTGGTAAAGGAATAGAAGCTGGTGACTATACTGCGGCATGCCCCCCAAACACTTCTTTGGACAGGAGAACCGCCTCTTCTGCCAGATGTAAAGCCTGTTGGGCCGCGTCCTGGTCAAATAACTCCCAAGGCGTTTGACCGCCTGCTTCATCGCCGTAATCGCTCTGAACATGAACGTCCGGGCCCAGAAGTTCAGCACACTCGGCTAACCGTTCAACCTTTTGATGGATGAAATCGGGATAATCTCCCCGCTCCACGGCCTGACGCAAGATAACGGCAGGGTTATGGGTACGTCCCACAGGGCCTAGAAGGGCTAACACAGACTTAGCTGCGTTTTCGGTTGCCAACTGGCTGTTGTCCACACACGACCGCCAACGTCGCAAGGCTATGTCTTCATGGGCTTCCTGGAGAAAACCATCCGCCAATCGCAGCCGGTAGCGTGTCTCTTCAGGGATTTGCATAGACTATTCACTCCATTCAAGCCGCCAGGGCTGGGCCGGTGTTTTTTTCCAGCGCCATACATCGCCGGCCTGGGTACGTTCGCGGTAAAGACCTGATCGCCGGATCAACCGCCGCAGGGCTGCCATCTTCGCTGCGCCATATCCCTGCGGATCGTAGAGGATGCGCCCATCTAGAGCCATGTCCAAAAAGAGGGATGGCAGGCGAGACTGGAACTCTTGGGGAGTCTTTGCTATCAGTGAAATGCCGCCGCGACAACTGGGTGGCAATAGACGCTTCAAGAAAAGATGGCGCTCAAAGGATTTCCCGGGTAGTCCCTCGGCAATCACAAGCAGATCCCAGTCGCTTGCCTCGTGAACGTCCCCCCGTGCCTGGGATCCAAAGAGCACCACGGCGATGAGACGCTCCCCCAAGGCATTCCGCAGCGATTCCACCGCCTGCATAGGGATTTTTTGTTCAGAACGACGCTGTCGCATCGGTTTCCTCCTCGGGTTTCACACTTCGGGGAGCCGCTTCTGGCTTTTCTCCGCTGGCCTTATAGCACTCTTCATCTGGACGCTAGTATATCACAGAATGGCCCCAAGACAAGGGAGAACTTCAGCTCGCGTGGGTGGAGACACTTGCACAGGGAGAAGAAGTGCGACTGAGGACTTGTGCCACTCGAACCTCAGGGCTGATTACGGGGGACACAATACAGAACTATTGACGTTGGTCTATTTTGGGATGGTTAATATGGCACGATTGGCCAGGGTTGTAGCATCTGGTATTCCCCATCTGGAGTGCAGCCTTAAGGCTGCAGTCCAAACCGACGGCAACCGGTGTTCTTTAGGGAGGAAGACTATCGGATGTAGGACAAGTTGCCAACTTGTCCTTAGAGCTAATGGCGGAATGGTGTGACCGGTGGCAGGTTGCGGTTTATTTTCAAGATTTGCATCATACCCCTTAGACGAAAATTACCTGCTGACCGCAGTGCGCTACCTAGGGCTTAACCCGGTTCGAGGGGGATTGGTTTGGTAGGGGTTGCCTGGACCTACCTATGGTCGAGTGCACCGGCTCATATCCGGGGTAGGGATGGCCTGTTGGTCAAGGTAAGCCGATACTTGGGATTGTCGGAGACTGGCAACGTTTTCTCAGCATGGGCGCGAGGGATGCAGAGATGGGGATAATCTGCAGACACACTCGGACTGGCCGGCCTCTGGGGAGCGAAAGTTTTGCCGGCACTCTCCAGGAGGGGCTTGGTCGCATATTAAGGCCGCAAAAGCCCGGGCCAAAGCAATTAAAGGATACGAATGAAACGAGATAAGTATTGTGGCCCCAGAACTCCAGCGATAAAAACAAACAACCGGCCACGAATGGCGTGGCCGGTTGCGCTACTCGCTCCCCGAGGTCCAGGTGCCCAGGCTTGGAGCCCCGGATCGTCGCTTCCACGCGACTGCCCCAGATTCCCCATCGAAAAGGGTCTAGAAATACGGCCGAAAACCCCACCGCAGAGAGCATAGTCGTCCTTGGTCCGTAGTCCTTAGTCCGTAGTCCGTGGACCAAGGACCAAAGACCAAGGACCAACTTTTATCTCTGCGCCATCAGCGTGCTCTGCGATGAAACGGCTTTTTGGCTGCGCTTCCAGGAAAGGCGCCGTGACGCTGTTAATTCCAAGATACAAAACGCGGAGACAACCAATGCGATACAGTTCGCGAGCTGGAACTCAGTTTGCGAGGGCTGGATTCCACCTCTAATGGTTAACGAAATTTTATCACACCACCTCTTACGAAACTCTTACGAAAACGCCAAAAATGCCCCAACATTTTCGACTTTTGGGTGAGTTTTACGATTTTTCTCTGAAATCTTTGGTTTGCCAGATTGGACGGCCAATACGATTGGCCTGCTACCCACTTCAAATACCAGGCTGGCCGCCGCTGAGCTAAGACCCTCGCTATGGCCGAGCACTAGGGGAAGGTCAACGTCAGGGTACCAGTGAGCTTAGGCGGGAACACGGTCTCATCCAGAAGACCCTCAAACCCCCCAACACCTGCCCACCCAACGTACGCACCAGTGCCGCCGACAACTGAAAGGGAACCCGTGACATTTGCATGCGTGCCATCAATCCACGTAACTGTGCCTCCGGTCACACTGCCGTAGACGCTGCCCTTCCAGTTGCTCAGCTTCCAGGTTCCACCTAGAATCGCGTTGGTTTTCCCTGCCTCTTTGACGGCCGGACCCTGGTAGTTTACGCTCACCCTCCACCAGCCTGGGAGTTCACCAGAGGCCCTGCCCACGAACGTGGTGCCGTAAACGATACCGGTACTCGGGTCTGTGACACCTGGGAAGATCTCATAACCTACTATTGTGTCGCTGTACGTGGTGGCGGCGAGACCAGCCGCCAAGCCCGGCAGGACAGTGGCCAGGGTGAGCAGCAGAACCAACGGGACAACCAGAAAGCGCTTCATGTTATCCCTCCTTTCTCAAAAACACCGCAAGGGCGCAACAACATCAGGTCTGCTCTGCCTTCGCCTCCTCTTCAGAAAAAACAACCGGCCACGAATGGCGTGGCCGGTTGCACTACTCGCTCCCCGAGGCCCAGGTGCCCAGGCTTGGGGCCCCGGATCGTCGCTTCCACGCGACTACACGAGATTCCCCATCGAAACGGGTCTAGAAATACGGCCGAGGACCCCACCGCGGAGAACGCGGAGCTCGCAGAGATCTCAATAATTTCTCAGCGGTCTCAGCGGGCTCTGCGGTAAAAAGGGCTTTTCGGCTGCGCTTCCAGGAAAAGCGCCGTGACGCTGCTAATTCCAAGATGTGAAACGCGGAGACAGCGATTGGTTTCAGTTTGAAGCCCAGGATTGACTTTCCTGAAAAAGGCCTCACCTCACTGCTGAGAACGCTGAGAGCGCAGAGAAAATCCAGGAAAACTCAGCGTGCTCAGCGTGCTCTGCGGTTCAATCTGAGTTCTTTCAGCGGAGTCAGGATTCAGTTTGCTAGCCCCAGATTCCCCCTCCATGGGAGCGAGACTCTTGAGCGGCGAAGACGATTGGCCTCGGTAGCAGCGGCGGTATGATCGGAGAGGGAAGTAAAGATCGTATTGGCTGGTTGCGATGTTATTATACCGCTACAATATTATTATACCACCGAAAGGCGTGGAATTGCAACAGAATTACTTTAAAACTTGGCTAGCGACGAGCAGGTGCAGGGGCAGGCGTTGGAGAGTGGCCGGCGAAACTCAGCAATCGCGGATAAGAATTAAGTGTGGTGTCCCCGAATATCCCCGAGGTGGCGAAAAGAGTGCGGGATTTTGTCCTGCGAGCGTTGCCGAACGGAGAGGAATAAAAACACAGACCTGGCTCCGCTTCGCCGTGGAATGCGGTTATCTAATCAGGGAGTTGGGGGAGGAATTGTACCAGACCTACGATCACATTATTGGCAAGCTGGTGAACATGATCGTCAACCCCATACCATGGCTGCTTGAGCAGGGGAACGCGGGAGAGTTCACCCCAGCGCCCTAGAAATGCGGCCGAGGACCCCACCGCGGAGAACATAGTCGTCCTTGGTCCGTAGTCCGTGGACCAAAGACCAAGGACCAAAGACCAAGGACCAACTTTTATCTCTGCGCCATCAGCGGGCTCTGCGGTGAAACGGCTTTTCGGCTGCGC
>JBFMCB010000209.1:0-4776 GCA_040754915.1 Chloroflexota bacterium | reverse complement strand
CGATCACCACGTCAAGGCCCTCAACGAAGCCAACCCCGACGAGGTGGCCTACAACTATACGGAGAAAGCCTTCCTGATTACCAAAGATGACGGCGTGGTCAAGGGGCGCGGGCCATCGAGAAGTGGTTTGGGTCCGTGCTGTCGGGCCCCCTGATGGGCGCCCAGTTCGAAGTCACCACTCTGATAATTGAGGGCAACATCCTCTACCCGGAGTGGAAGGGTGAAGCCTCTGGCGTGGATACATTCGTGATCGACGGCGACCGGATCCATGCCCAGACAGTGAAACTGCTCGGCCTTGCACGTAACCTCAAACCGCCCTCTCGTTAAAAAGGCGGTTTCTTGATAATGGTTGAGCGTGTTGGAGATACCAGGCGAAATCGCTCCTGGAGGAGAGCAATCCCAGCACGTGCCTTACCTGTCTCGGAGGGAAAGGATGCAAGACGTGATCATCATCGGCGGGGGAGCTGGTGGCATCGCCGCCGCCGTAAGGGCTGCTCAGCTGGGGGCAGCGGTGACCATTATCGAGGAGGCCGAGCTCGGCGGGGTTTGCCTGAACCGGGGCTGCGTCCCCACCAAGGCGCTCCTGGCCAGCGCAGCGCTTTTTGCCAGAGTGCGCCGCGCCGGGGAGTATGGCATCACCGTGGGGGAGCCCTCTTTTAGCCTGCCCGCGGCCATGGCCAGGAAGGACGCTATGGTCGCGGAGCTCAGGGCAGGGACGGAGTCACTCCTGGCCTCCTATGGCGTGAAGCTGGTGCGGGGGACCGCCGGTTTGGTGGGATCCAGACAAGTGGAAGTAGACGGCGAAATCATTGAAGGACGGGCGATCATCGTGGCCACCGGCTCCACTCCGACCAAGCCAGCCACGGAGGGCATCGATTCAAAAGGGGTCATCACCACCGATGAGGCCCTGGCGCTGGAAGAGGCCCCGGCTCGGCTGTTGATCCTGGGCGGAGGCCCAATAGGTGTGGAGTTCGCGGCTATGTTCCATGGCTTCGGCACCCGTGTGACCTTGATGGAACCGGGCCCTCAGATCCTGCCGGGAGAGGATCACGAGGTCGGCCAACGCGTCAGGCAATCTCTGAGAGATAGGGGGATAGATGTCCTGATCAAAACGGCCCCGACATCCATCCGCCAGCAGGAAGGAGAGCTGGTGGTCTCCCTGGCAGGCAGGAGTGGCGAGGTAAGTGCGGACAAGGTGTTGACAACCGGACGGGCCCCATGCCTGGTCGACCTGGGCCTGACCGAGATGGGGGTCCGGTTGGTGGGTGGAGCCATCGTTGTGGACGACGGTATGCGGACCAACGTCCCTGGCCTGTTTGCCATCGGCGACGCCACCGGAGGCCAGATGCTCTCCCACCTGGCCTCCATCCAGGGACTGATAGCTGCCGAAAATGCCACGGGTAGGTCCAGACGCATGGACTATCGGGCCGTGCCCCGCTGCCTCCACACCGACCCGGAGCTGGGCTGCGTGGGCTTGACTGAGGCCCAGGCCGAGGAGCAAGGCTACCAGTTCAAGACCAGCACCATTCCCTTCACTCTCAGCGCCCGGGCGACCACGCTGGGCGAGCTGGAGGGCGCGGTTAAGATCGTGGCCGAGGCGAGGTACGGCAAAATCCTTGGGGTCCACATCGTCGGTCCCCTGGCCACAGAGTTGATCGGCGAGGCAGCCCTGGCCATCCAACTGGAGGCCACGGCCGAGGACCTGGCCTACGCCATACGGGCCCATCCTACCCTGGCCGAGAGCCAGGTGGAGGCGGCCCGTGACATCCTGGGACAGGCCATCTATCTGCCAAAGTGGTGAGGGTGGACTTGGGCACGGTAGCGGTAACACGGCTGGGCGTTGTTGAGTATCGGCAGGCGCTGCGGCTCCAGGAGATCCTGGCTGAGGCGCGCCGCCGGGAGACAACGGGGGACCGGGTGCTCCTCTTGCAGCACCCGCCTACTATCACCCTGGGCCGGGGAGGCGGAAGCGAGGATGTGCTGGCGCCCCGGGAACGATTGCGTCAGAGAGGGATCGCCGTACACGAGACCGACCGCGGCGGCCGAGCTACCTATCACGGCCCTGGACAATTGGTCGTGTACCCTATTCTCAGGCTACCCGACGGCGATGCCCATGCCCACGCCTGGCGGTTAGAGGAGACGGCCATCCGCCTCCTGGCCGAATTCGGCCTGAGCCCCCGGCGGTTGGAAGGACATCCTGGCGTTTGGGTTGGCGAGAAAAAGATCGCCGCCATTGGCATCGCCGTAAGCCAGGGCGTGACCACTCACGGCCTGGCCCTGAATGTAGCCCCCCTCATGGAGCACTTCCAGGTCATCGTTCCGTGCGGCATCGCTGACAAAGGGGTCACCTCCATGCGCGCGGAGCTGGGGCGGGAGGTGGACTTCGCAGCCGTGGAGGAGGGCTTCCTGAGGAGTTTTGCCGGGGTTTTTGGCGTAGAGCTGGTGGAGAATTGCGAGCAACCGCTCCTGTTGAAGCCAGGGCTAGCGGGCGGGGCTGCCGTTGAGTTCCTCTTGAAGGCCCTGGGCCTAAATACCGTCTGTCAGAGCGCCGATTGCCCCAACATCGGGGAGTGCTTCGCCCAAGGCACCGCCACCTTTATGATCCTGGGAAGCCGCTGTACCCGCAGTTGCCGCTTCTGCGCTGTGGAGAAGGGCACTCCTCCCCCGCCGGACCGCACAGAACCCCGACGGGTCGCCCTAGCGGCAGCCCAGTTAGGGCTGCGGCACGTGGTTATCACCTCGGTCACCCGCGATGACCTCTCCGATGGCGGAGCAGCGCATTTCGTCGCCACCGTCCTGGCGGTGCGGGAGCTCCTTCCCCGGGCCACGGTGGAGGTCCTGGTGCCTGATTTCCGCGGGTCACTGGCTGCCCTGGAGAAGATAGTCGCCGTTTCCCCCGAGATCGTCAACCACAACTTGGAGACGGTGCCACGCCTTTATCCCCAGGTACGGCCCGGGGCCAACTATCAGCGCTCCCTGGGGGTGCTGGCCTTTGCCCATAAGGCCAGGCTAGTGACCAAATCCGGCCTGATGCTGGGCCTGGGGGAGACCCAAGAGGAGGTACTGCGAACAATGCGCGACCTCCGGCGGGCGGGATGTCAGATCCTGACCCTGGGGCAATACCTGCAACCCACGCCCCATCATCTTGAAGTGGCCGAATACCTGGCCCCCGAGACGTTCCGTGACTACCAGCAGGCGGGAGAGGCCTTGGGCTTCTCCGCAGTGATCGCCGGTCCCTTTGTCCGCAGCTCCTACCACGCTGCTCAGGTGCGGGCGGAGTACCAGCCTTAAGGGACGCTCAGGTCGGCGCCTGTCGGTTCCATGCGGCTGTTCTCCTGATCTGGCGAAGACTATCGAAAGAAAACCACCCGGAGATAAACATGGTCTCGGCAAAATACGCCGCCTTAGTAGAGGCGTCGGGGGCGCAAGTCACAGAAGACCTGTTCGAACGGACCCTCTGCTCCTATGACCTGGCTCCCGTGCCCAGTTTCATCCCTAAGGTCCTGCGCATCCGAAACACGCCGGAACTGGTGGTCAAGCCCAGGACAACCGAGCAGGTAGCCAGCATCTTGCAGCACGCTAGAAAACAGCGAATCGCCGTGACCCCTCGCGCCGGTGCCACCTCCGCTCTCTTCAATGTCGTGCCGGTGACCGGCGGGATGGTCATGGACCTGAAGGGGCTGGATGGGGTGATGGAGATAGACGAGGGAAAATCCAGCGCCCTCGTCTGGGCGGGCACGACTTTCCAGGCTCTGGATACTGAACTGCAAGGCAAGGGTTTCACCTTGAAGTCCTACCCTTCCAGCTATCTTTCCGCTACAGTGGGTGGCTGGTTGTGCTCTGAGGGCCTGGGCATCGGGAGCCTCAGACATGGGCCCTTCGTCGGCCAGGTCCGGAGGGCCGAGTTCATCACCCCACAGGGAAAGGTCCTCGACCTTGGGCCCGAGACCATGCCTCCCCTGGCCTGGCTCCAGGGAAGCGAGGGTACGTTGGGCATCGTCACCAAGGTCGAGTTATCGATACAAAGGATACCCGCTTCTGAACGGCACCATCTCATCGCCGTGCCAGACATGCGGGCCGGGCAAGAGCTCATGGAGCGAACAGTGCCGCTCAGGCCTCACTTCATGGCCTTTCATGGCCGCTCCTTCGTGGCGGCCCTGCTTCGGGCTGGCTTCGACGCACCGCCTTTGGGCCAGGAGGATCTGCTGTCGTTGACCTTTCAGGGGACGAGCCGCCAAGCCGCCGAACTGTCTTCCGCCGTGGCGGAGATCGTGGCCGATATCGGGGGGCGGGAGCTGGCATCCTCCCTGGCCCAGGAAGAGTGGCGGGCTCGTTTCTATTCGCTGAGGGCCAAGCGCCTGGGGCCCAGCCTCCTCGGCTCGGAGTCGCTGCTGCCCCTGGAGCGGTTCGCCGACTATCTGAGCCAGGTGGAGAGATTGGATGCCAGAATGAGGCTCAACCTCTTCAACTATGGCTATGTGGTCGCCCCAAACCTGGTCCTGGTGTTTTCCATGTTTCCCGTCGATGAGCGCCAGGGCCTGGCGTTTGTTCTATGCTTGGGTGTGGTTAAAGCCCTCCAAATGACCGCCATCGGCCAGGGCGGGAGACCCTACGGGGTCGGCCTATGGAACACCCCTTATGTAGGACGGGTTTTGGGCGCCTCAGAGCAGAAAGAGCGAAAGGCTCGCAAAGCCAGGCTCGATGAGGAGGGGGTCATGAATCCTGGCAAGGTCTACACCACGCGCTATTTCCTGCCAGGGCCTCTCTTCATGCTGG